>JAAYYW010000342.1 GCA_012515195.1 Leptolinea sp.
ACCCGCGCTTATGTTAAACTTTCTGCATGCCATTGCATGACCTGAATCGGGTGATGATCCGGCGCAACCGGCACAAGACCGAAAAAGCAGAGCGCCTGTCCAGCCGGCTGAAACCGGTTGGTTTTGGCTTTCTGCTTATCCTGTCGCTGGTGATGGCGGCTGCCGTGTTGGGCGCCTCCTGGTTGTACGCTTCGGTGACCGAAGGGATGCCTTCCATACAAGAAGTGGAAACCTTCTTCAACCCGACGGACGGGTTGATATTACAGCCTTCGCGGCTGTACGACCGCAGCGGTCAGACCGAATTGCTGGCACTCGACAATCCCGGGTCGCTGCGAGCCTATGTATGGCTCGACCCGAACCGCGATGTTCATTTTTCCCCGCTGCTGGCGGAGGCCGTCACCGCATTGAACCAGCCGGATTTCTGGCAGTCTTCAGGCGCGGACTGGAAGCATTTCGACGACCCCGCGCCGCGCACACTGGCGGAGAGTCTGGTCAGCCGCTTGCTGCTGTGGCAGGAAGATGCCTCCCCGCGCCGGGCGGTGCGGATGCGTTTGCTGGCCTGGCAATTGACCGCAACCTACGGGCGCGAGAGGGTGCTGGAATGGTACCTGAACAGCGCTTCCTTTGGACGGCAGATCACCGGGGCAGAGAGCGCGGCGCGCGTTTACTTTGGAAAATCATCGGCTGACCTGAACGAAGCGGAAGTGGCGCTGCTGGCCGGTTTATCCACCGCGCCGGCATTGAATCCGCATGATTCGCCCCAGGCGGCTGAAGACCTGATGCACACCAGCCTGGACAGGCTTGTTTCAGCCGGACTTTTCACGGAAGAAATACGCCAGGCCGCGCTGGATATGGGTTTAGCCATTCAGGCGCCGCCAGAGCAGACTTCCCCCGTCGCCATGGCTTTCACCCGGCTGGCGATCCAGCAGCTCTCGGCACTGGTGTCGGATGACCGTCTGGCGTTGGGCGGCCTGCACATTCGAACCACGCTGGATATGGTCCAGCAGGAACAATTGGAATGCGCACTCAAGGCCCAATTGGACAGGTTGGAAACGACAACCACCCCGGCGGACTCAACCTGTGCCGCGGCACGGCTTCTGCCGGCGCTGCCTCCCCTTGAACAACCCCTGCCTGCTGAAACGCAGGCGGCCGGGATGCTGATGGACCCCACCAGCGGCGAGATCCTGGCGCTGGCAGGAAAGACAACGCTGGAAGGGGTCAGTGATGATTATGCTGACATGCAGGGCGGTACGGCGCTCAGTCCGTTCCTGGCGGCGGCGGCTTTTTCCCGCGGTTATAACCCCGCCAGTCTGGTGTGGGACCTGCCTCGTCCATCGGTGGATGATTCTAAATTGTTGACCCGTGACGTTGCTGTTCAATACCGCGGTCCAATCCGGCTGCGGACTGCCCTGGTCAGTGACCGTTTGAACCCGTTGGAAAACCTGATTGATACGCTGGGCGCACGCAACACCTGGCGATTGGTTCGTCCGCTGGGCATAAACAGCCTGGAAAACGTCTACGCCCCCGAGAAACTGCTCGAAGGCGGCGGTTCGGTAACCCTGCTGGAGATCGCGCAGGGGATGAATGTTTTTGCCAACCTGGGAGACCTGTACGGCCTGTCGATCACGGCAGGGGAGGCGTTGCAGCCATCAACATTGCTGTCGGTGGAAGACATCTATGGTGAATCGATGTTTGACAATGACATAGTCCGGCGTCAGCCGGTGCTCAGCGCGCCGCTGGCCTACCTGGTTCATAATGTCCTGTCTGATGAGCCCATGCGGCGGGCGGAATTGGGATACCCCAATCCGTTCGAATTGGGCCGGCCAGCCGGAGCCAAGTACGGTTCCGCGGCTGATGGGAAGGAAATCTGGGCGGCGGGATACACACCGCAGCGAGCCGCTGTCATCTGGATGGGAATTGGGGCTGATACTGAAACAAAGAACGAAAATGGTATCGACGTTGGGATGGAGAAAGAGTTTTTCTTCACGAAATCACTGGGCGTAAAAGCGGCAGGTGGTGTGTGGAATGCCGTCATGCGTCAGAGCCTTACCAGTTTGTCAACCCTGGATTGGACTGTACCGAAAGGTGTAAGCACGTTGGATGTATGTGATCCCTCAGGAATGCTGCCTACAGCAAATTGCCCCTCACGGGTGAAAGAGGTGTTTCTTCAGGGAAGTGAGCCGACAACGACAGATGACCTGTACCACCCGGTACAGATCAATCGTGAAACGGGCAACATCGCCACCGTCTTCACTCCACCGGGGTTAACGGAAGAGGCCGTATTTCTGTCCATCCCTGAAGAAGCCCGCGACTGGGCGCGGGCGGCCGGTATAGCCACCGCCCCCACCGATTACGACACCATCCAGGCTGGAACACCTCTGGATGATGTGAAAATTGATCAACCAGCCCTTTTCTCGCAGATCGGCGGGAAAGTCGCCATCCGTGGAACGGCGGCTGGTGATGGATTTAAGAACTTCCGGATTCAGATCGGGGAAGGATTGAATCCGAAAGATTGGGTGCAAATTGCCGAAAACACCATTCCCATCCTGAACAGTCAACTGGCAGAGTGGGACACGACTGGCAGGAATGGGCTATATGCCATCCGCCTGGTTGTGGTGCGGGACGACAACACATTACAGACAGCCCTGTCACAAGTAACCGTGGATAATACACCCCCGGAGATCACCATAGCCAGTCCGCGGGAAGGGATCAGTGTTTCAGGGGTAAAACCGGTTTTTATGCAGGCTGAGATTACGGACTCTTCGCCGGTCACAAAAGTGGAATGGCTGATTGATGGAAAACCGATCGGGGAGAGCAACCAAGCCCCCTACACATTTGAGTGGAATACGCCGCAACGGGGAACCCGCCACTTGACGGTGAAAGCCACAGACGCGGCCGGTAATCTGACGGAAACGAAACCCTGGTTGTTAGTCGTGGAGTAGCGGTTATCTTTCCGTGAAACGCAGGACCATTCCACCCACGCGTTCCGGGTAGCCTTCTGTCGCGCAATCTGCCGCGCTTAATCCAGAGATAGTTTCGCCATTCTCGCCGACACGCAGACTGTACATAAATCCCGGGGTCATCTCAAAGTCGGCGTATCCGTTGTTCTGTTCCGGTTTGAGCCCGGTAAAAAATGTCTCTTCGCCGTCCTTCCAATTGATCTGGATACGAACACCTGGCATGGCTACCCCGGATGCGCTCTCGACCCAGATCTGCAGCAAGCCCGGTCGTGGATTCCGGCCGCAGTCCACCGCTTTTTCTTTGAGGATGTACGGAGCGCTGAGAGTGGGGAACATGGTGGGTGTGGCGCGGGGAATATCGGCGGATGGTATATTCAACGGCTCGATAGTTGGGATTGGGGTACCGTCCTGTTCCATTTCATCCGTTGCTTCAAGTGTGGGCAGTTCCGAAAGAATGCCGGATGGTGTGTTGGTCATTTCCGGGACAAGCGTTGGCCAAACTGTCCCCGAATCAGCTCCACCTGGTGTGGGTTCAATTTGATTGTCGGTGTCCAGTCCGGCCGCCAGCAACGCCAGTGCGTTGGAACCTTTTTCATCACCCGCGGCAAGGACCCGCTGGGCATGGGCAGCCAGTATGCTTTCCGGTTGTTCATCGTTTAACAGGTCCAGGCGTGGATACGCCCGGCCGCTGTCACCGCTGGCAAAATAGGCGCGGGCGACGATCATCCGGTAGTTATCGCGGGCTTCTTCATTCAGGTCTGATGGGCGCGCGAAATCATATGGCACTGGCCAGAACCATACCGAAAAGACAATTCCGGCAGCCAGACCAAGAAGAAAACCGGTAAGCAGATACCAGGGAGCGCGGGAGGCGCGTTCACGGCGAAGGCGGCGCTCTCTCATGGTGATACAACCCCGGGTGTGATGGTCACGTTTACTACCGGTGCTACCGCCTGGACAAGGTCAGCCAGATATTGCAGATCGGTCGGGGTATAGCCCATCTGTCCTGCGGAGAGGAGGGCTTCACTGGCATACCGGTCCGGCAGGTCGTTACCCAGAGCCTGCAGGCGGCGGCGCGCTTCTTCAACGTTCTGTTCATGGTGGAATATTTCTGCCGTCATCAATACATAGTCGGTTCTATAATCCACCCGCAAATTTGACAGACCAGCCTGAGAATACATTTGTGGACGCAGGTACCAGCCGAAGCCGATTCCGACGAGCGCGCCAACGATGGCGGCGAGCAGGAAAAAGAAGAATCGTTTCTTTCGCAAAACGGTTTAACCCTTCAACATGGGGATGCGGACACCCTTTTTTCGGGCGGTTTCAATGGCCAGGGGGTATCCGGCATCGGCATGACGGGCCACACCCATGCCAGGATCGCTCGTCAATACCCGTTCCAGCCGGCGGGCGGCTTCGGGTGTGCCATCGGCTACGATCACCTGACCGGCATGTTGGCTGTAGCCAATGCCCACACCGCCGCCGTGATGGAATGAGACCCAGGTGGCGCCGTTGACCGCGTTGATCATGGCATTCAAGATTGGCCAGTCGCTCACCGCGTCTGTTCCGTCGCGCATACCTTCAGTCTCACGGTTGGGTGAAGCCACCGAGCCAGAATCGAGATGGTCGCGGCCAATCACGATGGGCGCTTTAACGATGCCTCTGGCAACAAGTTCGTTAAATTTTAAACCAGCTTTAGCCCGGTCACCGTACCCCAGCCAGCAGATGCGCGACGGCAGCCCCTGGAAAGGAACCTTCTCCTTCGCCATTTTTAACCAGCGGAGCAAATGTTCGTCGTTCGGAAAGAGCTCGGTAATGGCTTCGTCCGTCCGGTAGATGTCTTCCGGGTCTCCGGAAAGTGCCACCCAGCGGAAGGGGCCGTTTCCCTCACAGAATAACGGGCGGATGTAAGCTGGAACAAAGCCGGGAAATTCAAACGCGTCCAGCACGCCGGTATCAAATGCCCGCTGGCGCAGATTATTGCCGTAATCAAAGACCTCGGAGCCTTTGTGTTTAAAATCCAGCATGGCACGCACATGGCCAGCCATGGATTGCAGAGAGCGCCGTTCGTATTCCTTCGGATCTGAATTTCGCATCTCACTGGCTGCGTCAACGGATAGACCGGCCGGGACGTAATAAAGCACGTCATGTGCGGGGGTCTGGTCGGTGACCACGTCTGGTACTACACCGTGAGCTACCAGCTCGGGAAAAATCTCGGCGGCATTACCGATAAGCGCGATGGAGCGCGGGATCTGCTGATCGCGGGCTTCCTCCACCAGGGTCATGGCCTCTTCAAGTTCGTTAACCACCATGTCAACATATCCGATCTCATGGCGGCGGTGGGCACGGGCCGGGTCAACTTCCACAATCAGCCCAATACCTTCGTTCATGGTGATGGCAAGTGGTTGGGCGCCGCCCATCCCGCCAAGACCGGCGGTAAGCACCAGTTTTCCCTTCAGAGACGGCCAGCCGCGCTGTTTGGCCAGGGCGGCCAGAGTTTCATATGTGCCCTGTAGAATACCCTGTGTGCCGATGTATATCCAGGAACCGGCGGTCATTTGTCCGTACATCATCAACCCTTTGGCAGCCAGTTCATCAAAATGCTTCTGGGTGGCCCAATGCGGAACCAGATTGGAGTTGGCGATCAGCACGCGCGGGGCATCAGAATGGGACTTAAATACTGCCACCGGCTTGCCGGATTGCACCAGCATGGTCTCGTCGTTTTCCAGTGTTTTCAGGGTTTCCAGGATGGCATCGAACGCTTCCCAGGATCGGGCGGCGCGGCCCCGGCCGCCATATACCACCAGCTCGTCAGGTTTTTCTGCCACTTCGGGATCCAGGTTGTTCTGGATCATGCGATAGGCTGCTTCTGTTTGCCACGATTTGCAGGTCAATTGTGTTCCACGAGGAGCGCGTACAGGCCGGGGACCAGACATGTGTTATCCTCCAGATTATCGGTATACTGAAATTATACGCCAGGCTATTATGGCATGAAATTCCAATCAGGGAAGGCGGTTGGGTGATACGAAATTCAGCAACTGAACTCATGCAGATACTTAAAGATATGGAGCAATTTCATGTTCCCATGGACGATTTTGCGCAAGCGCTCTGGCGTCTCTCCACAGTGGATGCTCTTCCCGGGTTGGATCTATCACGTGAATACTCCTCCCGAGGTCCAACATTCTTTGGTTTACACGATCTGGGTCATACCGTCAGGGTGGCATTCTGGGTGCTCTACCTGGTGGAAATATCCAATCGGCTTGGGTATCCGATCAATAACGATGAAACCCTTGCCGTGTTGTATGCTGCCCTGATCCATGACCTGGCGCGGGTGGATGATCTACCCGGCGGGCAGCATGGCCTCGATGCCGCCCGGAGATACCGGCCGGTACTGGAAGGACACCTGAAACCCGATCTGCTTGAACGCTGCCTGAAGGCTGTGGAAATCCACGGGTACAAAGATGAACCGCTTCTTCCGGATCCAGTGTGGATGACGTTAAAGGATGCTGACGCACTGGACCGCGCCCGCCTTGGTCCGCCAGGGCACTGGGAGAGTTGTGACCCATCGCGTTTGCGGTTACCGGTATTGACCGAGAACACCCCGGTATTGGAAGCTTGCCTGTCGATAAGTAGATTGCTGCTTGACTTTCTCGACCCGCGAAAAAGTGAACCGGGGATTTGCGCACAGGCTGTCGACATGATGGCGCAAAGGCTTATCAATGGGAGCAATGGGACCGACCCAAAAATGCGTGAAGCGGTTTTGTTGGTAACAGATCGTCTTCTGACCGGATGACAGGTATCAATCCCTGGGTTCGATCTCCAAAACACGCAGGGTGTCTTCGAATCGGTCTTCTTTCACAAATACATAATCTGTGTCATACGTACTGACAGCCAGAATACTGATCCCGGCTTCGGCGAGGGGTGTCAACACTCCGGCTAAGATTCCGACTGCGTCAAACGGGAATGGGCCTTCAAGTTTTAAACCAAGCCAGCCATCTTCCTTCTGAAAATCCCGGGGAACGGCAGCAGATTCCACCAAAAGGGAGAGCTCTTCCGGTGTACGGGTAATGCTGCAAAAAATCCCACATTGCGCCCATGAAGGTATCGGTTCCACAGGCCCCAGTTTCACGATGGCATATTCGCCGGGAAGTGGTGTGATATTAAATGATCGTTTCATGTCTCCATTTCCTGAAAATGGCCCGATATATTATGTTCGCATTATGGTCCAACAAGCACGTATTTAAACATCCCGTCATCTATAAAAAAGCTACGGGGATAACCAATTCTCCAGGTTGTACGAACAAAAGACATCAATCCGAAAAACCGAACTCATGTATCAATTCAAAAATGATCTGACGGCTTAAAACATCCACATACTCGAATTTAAACCCAACGCCGAACAGGCTCGGATTCACATCCCTGCGGCACCACATAACCTGAGCGTCGAACTCGATATCCTCTTTTCCTTCGATCTCGCGGGGGAGCAGCATTTTCATTTTCATCAGCAGACCCTGGTCATAGCAGGTTTCGCTGACGATCATCAGGCCTTCTTCCGTTATGTCGACCAGGTGCCCCAGCAGTTCATCTGTATTACGATCAAGGACTTTGAGGTAATAGATCAGGTGACGGCGGTGGAGTGTACGGCGGTCTGACATGGTTCCCTCCCGGTGATTCTAGGCGTGACAACAACATTTAAATGGATTTCGTATAAACAGTATAGGAGATTACACCTTTTTTTTCAACTTACATCATCCTTAGGGATTGATCCTCCGGATCACACCATTGACCGGATCGATCTCGAAGGTCTCCACAGAATAAAGCAGGGTGCCGCCCGGACCAAAATTCAGGTTGACAAGCGCGCCGGTACGCGTATCGGGCAGGCCATGTTGATCAAACAGGGCATTACCCAGACTATAGAAGACGATAGCAGGCGGTTGATCAGTACCGCGGGGTAAAAACTCCATCGGTTGGACCACGTGTGGATGATGCCCGATGATCACATCCGCGCCGGCATTAGCCAGCATGGATGCAAGCGCGCGCTGACGGGGTGCCGGGGACGGCTGGTATTCGCTGCCCCAGTGTATGGAGATGATCAAAGGATCTGCCCGCCGGGCAGCTTCCTCAACCAACGGTAATACGGATGGGACATCAACCGCACGGGTTACATCATCCAGCGCGATGAACCCCGCCAGACGTCCACGCAGGTTAATGTAAACAGGCTTCGCGTCAGGTCCTACGGGGTGGATTCCCATACCGGATAACGTCAGGTGCGTCTGGTCTTTTCCCGCTTCACCGCAGTCCAGAATATGGTTGTTGGCCAGGGTAACCAGGTCGAATGAGGCGGTTTTCAGGGCGGAAACCATCTCCGGACGGGCGCAGAGCATGTAACCGCCTGTTTGTGGAGGGGCGATGGTCAAAGGGGATTCGAGGTTGGCTGCCAGTACATCAGACCAATAGGTGGAAGGTTCCAAATCCTGAAATGGACGCCAATCCTTTGAGCGCTCCGCGGCAGATTGAATGCCGCGCCCCAGCATTACATCTCCCACAAAGGTTATCCGGAAAAACTGTGGTTCAGGGGAAAGGACGATGATGAAAACAAGGGCTGCCAGAAATCCGGCAGCCCTGAAGATCCGATCTTTCATCAATCCCGTACAGTAAAACTGTCTGTCCAGACCGGGCGTTCGGGCGCCTGTCCGGCTTCCAATTGCTCCTGCCATTGTTCATCTGTCATGCGGTTAGCTGAAGGAACGGTAAACTCGTAGTAACTGAATACCGCACCTATTGCCACACGCCAGGGGCTGTCAGGCAGAACGACCAGGATGGGAACCGGTTCGCCAATGGCTTCGGTCAGGGCGACAAGGCTGCCATCCGGGGCCAGGCCGGTGGCTACATCAGCTACCAGCGGCGCTTTCATATCGGAAATATCCACCCGGCCTTCACCTTCATCGGAGTCTGCGGCCGCAACGGCAAATTGCTCCAGAATGCCGCCGTAATAAAAGATATGCCAGTACTCATCCTCTGTCAGTTCTTCGCCAGCCAGTTCTTTTTCTGCAGCCATCTGCAGAAAAGTCAGTTCGGAGATAAGGTTCTGGAATGAGGTTTCCGCCCAGGTTGTGACCAGACCGCGTGCTTCAAGGCCTTCGAGGGTCATCTGCGCCAGGCCTTTCAAGCGGGCGAAGGCTTCCGGGTTGGGTTCCACCCAGCCGCGCGGCTGTTCATCTGGTCCGCCGCCGCCCATTTCCGCCATTACCTGTTTGGCATAGAGGATCGTATCGTGTTTCAATTCCGTCCACGATCCCAATGCGGTGTTCAAGTCCTTGCGTGCCCAGGCCTGGTTTTGCATGAAGACCGGATAGCTTTCCCCCTTGGGTTCTATCAGCGGGAAGAAACTGTAAAGCCAGGTCCAGTAAAGGTTCTGCGTCCAGGTTTCCCTGTCCAGTGTGGCGATCTCATTTTTCACTTTGGTCAGTTGTTTGTCGTAATTCGCGTACTCGGTCTCCCCCATCTCTTTGAGGATGTTGTACGATTCGTCTGAACCCATTGCCGCGAGAAGATCAAGTCCCTTTGGCAGGCCGCGGGGATTGTCATCGGTACCCACTTCGCGCCAGATCACCTGGCCGAAGACATACTGGTCGAGGGTAAACCGCTGTCCCATGAAACGGAATCCCTTGGTGGCCTGTTCCTTATCCTCGGTGATCCAGACCCACATGGAATTTACTTTCGGCGGGGGAAGGGTTTTCGCGGCTTCCATGAATTGAGCGAATTTTGCTTCATCGGCAAACGCGTTCAGATCCGGAGATTCACCGAAAATACTGTCGCTCAATACACCGTATTCCTGATATGACAGGTCGTCCGACTTACCCACAATGAATACTGTGGGTTCGTAGATATTCTGCCACAGGGTGATGGCGCCGGTACCATCCGCGGCTTTTGCCTGACGGAGTGCCTGAACCAGCAGCAGTGCGCGGCGTGTTTCAAATTCATCGCGCAATCGGAACGTTAATCGGCCGTACCACATCATGCCTTTAAAGTATTTCTTCAATTCTTCCGATCGGGTGTAATGTCCTCTCGGAACATACTGGGTGTAATCTTCTATTAATTTCTCCATACCGGAAAGGTCTTCCCTGTCCCAGATGGGGGAGACATCCTGCGTGTCGTGGGTCTCGATCAGAGAGATTTCCTGGTTTACAAGATCTTGCACCGCCGCTGGGACAGGGTCGCCGGTTTCAAGGAGCTGCGAGGCAACGGCAAAGAACGCCAGGTTGCGTTTTGCCGCTTCTTCCAGCGATGTGCCGGTTAACGCGTCCACCTGCTGCTGGGTGGTCGCCAGCATGGCTGATGTCAGGGAGCGGACCAGGGCAATGAAATGCGCCGTTTCCAGGTCGCGCAGCATTTTGTCGAACAATAAATGGTATGTGTGGTAAATGGCATCAGTCGTAACGAAGGGCACAGAAGTCTCATAACGCCAGCTTTCATACACCTGGTAGAACTCACGGTATGTGCCCGGTTCTGCAGGGATGGTCACAAAACCATTATTCGCGAGTGCCTGACTCTGGTTTGCTGTGAGGGACAGTTCGCCGATCCCTTTCACCTGGTTCAGGTCAACAGGGAGAGTGTATGAACCGGTTCCGGCATATTTCTCCGGGATGGTCACGGGTATGTCAGGAAAGGTCGCAAATGCCTCCGGGTAGACATCTGCCGGCGGGGTTGGTGTGGGGCCGGATTGCTGTGCGGGTTCATCCGCCGGTTGACCACCTTCGACGGAGGCCGGTTGGGCTTCGGCGGTTTGCGCTGATTCCCCGGTTTCGGTAACAGTTCCTGTCACCAGGCTGCAGGACATGGTCAAGGCAGCCAGAATACTGATGAATAACCAGATCTTTTTGTGGTTGGTATTCACGAACTCCTCCTTGTTGTAGGTCTAATCAATAGACTTATTGCAGCAACATCAGACAATTTTGCTCACTGTCCGTTAATCCCGTAAACCATCGGGAAGGTTTTTCGACACGGGAAACCAGATCAAAGCCAAACCCGTTCCATTGCCAGACAGCCAGTGTGGACGCGTATGATGGATCAGTATCCTGATATCTGCCTTCCCTCGTAATAAGCTCCTGAACCCCGTCTTCATTCGCATCAACCGCGAAAAAGGATCGCACAGGTCTTGCCAGCGCCGAACCAGCCCAGAGTTCTCCCCAGTGGTCTTTTTTCCAGCCGATCAGAATGATGTGACTGCTCATTCCATCTGAATCCTGATGATGGCTGATCCGGCCGCCATGTGGTAGAACTCGATCCACCGGCCAGGGTTGGAACGGCCGGCGGACCAGCAGGGTGGCTTCAGGCCGGGAGTCGTGGTTGAGATCGGTCCAGGCAGCCTGTTGAACGATCCAGTTTTCAGGACTTTCCCATTGCCCGGAGGGTGACGTGATCATTAATTTCCCATCGTTTAGTTCTATTGCGGGCTCAAGCACGTCTGGTCCGGATACTGGAGAAGCCGCTGACGGCCAATCCGCGCGGAACAGCACACCATCACGCCATTGCCATAGACTCAGAGCCACCGGCGAGAGGTTTATCCATCCTGTGAGGATGACCAGACTGGTGATGAATATTTTCTTCCAGAAATTCATATACTTTGTTTGTTTTCCGCTTTTCATTGTAGGGCAAGAAAACCCGCCATGCAATCTATACTTTCAAACATCCTGCCGCCTGTTCTATAATAGCTAAATAAAAAATGAGGTGACCCATGCCAAAAACGTCCATCCATTTCCCAGCCGGTTTCCTCTGGGGAACAGCTACCGCCTCCCATCAAGTGGAGGGGGGTAATACGAATAACAACTGGTATCAGTGGGAAATGACAGAGGGAAAAATCAAGAATGGCGACCGTTCCGGGTTGACCTGCAACTGGTGGGGTGGTAAATGGAAGGATGACCTCGACCGGGCAGCGGAAGCCCACCAAAATTCACACCGGATGTCCATTGAGTGGAGCCGTGTGCAGCCATCTCCTGACCGGTGGGATGAGGACGCTCTGGAGTATTACCGGCAAATCATCCGGGGGATGATCGATCGCAAGCTGGTTCCCATGGTCACCCTGCATCATTTCAGTGATCCGCTGTGGTTGATGGAAATGGGGGCGTGGGAAACGGATGCTGTAGTTCCTTATTTCCAGCGGTATGTTGAAAAAGTGGTGGGAGCTCTGAAGGATACCGTAAAACTATGGGTAACCATCAATGAACCCAACGTATATGTCTGGGGCGGGTATATGGGTGGTGGTTTTCCGCCCGGGAAGAATGATATGAATCTGGGCTTGCAGGTCCTCGCCAATATGGTACGGGGACACGCCGTCGCGTACAAGACCATTCACGCCGTTCAACCGGACGCGCGGGTAGGTTTTGCCCTGAACTACCGCGACCTGCAACCTGCCCGCCCGGGTTTTCCGCCGGACGTCTGGATGGCAAACCTGCAGGCGAAGATCTACAATGAAACCTTTGTAGGTGCCTTGAAAACCGGTAAGTTGGATGCGGTGTTTAAAAAGATATCCATTCCGGAAGCAATGGGCACCCAGGACTACCTGGGAATAAACTACTATACGGGCGACCTGGTGAAATTTGACCTGACTGCCGCGGGAGAAATGTTTGGGCGCCGCAGCACCCCTCCCGGCGCGGTGATGAGTGAGACGGGTTTTATCGCCAGCGTGCCTGACGGAATGTTTCGGGCGTTGCACTGGGCCCGCCGTTACAATGTGCCGTTGATGGTGACGGAAAATGGCGTGGAGGATTCGGAAGACAAGTTCCGTCCGAGGTACCTGATGGAGCATTTGGAACAGGTATGGCGGGCGGCCAACTATAACTACCGGGTGGAGGGATACTACCTCTGGTCGCTGGTGGATAATTTTGAATGGGAACGCGGTTGGACGCAGCGTTTCGGGTTGTGGGGGCTGGATCTGGAAACCCAGGCGCGAATCCGCCGTCCCAGTGTTGACCTGTACGCGGCAATTTGTCTTGAAAATGGCATTTCGAAGGACATGGTGGAACGCTGGGCTCCTGAATCATTGGAGCGGTTGTACCCCTGATGTAGGATATCAATCCAGAAGTCTGTTCACCAGCCGATCGATATAGCGTTTGCGGGATTCCGGTTCCCGGAGGCTCATCCCGAATCGCGATTCGAATACGTCAGGGGTCAGAACGAACATCATGACAGAATTTGTGATTTGAATGAGCGCCAGGTAGAGCTCGCCTTCTGGAAGGGTCGCCCCTCTTCCCTTTAAGTCCTCTACAAGTTTTTTTATGAATTCGTTTATTGTCTCTGTGAAAGGCGTCAGGTAATTCCCATCCACCAGCAGATCATACACGTGGGCACGGGTGATACCCTGGTACTTCAATCCGCCCTCCAGAATTTCATGGAAAATCGCTTTGCAGCGTTCATTCGCTGTTCTGCCGGGTAATTTTTCAATATCATCCCAGTCAAAAGCGTTGTGCAGGGTTTGCCGCATACAGCGCTCGATCAACGCGTCTTTGCTGCGAAAATAATAATTTATGGCGGCGATATTCACCCCTGCCTGTTCGGCGATTTGCCGGATGGTCGTTCCTTTAATCCCGTACTTTTCAATACACTCCACTGTAGCGGTGATGATCTTTTCTTCTACGGGTGAAATCGCCATTTATTAACTCTCCTGTTCCCTACCAGGGAAGCCGCATAGTCTGCTCGAAGTATCCCACAATTCGCGTGACAATGCCGGGTCATTGGCCTGATGGCTGGCTTTTTTGGGGCATTGATCGTGCCAATAGTTTTCCGGGCTGTGTTGGATGGACGGATCTGTTGCGAGATATAGAATGGTACGGGCCGGGACTAGCGGATCAACCCCGGCGGAACTCCGTATTTTCCAGATCAGACGCGAAATAAGTGGTTGATCTTTCAGGGCGATGTCCGTTTTCACCAGACCGGGGTCAACGGCATAGGCGTGAACAAAACTCTTGGAATTCCGGCGGTTAAATTCAGCGGTAAAAAGTATATTCGCCAGTTTGGATTGGCCGTACGCCAGAATACCAAGATAGAAAGCGGGATTGTCAAGGACGCGGGGATTTAGTGTCAGGTGGTAATGTGAATCGGAACTCACTGTGATCACCCTCCCGTTGGATGATCTTACAAGCAGCGGGAGTAATTCGTGGGTCAGGATAAAGGGGGCAAGGTGATTGACGGCAAACGTCTTTTCTATGCCATCTTCCGTGAGGACTTTTTTCTGTGAATAGACACCGGCGTTGTTGACAAGGATATCCAGGCATGGAAGATCAAGGGAGCGGATTTCGGCCGCCAACCGGCGAACCTGTTTTTGCGATGCAAAATCAGCCAACAGGAATGATATCCGGGCCTCCGGGCAGGATGCTCGTATGTCCTCTTCCGCGTTCCGGCAGCGGTTCGCGTCCCGTCCGACAGCGATGATCCGCGCGCCGTGATGCGCCAGAAGAACGGCCGTTGCCAGTCCGATGCCGGATGTGGCGCCGGTTATGACGGCTATTTTTCCGGCCAGCGCTGGCCTGTAATTAAACATGGATTCCATTTTTCCTTCTTAATTCTGATTCAAAAAACCGGTTTATAAAAAAATAAACAAGTGATTGAAACATCCGCTTGACAAAGTATACGTGACTATATAGAATAAAACAAGTGATTGAAACAACTGTATATATCGTAAGGATAACCAGAAATGAAACCATTCATACTGATAAGCGGTGCGACTGGCGGTCTGGGCAGCGCCATTGTGGCTGAATGCGCCCTTCGTGGATATGATCTCTATTTAACAGATATGCGTGAAGATGTTGGCGGTTTCGCAGATTTTATAGCCCGGACATATTCCATTCAAACCCGGGCGCGTGTCTGTGACTTGACATCACAGGTGGAGCGTGAAAAATTTCTTGAATCGATCCGGTCTGAGGGAGCGCGTTTCAGGGGATTGATCAATGTGGCCGGTATGGATTATGAAGGGGCGTTTCTCGAGCGGTCCCGCGGACAGATCCTCCAACTGCTCCGTTTGAACGTGGAATCTGC
>JAAYYW010000343.1 GCA_012515195.1 Leptolinea sp.
GCCGGCAGCCAGAGCTGTTTTTTCAACAACTTTATCGATACTAACACCCGGATTTATTGGAGTATCGACAGAAAGGAGTGAACCTTCTCTAAGGACATTCTTGACTCGAATTTCTACCGGGTCCATGCCCAAGGCATCAGCCAACTTATTCATCTGACATTCAGCCTCATAAGCTCCCTGTGGGCCGCCAAAACCTCGAAATGCACCATTTGGAACATTGTTGGTTAAAATCGCGTTTGAATCTACTTTAACATTCGGTATCTCATAAGGGCCTGTGCACATCAAAGTAGCATTGCCCATAACTTTTGAACTTTTCCCTATATAAGCACCACCATCAGTATTGAGTACCACCTCCGCGGCAATTACTTTACCGTCTTTTGTGGCACCCCATTTGGCATGCATGAAATAAGGATGGCGCTTGTAATGACCAACGATCGATTCTTCCCTCGACCAGATGATCTTCACCGGCCTATGAATACCTCGTTTCTCAAGGCAATACACACCGACTCCCAGAATAATCTGAACAGAGATATCTTCTCTCCCGCCAAACGCACCACCGATGGCCGGGTAAATTATCCGTACTCTTTCCTCGGGAAGTCCAAGCGCATGTGCTACCTGCTCAAGATCCTCATGAGCTGATTGTCCGGCAGATACTACTGTTACTCTGCCTTCTTCATCAATATAAGCAATCCCAGATTCCGGTTGAAGAAAAATATGCTCCTGGACAGGGGTCTGATAATCCGCTTCAACAATCACATCCGCCTTTTTGAAAGCCGAATCGACATCACCTTTTCGAATCTGTATATGATGAAAAATGTTTGTATCCGAATCTGGGTTTATTTTGTATGAGTCGGTTTTTAAGGCTTCTTCAATTGTCCCGATGATAGGTAGATCTTCAAATTCGACCTCAATGAGCTTTATGGCTTCTTCTGCGATCTTCTCTGTATCAGCAATGACGAGAGCGAGTTGTTCAGCAGCATATCGGATATGCTCCGCATGTGGTTTTGCTGAACCTAACCCACAAAGAACCGGTTGATCCTTTACGATAAGCCCATATTCATTAACCGGTACATCCTTTGCTGTTAGAACAGCAACAACGCCTGGATATTTTTCCGCTTTCTCAACATTTAGTTTTTTCATCAAGGCATGTGGACGGCCTGAATAGAATACTTTCATATATGCCTGGTTTTCCATGTTGACGTCACCAGGATATAGCGCTTCACCCTTAACTTTGTCTTCTGCGTCAATACGGGTCACAGATTTCCCAACAATATTGGTCATTAATTCCTCCAAAGTGGAGCGTAGTGAGTTTATCTCGATTTCTTCTTACCACGGAAGGCCTGGGGAGGCACATCATAAACACTATACCTGGGGGGCGCAAAAATCCGTGTCAATATGGCAGTTATAAACAGGAAAATCACATAAAAAATGAACATCAGAACCAGGGTTATGATGATCTTTGCATAGAAGTAAGGTTCAATCACAGGAGAGATCAAATCACGGGGAATCGCGAACCATCCTTGCTTTGAGTTTTCTTCAAGTATGATCAGCGTCCCTATGTAAGAGAGGAATGGAATGAGAATGATCATGGCAAAACCAATACCTCTCCATATTGGATGAATTTCCCTCTTGCGTGGTTGTGCCTTTTTTGTTTGATATGAATCGTATTTACTCATTGTTCCCGCATTTTCTTCGCGGCTTTATCCACAGCCCGAACTATGTTGTAATAACCTGTGCATCGGCACAGATTGCCAGTCAACGCCTGTTTTATTTCCATATCACTGGGGGATGGGTTTTCTTCCAGAAGCTTCGCTGATGACATAATGAAACCCGGTGTACAGTAACCACACTGTACTGCACCTTCCTCAATAAATGCCGTCTGTACTGGATGCATATTGTTATTTATCGTCATACCTTCAATTGTTTTTATCTGAGCTCCATGAGCGCGTGGAGCTGGAACCAGGCATGCCATAACAGTCGCGTCATCCAGATACACTGTACAGGCACCACATTCCCCTTCTCCACAACCCTCTTTCGTGCCAATCAAACCGGCATCCTCTCGAATCAGGCGTAATAACGTCTTTTGGTGTCCATTTTTGAAAATGAATTTCTGCCCATTGATCGTTGTAATGATCGGAGTGGCCTGTGATATTTCTCCTGTACCTAGCAGAGATTCTTTATCTTCCATTTTCGATCTGAGAATCGGTGGGTTGTCCAATAACGTTTCTGCCTCAGTGCCATTCCGGATCTTTTCCAATCCCTGCATCGCCAAAACACCGACTATGTAAGAACGATAGTCCGCTGTTCCACGCAGATCAGTAATTGGCCTGGCTGCTTTTGTTGTAAGATCGCCGGCAATTTTGATCACTTCATCCGTCAAGACTTTCCCGGACAAATATTCTTCCGCTTCCGTTGCGTGAATGATTACAGGCGCAACAGCCCCCAGAGTGACTGTTGCCCGATCAATCCGATCTTCTTTCATCGCAACAATAACAGTCGCATTAACCACAGAAATTGCCTGAGCTTTCCGCAACGCATTCTTGATATAGATCCCGATCTCATTTGTTCTTAACGCCGGGAAGAAAATATCCACAACGATTTCATCAGAACGAAGTACTGTCTTACGAACGCCCGTGTAGAACTCACTTAATGGGACTATTCGCTGACCAGTGTTACTGCTCAAAGTAAGACTTGCATTTAACCCCATCAACGGAGAAATCGTATCATTTGCTGGAGAGGCTGTCACAAGATTTCCTGCCACAGTTCCTCTGTTCCTGATCTGTGGAGATCCCACCTGCCAACAGGCTAGAACGAGAGGAAGAGCCTTTTCTCGTAGGAGTTTCGAACCTACACAGTCATTATGCGTCACCAAAGGGCCAAGATGAATGTTTCCTTGATTATCCTCGGAAATCCTGTTCAAACCAGGAATCCTACTGACATCCACCAATATCTCAATACCCTTTTGAACACCCTTTTCCATTTCCAACATCAGGTCAGTGGCTCCCGCGACGATCTTCGCTCGCCCTCCGCGATCCGCGAGGATTCCGGTGACCTGTTCAATTGAATCAGCATTAATATAAGTTTGCCACATGGAAGCTCCTTTTCATTTTGCTTTCATCAATCGGCCAGTACCATTATTTTTTAACATGATGATCTCGGCCATGATGGATACCGCTATTTCCTCTGGAGTTTCTGCATTGAGCTCCAACCCCAGTGGTGAATGAACTCTTTCCAACTTTTTTGGATCAACACCCTTATCTAATAATGCCTTTTTTGTTGTAAGCCATCTTCGTTTCGAACCGATCACCCCCAAAAAAGCAGATGGAGTATCAAGAAGCGGTTCCATTCCTTCAATATCAATCGAGGAACCCCGGGTAGCGAGAACGACATAAGTTGAGGGTGTTATTCGGGTGGCTTTAGGGAGATCTTTCATTGGAACCGGGAAGAATTCATCAGCATCCGGTATTTCTTCCGGGGTGCAGAATTGTTCCCGATCATCAGAAACCGCCACCCTGTACCCGAGAAATTTCGCTAGTCTTACAACAGCTTTACCAACATGACCACCACCGACAACAATGATCTTATTCTCAGGTGTAATTGGTTCTACAAAGACTTCCACTGTTCCTCCACAAACCCCGGGATCACCATGGTTTGGATCAATCAATGAATACTTTAACAATCGAGGTTTTTGATCACTTATGGAAGCCAAAGCTTCTTTTCGGATTCTCTCCTCAATTTTACCGCCGCCCACAGTACCAAATATCGTACCATTTTGCAGGACTAGCATTTTTGTACCTTCATGACGGGGGGCAGAACCTGAACTGGAGATAATTGTACATAGGGAGGCAAATTCATCCTTTGTCAGCAGTTCATTCATCTTTTTATACAAGAGTTGGTTCATTGTTCAAGCATTCCAAGGATGACAGGTAGTAATTGTTTCTTACGTGAGACAATACCTTCTGCCAACCATGTTCCGTCTGACAGTGGTTTGTACGGCAAACCCGACAATGCTGGTGGTGGATTAGCCATCAGCAGTCGACTGGAGCCGCCAACAACATCTGTGACCATCAACATGGCAAAATCCAGCCCTTTGCTGCTTTGCACATCCAACAAAGCCTGTTGTAGCTCAGGAACGTGATCCGTCACTTCAACCATATCGCTTACTTCAGCCTGTGAAACAGCAAAATGGAACGGTTCCATCTGATAGACCTTCATATCTGTTCGGACAACGTCCTCCGCCGGGCGTGTTGATAATCCAGACCCGGCTGAGATGATCTTCTTTCCAAATGATTGGAGTGTTTCTCCAATAAATGGCGAGCCACCCTTGAAAGCCCAACGGGCAAGACGTTCTCCGGCCATGCGATCCCGGTCAGTAGTAGTAGGCGATGATAGGATAAGCGTATCTGAAAGCAGCCCTGCCAGAAGGAGAGCCGCAATTTCGGGTGGAGCACTCAAACCAGAATCCTCCACACGCTCAGATACTAATGTGCTTGTACTTCCCAC
>JAAYYW010000344.1 GCA_012515195.1 Leptolinea sp.
CAATGGCCGTCCGCTGGAGAAGATTCTCAGGGGATAAGACGATAGAATACTGCTCATGTCGACCGAGAATCGATCGTCAGTCAATAAATGTGATCAATCAACTACCCATAGTAGATAAAGGAGTTTTTGAAGACTACTTTTTATTGAAAGCATTATGAACTGTGCCGTCAAGTTTTTTCCATTGAGAAAACAGGTAGAAAATGAGAGCAAGAGCAATTATGGCGCCGATAATGCTCTTAAAAAGATCTACACCTTGTGATGGATATACACCTATTAGAACAAGATTAATTCGAGCTAAGATTTCTAATCCAATGAAAACTATACCCAAAACCGCTCCCGGCTTATTCTGTGGTATTAAAGAGATTCCAGCTAAAAGGTAGAAAATACCAATCAAAGCAGTCCAAAAAGAAGGTTTAAGGGGGGTCGACAGAATTCCCATCCAATTTCCTGTAATCCCGACCCAAATCTCTGCTAAGCCTGCAATTATGCAATAGATCGCAACCAGGATTACTCCTGAGTGCCATGTCCTTTTCCGATTAATTGCTACTTTTGAAGTTAAAACATTACTTTCATTGAGTTTGTCCATTATGAACTCCTATTATTCAAATATCGCGTCAACGACCGTATCAATGACGAAATCAATAGCTTTAGGTACATCGCCTGCAAGTTTTCCTTTCATCAAAAGAGCTGAAGAAATAATGGAAAAAATTGTAATTACCTCGCTTGCTTCGATTTTGGGGATTATGTTGTATTTTCTGAATATGTAATTGTAAGAATTTGTGTCATTTATTAAATCCTCCCTTAATGATTCCTCAGGAAGTTTATGCAGTATTTCGACAAACTCGTCCTTAAGCGATAAATACCATTCAATTGTTTCTAGTTTTTTTAACATTGCCTTCAAACCATTTGCAATTCCAAGTTTATTGGGTGATTGCTTAATTTTCTCCTCAAATATAGTTGCTAATTCGTTACCCGCGTATTGAGCGGCCACAACAAACAGTTCCTCTTTAGATTGGAAAAATTGGTAGAAAGCTCCGGTGGAAATCCCGGACATTTTACACAAGTCGGCAATGTTGGTTTTCTTATAACCATATTTACTCCAACAAGCCGTGCAATTACTAATAAGACTCATTCGAATGGTATCGCGTTCTGGTTCTGAAAAGTTTTTTGGCATGATGTTTTAATAATATATGAATATGTTTATTATTTTGTTCATATATTCATTATAGCATGTATAAAAAATTAGTCAATACTTTTTTGAAAATATAAATGGTTAGGATGTGCTCGACCTTTAGCACATCACCCTGACGTGAATCACCCGGTCACTTCGAATTAGTCCAAACCAAAACCGTGTTTCACCATCCCCCTAAAACCCCGCGAATCGCCATCATCGCAATCAAAATAAACACCTCTGCACACTATGGGAAAAATAGGCCTTGTAGAAGGTCATTTACCCAATTCTCCCAATGTGTACAATAATAAAGACAGAAGTTCAAGGTAAACATTTTTCGCACAGGGAGAAATTCAGCATGAAAAAAACAGATCAACGGTCACTCATATCTTTTCCCATATTGATCATTGTCGGCATTCTGGTCGCGCTGGCCGGCAGCCAGAACGGGGCCATGTTCGCCGGCATCACGGTCTTCGCGTTGACGGTGGGGCTGGCTTTCATCATCCAGTGGCTGGTCTTCATCCCGTCGTTTCTCAAGCAGACGGAAAAATACTTTGACCTCACGGGCAGCCTCACCTACATTTCGCTGACGACCTTCGCGTTCCTGGTCACGCCGGGCGTGGACCTGCGGTCAACCCTGCTCTTTGTGCTGGTTCTAACCTGGGCCATCCGCCTCGGCACGTTCCTGTTCACCCGCATCAAGAAAGCCGGCAAGGATGACCGCTTTGACGAGATCAAACCGTCCTTCATCCGCTTCCTCAACGTCTGGACAATCCAGGCGCTGTGGGTCACCTTCACAGCAGCCGCCGCCTGGGTAGCCATCACCTCCAGCGTCAAGAAGGAAATCGACGCGTTCGCCATCATCGGCCTGATCATCTGGATCATCGGCTTCGGGCTGGAAGTGACGGCCGACACGCAAAAAAGCCGCTTCAACGCGAACCCGGAGAACAAAGGGAAATTCATCAACACCGGCCTGTGGGCCCGGTCCCGCCACCCGAACTACTTTGGCGAGATCACGCTCTGGGTGGGTATCGCGGTCATCGCCATCCCCGTGCTGCAGGGCTGGCAGTGGATTGCCCTGATCTCGCCGCTATTCGTCACCCTGCTGCTGACCCGCGTCAGCGGAATTCCCCTGCTGGAGGCGAAAGCCGACAAAAAATGGGGCGGGCAGCCAGACTATGAAGAATACAAAAAGAATACCCCGGTGCTGATCCCGCGGTTGTAAAAATCGCTTCCGCCGGTCATTAGTTCCGAAAAACTGAATAATCCACAGGTAACCTGGCCATCCAACCGGCAAAGAAGCCTGCGGTAAAATGACAGCGGGTAACGGTTCGCGCGTACGTGAACCGGGATGAGAGTCCATACAAAAATCAGCAGACAGATGGCATCAGGCTTGAATCGCACGGATTATTTCATCGGTTTTGGAGGACTGCCTTCCATGGTGATATACACCGGGAAGCAGGCAGACGTCTTAACATACCAATTTGAAACGGGCGAGTTTATCCCGGGCATCACAACCCTGGCAACGCTGTACCAGAGCCATGACAACATTGAATCCATTTCTGAATCTGAATTTCACATTTATGTGGAACATCTGAGAGAGCTGTGCCGTCTTGAAGTTCCCCGATATTACATTCTCAGTAAACTGCCGGTTATGGCTCTTCCAGTGACCGGCCGCTTTCCGGAAGTGCGGAAATACAACATGGAGACCGATGAGTTTGAAGGCTGCCTGTCATACATCAGCCTTGTGGGAGTGTCCGGTGAAATCGGACGGGTATCAAAAGTTGAGTTCGATCACTGCCTGGTTGAAATTAGAGATTGGTACGCGCATCTTCAAGCGCCCCGGTATTTCCGGGTGAATCAAAAACCCGTGAAGATCATCCGGTCAGGAGATGGCAAACTGAAGTTGGTGGAATATGATGCGCGCCAGGATCGCTTTATCACGAATGAATGGATCTGGCGCTCCCTTATTCCACCCGTTGATGTAGACCATACAACAAAGCTATCTGAAGATGAGTACCATCAACAGATTGACGCAGAACGAAACAAACAGCAGAAACAAATGCCTGATTGAACACCAATCTGGCAGGAGATGACAGCAAGTAGGATATGCTCGATTTTGAGCACATCTATTTAAGAGGGATCACCAATCAGCACGTACCGCAAGCCTTTTGCCAAGGTTCTTGCCGTTTTCCGCGAACCGATCTCTTATAAAAAAAAGGTACTGGTCATGCCGAGTGCTTTTCAGCTCTCGGTTAATTCTCATGTTTTAATGACAAAAACCGCCCTCCCAAAAATGGGGGCGATTTAGATATTCTTCTCATAACCATTTATACCTCTGATTATCACCCTGTGTTGGCAATAGAATACCCAAACGGGTACAACGTATTGAAAAAGATTGCGTATCTTAAAGTAACAGACATCGATAATCCATATAAAAAATTGCAAGGAATCTATAACGATGAAGAGACACTTAAAAATAAAAACGTTGGGTCACATTATTGTGTTAAGCATCGTTCTTTTTGTTCTGGTAACCAGTGGCTGCGTAGCCCATGGAAATCAGATTAAGTTTAATGCCGAACTTGCAAGGCAAAATTTGGATGCGGCACTCGTCAGGGCTGTGACAGACGAAAGCGGAAAGATAAACCGGAATGCCGTTATTCGTATTGATGCCCCCGAGTATGGCTTCACATACGCAAATGCGGCGGGTATAGCCCGCGACGACACAGGCGAAGCTATGACAATAGATCATCAGTTCACAATTGCCAGTATTGGAAAAACGATGACCTCTGTTGTCATCTTGCAATTAATGGAGGAAGGACTTCTGGGAGATAAAGGCCTGGATGCCACCCTGGCAGATTTAAGTGCATTTCCCCCGGATGTATTGGATGCTCTTCATAAGTTCAATGGGGTTTCTTACGGCCGCGAGATTACCGTACGCCAATTACTGAATCAGACATCGGGATTAAAAGATGTTCTGATGGACGATGAAAATGGCATTGGTGACGATTATCCAAAAGAATATCGGGGATACGCCCCCAATTCTCTCAATGGCGTGGTTATCTTCGATGAAGAAAAGGGTTTTGAGGCAATGATGAGTTGCCTCACGAAAGGAATCCCTGAAGGGTGCCAGCGTGAGGATTATTACTTATCCTATACCTGGCCACAATGGAACTACCAGGCCTGGGTTGCAAACCCCACGAACAAAATAGCTGGACTGTTAAACTTCTACCTGAGCGGAATGAACGAGACAGCTTTGTGGAAACCCGGCGCAGGATTTCATTACGCCGATACCAATTACATTATCCTGGGATTGTTGATCGAAAAACTGACAGGTAATAGCCTGCATCAGGAATTGAGAGCCCGTATCTTTGATCCCCTTGGTATGTATCACACGTATCTTGCCTATTCGACCAATCCCTCGCCAGAGCCATGGGTAAATCAGCTCTCAGATCATTGGGGGTCAAACACGCCGCTCATTACCAACGGACTAAATCTCTCGATGGACTGGGGAGCTGGCGGGGAAGTCTCAACTGTGCAAGATTTGAACGTGTTTATCCGAGCCTTAGTTGACGGTAAATTATTCCAACAAGAAGCGACCCTGAAGGAATTGTTGCGTCTCCCCGAAGGGATTGACCAGCCATTCTACGCGGCAGGAATAATTGCCTGGCCCACAGATGATGACCTAATCCTTCACCATAATGGCGCACCCGGCAGCTGGATCGAATATCACATGGCTGACGATATCTCCATAGTCGGAACTGTAAACGACCTGGACAGGCCCGATCGTTTCTTGACCTTCCGTGGAGATATTTATTCAGCCCTCGCGGACGCGGGACTCAGATCATCGAACTTAAAAACCGGCTCGTCAAGTATGAATCTATTGACAACTCTAAATGGAGACCCCCCTATTGTTTTACTGGCTGTGCTGTTCACCAGTATTATTATCTTTTTGTTTTCATTGGCGGTTTGGTTCATCGCTTTGTTCCGAAGGCAATCCATCAAGACAAACATTCCAAAACTTGCTTCTTTTGCTCGTTGGTTGGCAGTTTGTACAATTGTTTTGAACTTGTTCTTCCTGGCTACTTTTGTAATCAAGATTTTGAGCAATCCGGTTCAGCTTATGTTTGGTTTCAATTCTTCGATAACAACCATTCTTTACCTACTCCTGGTGTCCACCGGCCTGACATTCGGGTTGGTAGTCCTTACCGTCCTGGCCTGGAAGAATAAGTTTTGGAGCGTCAAAGGACGTATGCACTATACGCTCACCACACTGGCAGCAATGGGCTTTTTATGGACAATGGCTGAGCTTCATCTGATGATATTGCCATAACCACCGTTAAGAAAAGATCAGCTTACGGCAACATCTTCTCCGGGAATTGGCGGGGAAGATATACTCACCTTTGAGTACAACTCTCTGATGGGAGCTGTTCAGTCAATGTTACATTCTGCATATCTTATCCAAAATTGATTAAGGTTATACTTGAAGACTTCTACCCGCCAGTACATTGGGTTTTATCGCCAGGCGGTGTGCACATGAAAAACTTGGAGGTTCGCAGAATGGATCGTCAGGCCAAGATCGACCGCTATGACCGGATCATCGCGCAGCTAAAGACACTCTTACCCAAATCGTCAGACGAACAGGCCAGAATGGCCACGGCTGTGGCGCTGCTTCACCATAAGATGAACCATTTCTTCTGGACCGGCTTCTACGAACTCAAGGACGGACGTTTGATCGTGAAGTTGTACCAGGGGCCGGTTGCCTGCATGGAACTGCCCAAAGATACGGGGGTCTGCTGGGCGGCGGTCAACGCGGCAAAGCCGGTCATTGTCCCTGATGTGCATGAATTCCCCGATCATATCGCGTGCGACAGCCGCAGCCAGTCGGAGATCTGCGTCCCCTACCGGAACGCGGACGGAGACATCACCGCCGTGCTGGATATTGACAGCGATGTTCTCAACAACTTTGACGATATTGATGAGATGAAACTGGTCGAAATTCTCGCACTGATACCTGCCTGACAGACACGTCCACCAGACGGGGGTTGCACAGGACAGGTTTGAATACCACCACTTAAAAAATCAAAAAGGATACTTTGTAAAGAGATGACGCAGCATAAAACTGATTCACATAAATCAGACTGGGGATACGCCCTGTTGGCAATGGTGTTGTACCTGTTGCTCGGGATGGATGCG
>JAAYYW010000345.1 GCA_012515195.1 Leptolinea sp.
AAAATAACAACGGTATCATTCACGGAATACCCGATAACAGTCAAAAGCGCGGTCAGGTAAAGAGTATCGACTTCCCATCCCATAAATTGACCCAGTATCGCTCCCATTCCGATAATGACAATTACATCATGTAACATGGCTAAAATCGCGGCTACGCCGTAGCGGAATGCGTTAGGAATACCGCGGAACGCCCAGGTAATGTACAAAAGAATCCCAATTGCCGCCATGGCAATCGTGATTGCGGCGCGGCTCGCTATTTCCTGCCCAATCGTAGGTCCAACTGTTTCAAACTGCAACACGGTAACGTCTCCGCGTGAAGTGTCCTTCAGCTTTGTCAGGACAATGTCCTTTGTTTCTTCGTCGATCTGTTTTGAGCGAATGATCCGAATATTGTCGTCCGATGTTTGGACAAATGGATCGAAAATATCCATCGATTGATAAATTCCAGTGATCTCAGCAGGAGCCAGAGCCTTTCCCTCTTCGAATTGAACTTCAAGCATTGAGCCGCCAGTAAAATCATGTGAAAGTGGAAGACCCCACACACCCAGGGCAATCAGGCCTGGAAGAATTATGATCAAAGAGATCAGGAAATAGAGATAGCGATGTTTTACAATGTTCATAAGAAATCTCCTATACCCCGAACAACCAGGGCCGGTCGGCAATTTTCAGGTTGTCTAGTGTTAGATGCAGCAGCGCGCGGGTCACTACAATTGCGGTGAAAAGGCTCAGGAAAATACCAATGAACAATGTCACGGCAAATCCCTTGACCAGGCTCGCGCCAAATGTGTTGCCAAACCAGAAGAGGATGACAGACGAAATTAGTGTAGTCACATTGGAATCTTTGATGGAAGACCAGGCATGTGACCATCCCAGATCAATCGCCTGACGGATCGTCCGTCCGGCGCGAAGTTCTTCTTTCAAACGTTCGAAGATGAGTACATTGGCGTCAACTGCCATACCTACACTCAAAATAAAGCCAGCGATCCCGGGAAGAGTCAGGGTAACAGGTAGCAATTTGTAAATAGCCAGAGTAAAAACAGCATATATTACTAATGCAAGGCTGGCCATGACTCCCGGCAGGCGATATGAGAAGATCAGGAATAGAATAGTGAGTAACAATCCAATACTTCCAGCCAGAATGGATTTATCAATAGAATCCTGCCCCAGGGTAGCGCCCACTGCCTGGCTTTGCACTACCTTAAATGGAATTGGCAGTGCGCCATATTTCAACTGAATCATCAAATCATTGGCTGAATCCTGCGTGAAATTTCCACTGATCTGCCCCTGTCCTTCGGTTATGGCTGAATTAATGGTCGGAGCAGAAATCACTTTATCGTCGAGGACAATGGCGAGGTAATCCCCAACATGATTTGTTGTATACTCGCCAAACATACCTTTTGCTGTTTCTTTCAACGTGAAATCTACACTGTATTGACCCAGCTGACTGCGACCGACAGTCACAGTATCCAGATCAGCGCCAGACATTAATGGTGAATAGACCATTTCCGGCGTCGAACCATCTGATGAAGATTCTGGCAAAGCATTATCAGGAATAACGCCTGTTTTGGTACCGATTTTGGTGTAATCGATCTTTATGGTCTCACCCTCTTCAACAGGGTATTGCCCCATCGGTACAAAAGCGAGTTGTCCTACCTGCTTTAGTGTTTGAACGACCTGACTTGTGTCTGTAAGCCCGGGGAATTCGGCCACGATGCGCCGATTTCCAGCTACTTGAAAAACAACTTCACTCACACCCAGACCATTCGCGCGGTTCTCAAGAATGGTTTTTGCATCTTCCATTTCTTCTGATGAGACTTGCGTTTCTTCAGGAAGATCAGCTTCGAGAAGAACACGGAGGCCTCCCCGCAAATCCAGTCCAAGCTGGGTTTCAAGGCTGCGTTCAAATTCACCGATCTTAATTCCCGGGTTTCCGGGTAGATCGATCCAAATTGATGCTACTAGAAGTACAAGGATCAAAATTAACTTAATACTATTGCGTTGTCCCATGTGGGTTCGTCCTCCGGGATATGCTCCCTGAGCGGGATAAGATGTCCTGCGTTCGAACGCAGGTAAAACTCGCAGAATTATATCTCATACCTGGATATAAACGTTAATATCCGGTATGAATGAGTGTGGTTTAACCAATATACTTTTGTTGGACGAGGAGTTCCGCGTTGAAAATGGCTCCTCCTGCGGCTCCGCGAATAGTATTGTGTGAAAGCACCACGTATTTCAAGCCAAGGATTGGGTCGACCCGAACACGACCAACAGATGTTGTCATCCCATTCCCAGTGTTGCGGTCCAAACGCGGTTGTGGTCTGTCAAACTCATGGCGGACACAGATCACCGGCCATGGAGATGAAGGCAATTCACGGCTGATCTCGGGACACTGATAAGAATTCATCGCTTCAATGGCGTCCTGCGGGGAAATGTCCTTCCCGCACTTGATCGAGACACACACAGTATGCCCATCGCTTACGGCAACCCGGTTGGTATGTGCGGAAATAACAAAATCTGCGTTCTGTATTGAATCACGATCCATTTTTCCCAACATCTTCAATGGTTCCCATTCAACTTTTTCCTCTTCTCCTTTGATACAGGGAACCACATTATCCAAAATATCCATGGAAGCTACTCCCGGGTAACCAGCTCCTGATAATGCTTGCATGGAAACAGCGATGACCTTTTCAATCCCAAACGAATCCAATAAAGGTTTTAGAGAGATAGTCATCCCGGTGCTTGTGCAATTCGGATTGGTTACAATAAAACCTTTCCTGTTGTTCCTCGACCGTTGGGTTATTATTATGTCTGTATGGTCTGGGTTTATTTCCGGCAACAGGATAGGGACATCAATATCCCGTCGATGAGATGAGGCGTTGCTCACCAC
>JAAYYW010000346.1 GCA_012515195.1 Leptolinea sp.
CCGATCTGGCGGCTAATGGTATCGAAGTTCTTCAGGCTGTTGAACGACAGGCGTATGACCTGATATTCATGGATGTTCAGATGCCTGAAATGGACGGGGTGGAAGCATCTCGCCTGATTCACCAGCGAGTACCCGAAGACCGTCTTCCGCGGATAATCGCAATGACGGCTCACGCGCTTCAGGGAGACCGGGAACGGTTTCTGGCTGAAGGGATGGATGATTATTTAAGCAAACCGGTTCAAATGAACGAGTTGGTTCGCGCCATCCGGGGAACAACGGCATTATCGACCGGGCTGAAAAGCAGCAAGCAGGTGAATGATACAGAAACCAGCCATGTCCGTTGGGAGACTCTAGATTCCTACTACAGGGTGATGGGTGCTGAAACGAACGCGTTTCTGGAGGAATTAATTCAAACCTACCTGCCGAATGCCAGAAAATTGATCGCGGATATGACGAAATCGCTAGACGCAAATGATATCAGGACATTCCACCGTTCTGCTCATACTCTGAAATCAAGCAGTGCCAGTCTTGGCGCCATGCAGCTATCCGAATTGGCAAAAAGTCTTGAGTTTGACAGCATTGATGCATTCCCGAAAAACAGTGCCGAACGGGTGAATACTTTACAGGTCGAATTGGAGCTTATAACGCCTGAGTATCAAAAGTTCCTGATTGAGAAAAAACATCCATAATCGGTTTGACGAAGCTCACCCTTCTTTGTATAATCAGCGCAACCAAAAGAATATTTCGCCGGTAAGAGTATGCCGGATCCATGCAGGTAGAGATGGAGGACCATAGGCTGAAAGTCCCCGCTGCACATCCGATAGAAAGTCGACCGGTTTGATTGCCGAAGAAAGCCAGATGCCCTGGTGATTAGACCGGCACGGCGGATCCGTTATCATTCAACCCGGAGGTCAGGCCGGGTAAGAGCGCCGGTTTTTTACTGAAATTGGCGAAGCGAGGTGGTACCGCGGAAGTTCATCCCTTTCGTCCTCCTTCTACCGCAGGTTTAGCGGGTGGGAACGGAAGGGTTTACTGTTTTTACCAGCTTCATCGCGTGTAGAGCCTGGGAGGAGAAGCCTATGATAACCAGCATAAATGACCCGATGATTCAAGCGTGTATGGACCAGGCCAAAAAGCCGCGCCAGGCTTCTGTTGAGATAGAAGGGCGTACTGTGACCATGCGCAAACCCTTTCCGTCGCCAGAGGATTGGCGTGATCTGCCTATCTATTTCGTTATGATTGACCGTTTTAACAACCCGATCGCGATGCCACACGGCAGTCCATGGAATGCGTCTTACTCGAGTTTCCAGGGTGGCACATTCGAGGGTATTCGCCAGCGTCTGGATTACATTAAGGACTTGGGTTTTCGTGCGATATGGCTTTCCCCTGTTTTAAAAAATTGCAACTATAACCCGTATACATATCACGGGTATGGTATCCAGAACTTTTTGACCATCGAACCGCGTTTCTGTTCCGATCCCCAACGCGCGCTCAAGGATCCTCGCTTTGCTGAAACAGAACTGGAACGACTGGTGGATGAAGCCCACGCGCGAGGGCTTTACATAATTTTTGATATTGTGCTAAATCACACAGGTGACGTATTTGAATATGCCGGGTTTGGTTCAACAGCTCCATGGGTGCGAGAGCCATACCGGATAGCCTGGCGAGATTCGAGCGGAGCCCCGCGTTATGACTGGCCGGAACCGCCCCTTGATGCGCCACCTGAAGCGGCTATCATGCCGGTTGAACTGCGGCGAAATGAGTTCTTCCGCCGCAGGGGAGAGGGGGATGAATCAGACGGCGATTTCTCTTCCCTGAAAGAACTGACAACTGATTATTTTGAGATCGATCCAGTTGTGGCCGATACCTATCCGGTTCGTGAAATTTTGACCAAAGTATACGAGTACATCATGGCTCGTTTTGATCCGGATGGTTATCGCATAGACACACTCAAATATGTAGAACCTGATTTTGCCCTTGAATTTGGGAATGATATCCGCGAATACGCCCTTTCCATCGGCAAGAAGAATTTCTTTACTTTTGGTGAGATCTACGACAATGATGATGTTATTTCCCGATACATTGGAAGGAATGCTGCCAATCCTTCTTATCTGGTTGGCGTTGATGCTGTACTGGATTTCCCGTTGTTCTTCCGTTTGCCCGACATCGTCAAAGGTCAACTTCCCCCGACAAAGCTGGTGGAAATGTATGGCTACCGGCACAAAGCCCAGCGTGGGATTATCAGTTCACAGGGTGAGGCGGGTAACTATTTCGTGACATTTCTGGATAATCACGACCAGTACCACCGCTTCTTCTTTGCAGACCCGGATAACCCTCATAAATATGATGATCAAATGGCCATAGGAATTGGCTGCCTGTTCACTCTTCTGGGCATTCCATGTTTGTATTACGGCACGGAACAGGGATTATCGGGAAGCGGCAGTCAGATGGAAAGTGTGCGGGAAGCACTATGGGGTAAACCCAACGCTTTTGATCAAAATCACCCTTTTTATCAAACGACCCAAAAAATCGCAGCCATTCGAGAACACCAGCCGGCTTTGCGGTATGGCCGCCTTTACTTTCGCCCTGTCTCGGGCGATGGTATCCATTTTGGAATATCCAAGACAGTGGAAGGCATACTGGCCTATTCGCGGTTACTCTCTGATGAGGAAGTGCTTGTTGTAGCCAATACCAGCGTATCTTCCGTTTGGGAAGGAGATGTGCTGGTGGATTTCGATCTAAATGCCCGGACAAAGGTGTTTGATCTGCTCTACTGCAATCATGAAACTGTCAGTGAAATCCCGGTCATTGATAGGTCTGCAACACAAACCATCGTATCGATGGATGATGGAACTGTAGCATCAGTCCCGGTGAGGGTTCTAAACCTGCGGATGAATCCGATGGAAATTCAAATCTTACGCAATCGTATTTAATTGGTGGAGGTTTTTCAGTGAGTGAATCAACATTACCCAAAGCATATGATTTTTCTGCAACCGAGAAACGGTTATACGAATGGTGGGAGACAAGTGGTTTTTTCAAACCCTCAAGCGATCCAAAATCTCCTGATTTTGATCCCACACGCAAGCCATTTGTTATAACCATTCCTCCACCGAATGTAACGGGTGAACTTCACCTGGGGCACGCCATGTTTGTTTCCATGGAAGATCTCATGATCCGGCATGCCCGCATGAATGGATATTCCACATTATGGGTTCCCGGAAGCGACCATGCCGGCATCGCCACGCAGTTGCAGGTTGAAAAGATGCTGGTGAAGGAGGGAACATCCCGTGAGCAGGTTGGCCGTGAAGAATTTCTACGGCGTACCTGGGAATGGAAAGAGAAATACGGGGGAATGATATACAAGCAAATCCGGCGACTCGGCGCTTCGTGTGATTGGGACCGTACCCGCTTCACCCTTGACGATGGGCTTTCAAAAGCGGTGCGTGAAGCGTTTGTCCGACTGTATGAAAAAGGACTGATCTATCGTGGGTTGCGGATGATCAACTGGTCACCAGGTTTGAAAACAGCCGTTTCAGATCTTGAAGTGGAATACTCAGAGGAGAACGGGACTCTGTATTACTTTAAATATTTACTGGCCGACGGAAGCGGAGAATTCATTCCGGTGGCAACAACCCGGCCGGAGACAATTCTGGGAGACAGCGCTGTGGCTGTTCATCCGGACGATGAACGTTACCAGAAGTTCATCGGGAAAATGGTAGTTGTTCCCATTCTCGGGCGTGAAATCCCGGTTATTGCTGATGATTACGTAACCCGGGAATTTGGAACCGGCGGCCTTAAAGTTACTCCGGCTCATGATCCTAACGATTATGCCCTTGGTAAAAAACACAATTTGGCATTCATTTCCATGCTGGATACTTCGGCAAAAGTGAATGAGAATGGCGGACCGTATCAGGGATTGGACCGGTTTGAGTGCCGGAAAAAACTCTGGGCTGACATGAAAGAAGCCGGATTGGTTATTAAAGAAGAACCATACCTGATTAAGGTTCCCCGTTCACAGCGGGGCGGCGAAATTGTGGAGCCAATGGTATCCACCCAATGGTTTGTGACCATCAAACCTCTGGCTGATGCCGCTTTAGAGGCTGTCCGGAACGGGAGCATCAAGATTGTGCCCGAACGTTTTACCAAGGTGTATTACAACTGGCTCGAGAATATAGAGGATTGGTGCATCAGCCGGCAATTGTGGTGGGGACACCGTATCCCTGTCTGGTATTGCCCGCAATGCGGTGAGGTCATATGCACCCGTGAGGATCCTAAAAAATGTCCGAAATGTGGCAATACCAGTCTGGAACAGGACCCGGACGTTCTGGATACCTGGTTTTCCAGTGGACTGTGGCCATTCAGTACGTTGGGATGGCCTGAAAAGACTCCTGACCTTGATTACTTCTACCCGACCTCGGTCATGGAGACCGGTTATGACATCTTGTTCTTCTGGGTCGCCCGTATGATCATGATGGGGATCGAATTTACCGGAAAAGCGCCCTTCCACACGGTTTATCTTCATGGACTGATCCGCGACGAACACGGGCAGAAAATGAGCAAAACCAAGGGGAACGTGATCGACCCACTTGGTGTGATGGACGAAATGGGTACTGACGCGCTGCGTTTCACGCTGCTGGTGGGTTCGACACCGGGAAATGACGCGAACCTGAGCCTAAAGAAAGTGGAAGCGAACCGTAATTTTGCCAACAAAATTTGGAATGTGGGTCGATTCATTATTGGAACAGTGGATGACGCACCGAAAACAGCTTCCGGAAAAGCCGATTGGACACTGGCTGATTCATGGATCTGGGCGAGGCAACAGGAACTTATTCGTACAGTGGACCGTCTCTTTGAAACGTACCAATATGGTGAAGCCGGCCGGCAGATTTATGAATTCCTATGGAGCGATTTTGCCGATTGGTATGTAGAAATTGCTAAATTGCAGATGGCTGAGGGTGGTGACCGGGCGCACTACACGGCAGTAACTCTGGTGCGGGTTTTGGATACCGTACTGCGGCTGTTGCATCCGTTCACGCCGTTTGTCACAGAGGAATTGTGGGGGCATTTGAAAACTGTGGCTGTAGACCTTCCAGATGCTTCTCCCGCAAAAGGATGGGAAAAGGCATTGATGCTGGCAGGCTGGCCAAAAGCCGGTGTACTGGAAGGATGGGAGGACGGAAAGGTTGCCGATTTCAACCGGGTTCAGGAAGTGGTACGAGCCATTCGGAATGCCCGCACGGAAAAGAAGGTTACTCCCGGTAAACGGATCGCCGCCATCATTGCAGCGGGCGATTTCAAAACAGTTTTTGAGGATCAGCGTAAGACGCTGGTTGCGCTGGCTCACCTGGATGACAATCAATTAACCCTGACTGAAAAAATTGTAACTGCGCCGGAAGGGGCTTTGTCGCTGCTGGTGGCCGGTGTTGAGGTATATTTACCTCTAGCAGGAATGGTGGACGCTGATGTGGAACGAGCCCGTCTTGAAAAGGAACTGGCGGAGGCGGAAAGCCAGATCGTACGTTTGAAAGGGTTACTCTCCAGCGACTTCGCGAAGAAAGCCCCCGCGGCTTTGGTGGACAAAGAACGCGCCAAACTGACCGCGTTTGAAGAGACGGCAGAAAAGATCAAAGCGCAGCTCTAATTCATGAATGTAGGTCAAAGCATTCGGTAGGTTTTTTTATACCTCCATGAGGGATTACCGGATGCTTTGACCAAGAACCTGAAGAAGCACATCGGGAGGGGTGCGCTGGATTTGACTGGAAAGACACTGTCTGGTTATTGCAAGGAATGTCTTCATTTATCTCTTCTGTTCGGCTCACATGGCCACGGACGATATGTATATTGTACTGATGTAAGTAAATGGTTGGATTGGGTCAGGTTTGTCCGATCACCAATTTGGATAGACTTGTACAGGGTGACAACTAGCTGACTTTATTTTTTATAAATTGTTACTATAATAAGATAAATTATATCTGAATTGAGTGGAGGCTCGATGAACCTTTCAGTTGGACAAAAGGCCCCGGATTTCACCCTTTCATCCCACCTGGGAAAAGACATCACGCTATCCAATTACCATGGAAAGACGGTTGTACTGGCTTTTTTCCCCCTGGCCTGGACACCCATATGAACGGGTCAGATCCCTTCCTATCAGGCGTTGCTGCCGAAGTTCGAGGGATCGAATGTCCAGGTTCTGGGCATCAGTGTTGACC
>JAAYYW010000347.1 GCA_012515195.1 Leptolinea sp.
CGCTTCCCAGTGTCTGGAGAAGTTGATATCGATTGGATAAGACGGGATTGGTAGATACAGGGTCTGTCATCTTTGGCGATTATAACATGCCGCTTGTTTCAACTTTCCACTCCAACTGTTTCATGAGTATAATTTGTTCTCATGAAAATAAAAACAATCCTTAACGAAAATCCAACTTTCATTCTGCTCCTGGCAGGTGTTTTTTCTGCCGTGGCTCATTTTTCCGGGTGGGGTGATATCTGGGTCTTTGGGCTCGCGGCTCTGGGAGTGGTTCCTCTGGCAGGGTTTATTGGATCGGCAACGGAAGCGTTAGCCCATTACACAGGGCCTAAGATCGGTGGGCTTCTCAATGCCACGCTGGGAAACGCTGCTGAATTGATCATTACCCTTGTGGCCATTCGTGAGGGTTTGCTTGAGTTGGTAAAGGCTTCCATCACAGGCTCCATACTGGGGAATCTACTGCTGGTTATGGGGATGTCCATGTTGTTTGGTGGATTAAAAAATGGTGCGCAGGGATTTGACCGCAAGCAGGCAGGAAATTATGCTGTTCTTCTGGCCATGACTATCCTGGCTCTCGTTATTCCTTCATTCTTTGGTCATTCTCTTGGTGATGAAGGCTCAATTGGCGTTGAGACGATCAGCCTTGGTGTGGCTTCTGTGATGATTGTCCTGTATATTCTGGGGATAATTTACAGTCTGAAGTATAGTGGATCACCGATCTCGGCTAATCAAGAGAGCGTTTCTCATTTAACCCCCACATATTCTGTGAAAGTAGCTATGGTAATACTTGGAGTGGCAACACTGGGTGTGGTACTTTTGAGTGAACTTCTAGTTGGCTCAGTCGAAAGTGTTGTGAGCCAGTTCGGACTTTCCGAATTCTTCATCGGCATTATTTTGATCCCGATCGTTGGCAATGTAGCAGAACATTTGGTGGCTGTTCAATCTGCATACCACAATCGGATGGAACTGAGCATGGAAATATCTCTGTCCTCCAGCATCCAGATCGCGCTCTTTGTGGCCCCAATACTGGTATTTATCAGTCTGGCAATGGGGCATCCATTAACGTTGATGTTCAATGCGTTTGAACTGGTTTCACTCGGGGCAGGTGTTGCGATCGCAGCACTGGTTTCCATGGATGGCGAATCAAACTGGTTGGAAGGGGCTTCGCTATTGGCGGTTTACCTTATTTTGGGGCTGGCTTTCTTCTTACTGCCCGCGACAATGTGATGGCACAATCTTCAGGAATTCGGTTTACTGGAGGCATGTTGATTACGGCGATCTTTTTTGGCCTGATCATGGTTGTATTGTGCCTGGGCTCATTGTTTATTTTCCGGCCGGCATCCAATTCCACAGCTCCTCTGGCCGTGTTCACAGTCATCCCAGCGCCTACAGCCACGGTTATCCTGCCTACCGAAATTCCACCGACACCAACTTTTTCCACCGATGAATTGCTATCCGGTAGGATAGAGATCGGTGTTTTTGTGAAGATCAATGGAACAGAGGGAGCTGGTTTGCGACTGCGAGCTGAACCCGGTGTTTCTGCCGCAGCCATGGTACTGGGAAATGAAGGTGAGGAATTTCTTGTAAAGGACGGCCCTTCGCGCAAGGATGGTTTCAATTGGTGGAAACTTGAATCGCAAAAGGATGCCACTCGAAACGGTTGGGCGGCAGCGGATTACCTGATGGCCATTACACAACCAGAATAGGAATTGTACATAATGCAGAATTTGGCACCCCTCGAAATAACCGTTCATAAAAACTCACGCATAATGACTATTAAATGGGCTGATGGGCACCAAAGCGAATATCCGTTTGGATTACTCCGGGCAGGATGCCCCTGTGCAGATTGCAGGGGAGGGCATGAGAACATGCGGCCGGAACCTGATCCCGCTGTTTATGATGTACATTTGCCCGATTCGCCGGCAACACGCCTGGATCAGGTGAAAGCTATTGGAAGTTATGCCATTGGTCTGGAATGGGCAGATGGACATCGTGAAGGGATATTCAGCTGGGATTATCTACGGGCACTGTGCCCGTGTGACGAATGTCGGGGTAAAATATAACCATATCCAATTTCTCTGTCGTTACTGGGGGACATGTGGCTATAAGCGAAGAGTTGCAAGCCTGTTTAGTTGACCGTATAATTGTTCCGTTAGGCAAGAGAAACCATTTTGGAAATTGGATAAAGGAGTAAGGGTCTGGAAACTCAAGGAATTCCACCGGAGGAACAAGTTTGGCAGGAAACTGAAAAGCCATTGTTGGCCGGATCTATCCTTGCCAACCGATACCTGATCCAAGATGTTATTGGAGCCGGTGGGATGGGGTCTGTCTATCGCGCGCGCGATATGCATTTTTCCAACGCCATCAAGTTGGTGGCCGTAAAAGAAATGATTAACCAGACACGCGATCCAGCTCTTCGCCAGACCATGTTGGCGAACTTTGAGCGGGAAGCGAATATTCTGGTTTCCTTGAATCACCCCTCCATTCCAAAGATTTTTGATTTCTTTGAGGTAAACGAACGTTATTACCTTGTTCAGGAATATATAGACGGGAAAGACCTTGAGAAATATCTCAACGATGTTAAAGGTCAAATTCCTGAAACCCAGGTGATCGGGTGGGCTATTGAGATGTGCGATGTGTTGAATTTCCTTCACTCACACAAACCAGAACCCATTATTTTCCGTGATGTAAAACCTTCAAACATCATGGTTAATAGGAATGATCATATTATTCTTATTGACTTTGGTATTGCGAAAGTGTTCAAGGTTGGGCAAAAAGGGACGATGATCGGGACCGAAGGATATGCCCCTCCGGAGCAATATCGCGGTGAAGCCAATCCGACTGTTGATATTTATGCGCTGGGTGCCACGCTTCATCACCTGCTGACAAAAAAAGATCCCAGGTTGGAAGCCCCCTTCACTTTCAGTGAGCGACCAATCCGACAAATAAATTCGTCTGTTTCCACTGAACTCGAATCGGTGATCAATACCTCTCTGGCCTATAACGGGAAGGATCGCTATCCAACTGCTTCTGCCATGAAAGAAGCGCTGATGGCTGTTGCGGGGCGAAAAGGAATGCCTTCTTTCACTGGCCATATGGCTGTCCAGCAGGCGGTGCTGGCGCCTGAGTCGGACGTAAAACCTCTCTGGACCTTTAAGTGTGAAGATGAGGTCAGGGCAACACCCATGGTTGACGGCGGCATGGTATATGTGGGCGTTTATGACAATAATATGTACGCGCTGGATGCCACAAGCGGCGATTTTCGATGGAAATTTCCCACAGATGGCGGAATTGTTTCCCAGCCGGTGATTGTTGATGGCAAGTTGATTTTTGGCTCGGAAGACCGAAATGTCTATGCAATTAACGCTCGAAGTGGTAAAGAAGTTTGGAAAGTGGATACGGGCGGCCCCATTCGAAGCTCAGGACGTGTAGCGGAAGGTCATATTTTCATTGGATCGGATGACGGATGCTTGTATGCGGTAAATTTATCTTCGAACAAGGTGTCCTGGCGGGTTGAAACGCAAGATGCCATACGGTCCACCCCTTTTATCACTGAAGATTTCATTTACTTTGGAAGTGAGAGTGGTGAGTTGACCTGCTGCGATTTCCGGGGTGCTGTGAAATTCCGGTTCCTGGCAAAACGTGCCATTACTTCGTCACCATTGATCACGAATGGAAGGATATTCTTCGGGTCTGTGGATATGACGTTTTATGGCCTCGATGCCAAAACCGGGTGGACAATCTGGCGATTTAGAATGGGGAAAGGATCTGTCTCTTCTCCCTGTACAGTGGACAACCTTTTGTTCTTTGGCTCTGCTGACGGGAATATTTATTGTCTGGATTCGGGGAATGGACGGGAAATGTGGCGTTATAAAACGGATCATCAGGTCAGCGGATCACCGGTTGTGTACCGTGACAATCTGATCTGCGGTTCAGCAGATGGTATTCTTTATTGTCTGGAATTCCGATCGGGCAGGTTGCGTTGGAAATTTTCAACCCGTGGTCCAATTACTGGAACACCAATCGTGTATAATGACGTTATCTATTTCGGTTCGGTGGACCACACACTATATGCCCTGCCAGTATGACCCGGCTTTACCTATCAATGGACTGATGCTATGAATTTGGGTCGCTTATTTACCAAAAAGGATGAAACTGGTGATATGAAAACCACAACGGCCGCCGAAGAGCAACCAAAAGCTACTGCAAAAACAAAAGAACGCAGAATACTGGGGCAATATCTCCATGGAACTGCCCAATCGGTAGGCCGTCAGCGTGAGCATAATGAAGATGCTCTATTCGCGTTGACATCAGTGTTGCGCGAAGGCAATTCAGAGTTCCCCTTCGGGTTATATATTGTGGCTGATGGGATGGGGGGGCATCAACATGGAGAAATCGCCAGTGGAGCGGCTATCAGAGCTTTAAGTAGCCATATTGTTGAGCGGCTGTTAGTGGCCATTTTATCCGATGGCTCAGGCACACTTGACACCAGCCTTCAAGAATTAATGGAAGAAGGCATTGAAGCCGCACAGGATGCTGTAGTGAACACAGCACCTGGTGGAGGTACCACTCTTACTGCCGCACTGGTTATTGGGGATCAGGTTACCATTGGCCATGTTGGTGACAGTCGGGCGTATTTTGCTGATGGCGCAGGGGAAATGGAACCAATCACAAAGGATCATTCCCTGGTCAAACGTTTATTGGAATTAGGGCAGATTTCAGAAAAAGAGGCCAGTGTTCATCCGCAACGAAATGTGCTTTATCGTGCGGTTGGGCAACAGGAACCATACCGGCCTGATATTGAAACGTTGACGTTCCCGTCTCCGGGATCAATGTTGATATGCAGCGATGGGCTTTGGGGTGTTGTTGGAAAGTCAAATCTGCAAAAGACACTGCGGAAGGGCGGCTCTCCTGAAGATATTTGCACCAGAATGGTGGACCTTGCCAATCAGGCAGGTGGACCGGATAATATCACAGTCATCCTCATCCGTAACTTTGATTAATCGGAGCTAATGTCTATGGGGGTTGGCCTTTTTGAAACTCTTGGATTGACTAACGATGCATCTCCGGATGAGATTCGGCATGCTTATTTCGAAGCCGCCCGCCGTTTACATCCAGACGCCAATCCAAAAGCAGATGCTGCCAATCAATTCATGGCCATTCAGAAAGCGTATGATGCGCTTTCGAACTCGGAAAAGCGTATATCCTACCTGATCTCAAAGGCAATCAGCGAAGGACGGGCGCCGGTTATTGCGCAATATCAGTATTCCGTCGATTCCTTGCAAGCGATCGAAGAAGAGCAGTATGTATATGCTCTGATGGAAGTTATCAATACAGAAGAAGCCAAGACGCATGTACTTCCAGCCAGCAACATATGCCTGGTCATTGACCGGTCCACATCGATGCAGGATAAACGCATTGATATGGTGAAAAAAGCTGCTTACGAATTAATGAAACAGCTCAAACAGGACGATTGGGTCTCAATTGTTACTTTCAGTGACAAAGCGGAAACGATCATACCGCCAACGAAGGTCAAGAAATCCATGGCCTCTGACCCTCGGATTGCTTCCATTCACACTGGCGGCGGAACTGAAATATTGCGCGGCCTGGAGAGTGGCCTGGAAGTACTTGATAATACATCGAATAAAGACGCAAACCGCCACCTGGTATTAATGACAGACGGACATACGTATGGGGATGAGGAAGAATGCCTTAAACTCGCCCAAAAGGCGGGGGAAAAGGGTATCATTATCAGCGCCCTAGGTTTTGGAAGCGAATGGAATGATACATTCCTTGATCGTTTGACCGGTCTTAGTGGAGGGACAGCACGCCTTGTTCTTTCGATAGATGATCTGAAACAATTTATCCGCAATCAGGTTTCCGCACTGAGCAAGGTGTTTGCTTCCAACCTGACACTTCGTATTGAAGGTTCACCCCAATCCAAACTGGTGGATATTTTTAGGATCTATCCTGATGCATCGCCGTTGCCAATAGATTCACAGATACGATTTGGGAATCTCCCATTCAATGAGAGGGTTAAAATCCTGTTGGAATTTAAGGTGGCAACCGGTTTAAACGAAGGCGAAACAACCACCATGTTGCAGGGAATGTTGGTTATGGATATTCCTACGCGGAAAGATCCAATCAATCGGATCGAACTTTCGATGCGACGACCGGTACGGGATGACCAGGAGAAATCTTCCCCGCCACGCGAACTGGTCGAAGCGATTGAAAAATTAACCCTGTACCGTCTGCAAGAAAAAGCGCGTGAAGAGGAAGCAGCGGGTGATCATGAGAGTGCAACACGCCATTTGAAAAATCTTGCTACCCGTTTGCTTCAGAAAAAGGAAAGTGACAATCTGGGCCGAATGGTTTTGACCGAAGCAGAAAAAATTCAAAGCGGTGAAGGCTATGACGCTGAAGCTCAAAAACGAATAAAATATGGTACCAGAGCTTTACTGTTACCCATGGCGAAAGAGCACAAAGATGATTAAATGTCCATCCTGCCGTCACAATGAACCCAATGGAACGCTTTTCTGTTCAGAATGCGGTGCCGAGATATTCAATGTCATACCCGAAGGGGTGAATGAAGTGGTATTGGAATTTCTTGATACTGGAAAGAGACTCCGATTAAAGGAAAACCGGGAATACACTATTGGACGTATGGGGAAAACCCAGGCTTTGATCCCGGATGTCGACCTGTCGCAATATGGAGCGTTTCAAAAGGGCGTTTCCCGTCTGCATGCCATAATGAAAACCTATACAGGCAAGGGCACTCTGGTTGACCTTGATTCGGCTAATGGTACCAGGATCAATGGAGAACAGCTCACCGCATATGTAGAAACTCCTTTAAAAAACGGTGATACGATTACCCTTGGGTCGTTTAAGATCCTGCTACATATTTCTGAAGCAAAGGTAACTGCTAAATTATGCCAAGCGTAATATTGCATATTTCCAATGAAGACCCGGTATTGGGTGAGATGGAAGACCTTCCCGGGATTACCGATAACATTGTTATTGTGAGAAACCCGCGCAGGCGAGATGGTAAAGACCTTCCTCATATTGATCCCAATGTAACAACAGTGATCTGGCCATTAATCCGAATTAATTTTATAGAAGTTCTTCCGAGCGCCGAAGAAGAGGAAATTATTACCCACGTAAGAGAGTAGTCAATGCCAGACGAATCATTAAAGAATCGTGTCATACTCGTTGTAGACGATGAGGAAAGAATGGCTCATTTCGTCCGCCTGAACCTGGAACAGGATGGGTTCCAGGTGGTTGAAGCCTATCGCGGTCTGGATGCCATTCAGAAATTACGGGATGCCCTGCCCGATCTGATATTACTGGATATCATGATGCCCGATATTGACGGATTTGAAGCTCTGCAAATGATCCGCGAGATTAGTAGTGTTCCGGTGATCATGCTAACTGCCAAAGGGGAAGAAGAAGACAAAGTCCGTGGATTAGAGTTGGGTGCGGATGACTACATAACCAAACCCTTCAGTCCGCGTGAGCTATCCAGCCGGGTAAAAGCTGTTTTACGACGGGCTGAGATGTCAACGGCATCACCCACCCACGAGATGATTGAAGTGGATGAACATCTCAAATTGGATTTTGGAAAACGTGAAATCTGGGTGGATGGAAAGATTGTAAAACTGCGGCCCACCGAATACCGGCTTTTATACCATCTGGTTCAGAACGCGGGCTGGGTTCTTACCTATGACCAATTATTAGCAAAAGTCTGGGGTTATGAATACCGTGACGAACCCCATTATGTGCGCCTTTATATTAATTACCTGCGTCAGAAATTGGAACCTGACCTGGCAAATCCCCGATACATCTTCACAGAACGGGGTGTTGGTTACCGGTTTGTAGATTTCAAACGGGATCGCGAAGCGGCAAACCATTCATCAATAGAATAGAATCTGAACTTCGTTCGGATTATAAAGCCGGGTATGTCCCGGTTTTTTGAGTCAAGCCTGCCATTGAAATCACTGTTTTCGGTTTCATACAGTTTTCTGATATTTTTTTTGCATTTTTTTTATATTGCCGGACTACCATTATTTTTGAAAATCTTATTCATTATATGGAGGTTGAAATGGCTAACTTAGTGCGTTTTGAACCTATGAGAGAAATGGTACGGATGAGCGATGCGATGGACCGGTTATTTGATAATCTTTACGGTCATGGATGGCGCGATGGAGATCTAATGGATGCGCCCTCCGTCGATATGTACCAGACAGAAAACGAGATTGTCGTCAAAGCTTCACTCCCGGGTTTGAAAGGTGATGACATCCAAATTTCGGTCGTCAGTGATGTTCTTACCCTGCGAGGTGAAACCCGGAAAGAAGAAGAGATCAATGAATCATCCTATCACATCCACGAACGGCGGAGTGGAAGTTTCTCTCGATCGCTTCAGCTCCCAGCTCCGGTTCAGGCGGATAAAGCCAAAGCTGAATTTGAAGATGGCGTTCTAACTTTGCTCCTTCCAAAAGCTGAGGAAGTCCGGCCAAAAACCATAACTGTAAAAGCGAAATAAATAGATACCAAGCAGAAGGCCGGAGGAGACTCCGGCTTTTTGTAACCTTTGACCATAAACATCATCCTAATCATAGCAATATTACTGGTAGTAACCAGGGAGTAGCAGTACTATATATTCACAATAAAAATGAGGAGTTGAAAAAATGAGTGAACCAATCCATGTTACGGATGCTGCCTTCGAGAAAGTTGTACTTCAATCAGAATTGCCTGTTATTGTAGATTTCTGGGCGCCATGGTGTGGTCCATGCCGTATGGTTGCGCCTATCCTGGATAAACTGGCAAAAGAGTTTGACGGAAAACTCGTCATTGCCAAAGTCAATACTGACGAAAACCCGCAATGGGCCACAAAGTTTGGCGTTCAGGGCATACCGACCATGTTGATGATCTCGGGTGGCAAGGTCGCTCATTCCCAGGTTGGAGCGCTGCCGGAGGGGATGCTTCGCGATGCTGTCAACCAATTTTTAGAAGCCGTAAAGAACGCATCTCCGACTGCGTAGTGATAAAAGTCAAAAGAAAATAAAAAAAAACGGCATAAAAATGCCGTTTTTTTGTCATTGTATGTTTCGGTTCTATTCTTCGCGGAGGCGTTGGATTTTCGCACCCATGGCGGCAAGTTTTTTATCAATATTTTCGTAGCCCCGATCTATCTGGCCGATGTTACGGATCTGTGATTTACCATTGGCGGATAGTGCTGCCAGAACCAGGGCCATTCCGGCTCGGATATCTGGGCTTTCCATTTTTTCCGCATAGAGCTGGCTTGGTCCCTGCACAATGCAGCGGTGTGGATCGCACATAACAATTTGTGCTCCCATGCCCACCAGTTTGTCCGTAAAGTACATACGGCTGGGATACATCCAATCATGAAAGAGCACCATCCCCTTTGATTGGGTGGCGATGACAATACAGATACTCATAAGGTCGGTTGGGAAGGCTGGCCAGGGCATAACACTGATCTCAGGAACCATGCCGCCCAGGTCGCTCTCGATGCAGAGAGGTTGGTCAGCCGGAACTATGATATCTTTGCCATCCACCGTCCAAATAACTCCAAGGCGTTCCAATACTAGCCGGATCATGTCCAGATATTCGATTCCTGCATTACGAATTCGGATTGATCCCCCGGTAACCACAGCCGCTCCCACATGACTGATCACCTCGAGATAATCCGGGCCGATTGTGAATTCGCCGCCATGTAATTTATCCACGCCATCAATTTTCAGGGTATTGGAACCAATATGGATGATCTGCGCTCCCAGAGTGTTGAGAAAATGACATAGTTCCTGGATATGGGGTTCGGAAGCTGCGTTGCGGATGATTGATCGTCCTTTGGCAAGAACACATGCCATAATGGCATTTTCTGTTGCGGTAACAGATGCCTCATCCAATAGGATTTCTGCTCCGGTCAGTCCATTCGCTTTGAAATGAAAAGAACGGTTATATTCAATTTCCGCTCCAAGTTTTTTTAACGCTAAAAGATGGGTGTCAACTCTCCGCCGTCCGATTACATCACCACCCGGTGGAGGCAAATGCAATTCGCCCGTGCGGGCTGACATAGGGCCGGCCAGCAAAATCGAAGCCCGAATGCGTCGGCAAATATCCGGGTCGAGGTCTGCCGGGCGGACTTCCCTGGCCTGGATACGCCAGGTGTGGTCACCAATTTCTTCAATGCAGACACCCAGGCTTTCCACCAGGGCTCGCATGGTTTGAACGTCGCGAATGTATGGCACGTTTCGTAGAATGACCGGCTCATCGGTCAAAAGGCACGCCGCCAGCAAAGGTAATGCGGCGTTCTTGTTACCAGAGGGAGTAACTTCACCTGAAAGAGGAATGCCCCCTTCAATGATGAATTTTTCCATTAAGCCTCCAGAGTTATGTTGATTAAAATATAAGCAGGGCGGGGTTCTGGCAAGTATACTTTATATCCAGTGCAGAGTTTGTGCCGGATTTACTTCCCTTAGATCAAGGCACGATCCCTCGGAGGTTTGATGCCAAAAACCAGGAAAGACCTTGTCGCTATTCTCATCCTTATTGGTTCGTGCGCCGTTATTTTCCCGGCGTTTTTACTGATCAGGTTTTTTTCAGACAGGGTCGATCAGGTCACGCCTACTCCGATTACCATTGAAACTCAAGCCTGGACCGGGGAACTGATTGGTACCAAACCACCAGTGGCATTGAATAACCGAAGCAGAGTTATCCCTTTTCAATCTGTTGTGATGATTACGGCTTATTTTACTGAAAACGGAACCAGAAAAGTCGGTTGGACTGGTTCCGGGACCATTATCAGCCCGGATGGTTTGATATTGACCAATGCCCATGTAGTTCTTCCGGCAGTGGACAACCCGGTTGATCTGCTTACAATTGCGCCTACTCTTCAGGACGATCGTAAACCAGACCCCGCCTATATTGCTCAAGTGGTTCAGGCAGATACTGGTTTAGACCTGGCGGTAATAAAGATTATCAGCGATCTCAATGGAAATCCGCTGGATGCTGGAACGCTGAACTTCCCGGCTATTGAAATTGGTGATTCTGACCGGTTATCTCTGGGCGACGCGTTGACTATTCTGGGTTACCCCGGGATCGGGGGTGATACGATAACTCTGACCAGTGGAGAAGTGTCTGGTTTTACCGCTGAAGCAGGGTACGGGAACCGGGCATTTATAAAAACGTCTGCTGCCATTGCCGGTGGAAATAGTGGTGGATTGGCCGCCGATGAAACCGGTGCGCTGGTCGGAATCCCAACTCTACTTGGTTCGGGGGCAGATTCCACTGTGGTGGATTGCCGGATCCTCGCAGACACGAACTATGATGGGTTCATCGACATGGATGATACGTGTATCCCAACAGGCGGTTTTATCAATTCCTTGCGGCCGGTCAACCTGGCGAAACCGATGATAGATGCCTCCCTCAGGGGAGAAGTGAGTGTGGTCCAGCAGGCCATTCCCAGGGATGAACCGTCCCCCGTTATGAACGGCGTTCTATTTTTTGACGATTTTTCTGATATGAATAGTGGTTGGACGATATACGCAGATGATGACGGCTATGTTGGTTATTCAGATAGTATGTATCTGATCGGTATAACCAGTGCTGGAAATGTACTCACCGGGACATCTGATATACCTGTAGACAATGCGACCATTGAGGTCACTGCCACCATTACCCAATCAGGCGGCGGTGGGGGAATCGGGTTGATATGCCGGCAACAATCTGATGCCTCCTATTACTATGCCATGGAAATAAGGGAAGATGGTTTCGCGTCTATTTGGAAGAATGAGGGGAATGATGAAATCCAACTATCCGGGTGGCAGTTTGTCCAGCCGGTTCAGGAAAATTCACCCATAAATCTTGCTGGCACTTGCAATGGAAAAGAACTGGAGATGAGAATTAACGGCCGCCTGGTTTTATCTGCGATTGATCCGGATTATAAATCTGGATACCCCGGGTTAATGGCCAGCACTTTGAAAACAGGTGGTTTTATTGTCATGTATGACGATTTTCTAATTAAAACTCCGAATTAATAATATGCCTGAAATTTCAATCCAAACCGGAAGAATTTATCTACTAGATCCATCACCGGAAAACAAACCGGCGATATTCCTGTTGCATGGGTTGGGGACAGAAGCCAGCAGCTGGATATTCCAGATCGCGGCCTTGGAACAGGCGGGTTTCCGCCCGGTTGCTCCCGATTTACCTGGTTTTGGCAGGTCAACCTACACTGGAAGGCGGTGGACTATTCGGGATGCGGCAAAGAGCATTCTCCAAATAGCTGACGCATTAACGATAAATAAATTCCATATCGTTGGGATATCCATGGGTGGAACCATCGCTTTGCAGACAGCCATTGAGTATTCGGATCGTCTATTGGGGTTGATCCTGATCAATACGTTTGCTACCCTTCGCCCAAAACGATGGAACGAATGGTCGTATCTGGTCAAACGATATTTGCGAGCCAGGTTCCATGGGGCAGGGGCGCAGGCAGAGATGACCGCCAGGCGTATCTTTCCACGGGAAGACCAGAAGGAATTACGTCGAGAATTGGAAATGCACATCCGGCAGACAGACCCTGGTGTTTACAAATCAGCCATGCGGGAGCTTGGACTTTTTGATGCCCGCCATAGCTTGAAACAGTTATCGGTTCCATCCTTGCTAATTACTGGCGAGAATGATACGACAGTACCACTTGAGAACCAGTGCGAACTGGGAGAAGGTCTTTCCGGATGCCGGCAGGTTATGATTGCCAATGCCGGCCATGGAGTGATCATCGACCAACCAGATGCGGTAAACGATAATCTGCTAAAATTCTTGCAAACCATTTGATTTGAATACTGCCCATTTATGGGATAAAATTCCGTGAGGTAAAATTCGCGCCTTACCGCAGGAGGTTGTATGCCCGATATTACGCAATCCATCACGTTTGATCTTTCCAAAAAGATCGAATCCTTTAACCCACAAATCGAGATTCACGATATTGGTACTGTTATTGAAGCTGGTGATGGTATCGCGAGGGCTGATGGTCTTTCTTCGGTGAAATCACAGGAACTTGTTCAGTTCTCCAATGGCGTGATGGGCATTGCTTTTAACCTTGAAAAAGACAGCATTGGCATCATTATTCTAGGTGATTACTCCTCAATCAAAGAAGGCATGCAAGTGCGGTCAACCAGGCGGATTGCATCTGTTCCTGTTGGGGATGGTTTAGTCGGCCGGGTAGTGAACGCGTTGGGCGAGCCAGTTGATGGCAAGGGCGCGCTGGATTTTGATCGCTACCTGCCAATTGAGCGGATCGCGCCAAACGTCGTCGAACGGCAGGATGTGGATACCCCTGTGCAGACAGGTATTAAAGCCATCGACGCCATGATCCCGATTGGACGTGGACAACGCGAATTGATCATTGGTGATCGCCAGACAGGTAAAACTGCCCTGGCTATCGACACCATCATCAACCAAAAGGGAAAAGATCTGATCTGTATTTATGTGGCGATCGGGCAAAAGAAGTCGTCTGTTGCCCGTACCATTTCTCTGCTTGAACGACATGGGGCTATGAGCCATACTGTGGTTGTTATTGCCGCTGCAGATGAACCGGCTGCCATGCAGTACATTGCTCCATATGCCGGCTGCGCCATTGGCGAAGATTTTATGGAACGCGGAAAAGACGCGTTAGTAATCTATGATGATATTTCCAAGCATGCCTGGGCGTACCGTCAGGTTTCGCTTCTGCTACGCCGTCCACCAGGACGTGAAGCGTACCCCGGTGATGTGTTCTACCTGCACAGTCGACTGCTTGAACGGGCTGCCCGTCTGGCTAACCAGTATGTGATCGTTCCTGTGACGTATTCTGGTGAGCTGGCAAAGGAGAGTGATGCTGTCGATGGCGTTGTATACACCGGCCCACGGTCTCTGTACGAAGCGGAAACAGCTATGAAAGAAAGGGCAGATGCTAGCAATTGCAAGGTTTTGAAAGTGGAAGGCAGCGGCGGTTCGTTAACCGCGCTTCCCATCATTGAAACTCTGTTGGGCGACGTTTCGGCCTATATCCCGACAAATGTCATATCGATCACTGACGGCCAGATCTATTTGGAATCAAACCTATTCAATGCCGGTATCCGGCCAGCGGTAAATATCGGGATTTCAGTTTCACGTGTTGGCGGTTCGGCGCAGACTAAAGCCATGAAACAGGTGGCGTCAAGGCTTCGTCTTGATATGGCTGCGTATCGTGACCTGGCGGCTTTTGCCATGTTTGGCTCAGATCTGGATAAATCCACACAGGCGCAATTAAACCGCGGTCAGCGGCTCCAGGAGATATTAAAACAACTACAATATGTTCCCATGTCGTTGGAACAGATGGTAGTCGTGCTTTTCGCAGGAACAAATGGTTATGCTGATCAGATCCCGGTGGAAAAGATGAGCAGTTGGGAATCGTCCATGCTGCGGTTCATTGAGACCAGTAATCCTACAGTCGGCAAGGATATTGCTGAAAAGAAAATGATCACCCCGGAAACAGATAAGATACTGCGGGACGCTTTAAAAACATTCAACGCATCGTTTGTGATCTCTTAATAGGTTCTATAGGATAGACTGAATGGCATCTGCACGAGAAATGCGGCTCCGGATACGGAGTGTCAAAAGCATCGCCCAGGTTACGCGGGCTCTGGAGACGGTCAGCGCGGCTAAAGTACGCCGTGCGATCGCGGCTGTGAGCGCTACCCGGCCTTACGCGGAAAAATCGTGGAAATTGCTCGTTCACCTTGCACGGCAGCCAGGGCATGCCAGCCTTCATCCACTGCTAAAAGAAACCCTGGATGTAAAAAAAATCCTGATCGTTCTGATCAGTGGTGACCGCGGACTTGCTGGAGCTTTCAATGTGAATATTGTCCGTGAAACACTGGATCATTTCCGTGATTCGACCGCATCGATAAATTTCGTGGCTGTTGGGAAAAAAGGCCGAGATATGCTCATGCGACGCCGCAAGAATATCATCGCGGAGTTCAGCGACCTGCCAATCGCACCAAGCTTTTCAAATTTGTCGGCTGTTGGACATATTGTGATTGAAGAATATCTCAATGGAAATGCTGACCAGGTTTTCCTGGCTTACACAGATTTCCATAGTATGGCAAAACAGGATACGGTAGTGCGAAAACTGTTGCCGCTTGAAGTGCAATATGCCGAAGATCGTGTGAAGGCCTATAATGTCTCACACCATCACACGAGTTCAGTTTTTCAGATTGAACCTGACGATCAAAAAGTGTTGAGCAACATTATCACCCGTTTCTCTGAATTGCAGGTATACCAGGCGGTTCTCACATCTCAGGCAAGTGAACAAGCAGCCCGGATGGTCGCCATGCGTAACGCAACAGACAACGCACGCGAACTCATTACATCGCTGCAGATGGATTACAACAAAGCTCGCCAGCAGGCCATCACCAATGATATGCTGGATATTACCGGTGGAGCTGAGGCTATGACGGCAACAGCTCGAATCGCCATTAAAGAATAGACCGGATAATTCTGGGAGGCAGTATGGATTTTCTAACCGGGCGTGTATCTCAAATTCAAGGTAGTGTTGTTGATGTTGAGTTTTCCATTGATAACATGCCGGAGATTTATGAAGCCCTTGAGGTGATCTCACCGGACGGACCGATGATCATCCTGGAAGTCGAAAAACATCTGGGTGACAATATGGTTCGCTGTGTGGCAATGGATACTACAGATGGCATGCAGCGTAATACGGAAGTTCGCCGAACAGGTGCACCCATCAAGGTACCGGTTGGCCCCGATATCCTGGGACGAGTTTTTAATGTTTTGGGGAATCCGGTGGACAACAAAGGTGAAGTTAAAGCGATAGACCGCTATCCTATTCATCGCCCTGCGCCGACTTTTGAGGAACAATCCACGAGGGTTGAGGTCTTTGAAACCGGTTTGAAGGTCATTGACTTGATCGCACCGTTCACAAAAGGCGGCAAGACAGGGATTTTCGGCGGGGCCGGTGTGGGAAAAACCGTGATCATCATGGAATTGATCCGCTCGATTGCCACAGTCCACAAGGGAAATTCTGTATTTGCCGGCGTAGGAGAACGAACTCGCGAGGGAACCCAGCTATACCGTGAAATGCTTGAATCAGGTGTCATGAAAGACACTGTCATGGTTTATGGCCAGATGAATGAGCCTTCAGGTGTGCGATTGCGTGTAGCTTTGTCAGCGCTGGCCATGGCTGAGTATTTCCGCGATCAGGGTAAAGATGTTTTGCTTTTCATTGATAACATTTTCCGGTTTACTATGTCCGGTTCAGAGGTATCCGCCCTCCTTGGACGTATGCCGTCTGCTGTGGGATATCAGCCTACCCTGGCAACTGAAATGGGTGAGCTGCAGGAGCGGATTACATCAACCCGGACCGGATCCATTACTTCGATGCAGGCTGTATATGTCCCGGCGGATGATTATTCAGACCCTGCGCCTGTAGCTACATTCACACACCTTGATGCCACAATTGCTCTTGAGCGGGCTATCTCTGAAAAAGGCATTTATCCTGCTGTTGACCCACTGGCATCCAATTCGCGTATCCTTGACCCTAAGATCGTGGGTGACGAGCATTACAACACTGCCCGTGAGGTTCAACGTATTCTTCAACGGTATAAAGACCTGCAGGATATCATTGCCATTCTGGGTATTGATGAGGTCAGCGAAGAAGATAAGATCATCGTTTCCCGCGCACGTAAGATCGAACGTTTCTTCTCACAACCCATGTCTGTGGCTGAACAATTTACTGGCATTCCAGGCAAGTATGTTCCCCTCCGTGAGACTGTCCGCAGCTTCCGAGAAATTCTGGATGGAAAACATGACGATCTGCCCGAACAGGCTTTCAGTATGGTCGGAACAATTGACGATGCTGTGGAAAAAGCCCGGACTTTGGCGGGTTAGGGAGATTTGTAATGCCCATTCGTTGTGAAGTGGTTTCGCAGGACCGAATCGTTTATCAGGGTGATGTTGAGATTGTAAACATCCCGGGTCTGGAAGGCGATATGGGCATTCTGCCAAACCATGCGCCTGTTCTTACATTACTTCGGTTTGGTATTGTATCCATAAAGACAAAAACCGATGAACAATTCTTTACAGTTGCGGGAGGGGTTGCCGAGGTTCAACCAGACCAGGTAACCATTCTGGCTGATGCGGCTGAAAATGTAGATGAGATTGATATTCAGCGAGCTGAATCAGCCAGAAGGCGGGCTGAAGAACTGCTGGCAAAAATGCCGCAAACCCCGACAGAAGAGTATCTCTCTGTACAGGCTGCCATGCGGCGTTCCGACCTGCGCCTTGACGCGGTAAGACGATATAAGGCTGTTCGAAATAAGCGATAAAGAAATATGAGAGGAAAATAACCTATGCCCGGTTTCACTAGAGAGTTAGGCATTGACCTGGGCACGATGAATATTGTTGTTGCTGAAGGCAACCAGATACTTCTGCAGGAACCTACCGTCGTTGCCATCATCCCGGATGAATTAAAAATGGTTGAATGGGGACAGGCGGCCAGTGACATGATTGGACGTGTTCCTGAGTCGATCGAAGTCGTACGTCCATTGCAGAACGGTGTTATTGCTGAATATGAGATTACCGAAAATCTTCTGAGTTTCCTGGTAAAAAAGATCTGCGGCCCCATGTTCCTTTTTCGGCCGCGGGTTATGATCACAGTTCCTTACGGTGTGACCAGCGTGGAAAGCCGGGCTGTTCAGGAAGCCAGCCTGGGAGCGGGTTCCCGGGAAGTAGCGCTCATCCAGCAGCCTCTAGCAGCCGCACTGGGGATTGATCTACCGATCGGTACACCGACAGGGAATATGGTCATCAGCATGGGCGGCGGCACAATGCAGGCGGCAGTGCTTTCCATGTATTCCATCGTTGCTGCCGAGACATCTGATGCCGGTGGACTCTATTTCGATGAGGCCATCATCACTTACACCCGCCGAAAATATGGCGTGATCATTGGTCAGCCAACCGCAGAACTGTTAAAGATCAAGATCGGATCTGTCATTCCACAGGAACAACAGCAGGCTATGGAAGTGCAGGGACAAGATCAGGTATCCGGACTTCCACGTCCGGTCAACCTGACCACCGATGATCTAATCGAAGCGTTGCAGGACCCGATGACCGAAGTGGTCAATACGGCTCGAAAGGTGTTGGAAAAAACACCACCGGAGCTTCTCTCGGATATCATTGATAGGGGTGTGGCGTTGTGCGGCGGCGGATCGCTTCTGCGGGGCGTAGATAAGTACCTGACCAAAGCCCTTGGTATCCCGGCCTACATGGTTGACAACCCGTTGACCTGTACAGCCGAAGGTGCTGCCCGCGCCATGGATATGCGCGACCTATTACGACGCAGCCTTCCGCCGGTTTAGATCGAACCACGATAATTGCAGGGCGGATACCTCCGTCCTGCAATTATTTAATATAGTATGTCATGTGTTCAAGCTGGATGATCGGGTTGACGGTTTCCACGCGTATGTTTTCTGGCACATTTAGAGGAACTGGTGCGTAGTTCAAAATGGCTCGAACCCCAGCGCGGACAAGATCATCTGCCACCTGTTGAGCTGCTCTTGATGGAACAGTGATCATGGCTATCTGGATTTCGGCCGCTCTGATAGTTTCAACCATTGTATCGGAAGGCATCACTATATGTCCGCCAACCAATTTTCCAATTTTTGTCAGGTCGCTGTCGAATACATACTCTATGGAAAAACCGCGTTCAAGAAAACCTGGATAGCGAGCGATTGCGTTACCCAGATCGCCTGCACCAATCAGGGCAACATCCCACGTGCGATCAATGTTCAAGATCGCACGGATCTGGGATTTGAGAAAATCTATGTTGTAGCCACTTCCCTGTTTTCCAAATTCACCAAAAAAGGACAGATCTTTTCGGACCTGGGCTGCTGTGATGCCAAAAAGTTCACCCAATTCCCGGGAGGAGATGATGGTTTCCCCCTGTTTTTCAATCTGATGAAGTGTTTGTAGATAAATGGGGAGTCTTGAAATAACGATATCCGGGATGTTTTTTTCCACCATATGTACCTTAATAATTCAAGCCGGTAATAATCTTGCAGGAAACTAAGGTTAACTTTATCATATTCAACTGGGTATCACAAAATTATGGCACAGATATTAAAACCATCCAAATCCATCCGCCTTGGTGAAGGCTATATTCCTTACATAGTCCGGTTTTCCAAACGAGCCTCCAGGTGGCGCCTTTCGGTTACGGCCGATAAGGTGGAAGTCGTTTTGCCTGAAGGGTCGCGTCTTCATCCCGAAAAACTCCTGCGTGATTATTCGGAATGGATCATTGAAAAACAACAGAAACTGACAAAACGCAAAGAGAGGTTAGAAAAGAAATCTTTACCTGAAGGTCAGATTCTCTTAATGGGTCGTCCCATGTTGCTGGAGATTAAAGACGCTGGAAAACTTGGCAGGCAGCAGGTGGCGCATTTGCCAGGTAGAATACAGGTTCTGGCTGGGAAGAGTAAACCAACGAGTTTGCTGCAAAAGTGGCTGGCAAATCAGGCAGAAGCTATGATTATTAAACAGGTACGCATGAGGGCAGTTGAGATGGGTGTCAGACCGACAAGTCTGTCTATCCGTAACCAACGGACTCGCTGGGGTTCCTGTTCGCTTAAAGGTTCATTGAGTTTTAACTGGCGGTTGATCATGGCTCCACCTGAAGTTCTTGATTACGTAGTCGTTCATGAACTGGCGCACATGAAAGAACATAATCATTCAAAAGCATTTTGGGCTGTGGTACACCGGTATTGTCCGGATTATGTCAAACATAGAACCTGGTTAAAACAAAACCAGGCCGCAATGTGGCCTGGCTTATTTGAAGGATAGTTTTTCAATCTAATCGTCGCGACGACCAAGCAGAAGGAATAAATAGTATAGGACTGTTGAGATCGCCTGTGCAGCAGCAGCAACATAGGTCAGTGCAGCAGCATCCAACACGCTGTTTATCCCGGTCATTTGTTGCATACCAACAAACCCACTGGATTCGAGTGTCACCTTGGCACGGCGAGTGGCGTCAAATTCAACCGGGAGAGTGATAATGGCGAAAAGGGCAGTTAGGGCGAATAAGATCAGTCCAAAGATCGCGATCTTCTCCCCCATGGTGGAAGACATCACCAGACCAACCATAAAAATGATCGGACCAAGCCATGATCCGAGTTGGACAGTAGGGACGAGGGCTGAGCGGATCTGCAGCGGGAAGTAATTCTCGGCATCCTGGATGGCATGCCCTGCCTCATGAGCGGCGACACCGGCAGCAGCAACAGATGGGGTGGAATAAACATCCTGGCTGAGTCTTAAGATTTTCGCTCTTGGGTCATAATGATCGCTGAGCATTCCATTTGTCGGCTCTACCCGTATTTTTTGCAATCCATTTGAATCGAGCATTCTTCGGGCAACCTGTGATCCAGTCAGACCGGTGTAGTTACGTTCCCGTGAATATTTATTGAAAGCCGATTTGACTTTAGCCTGTGCGTAAAAGCCCAGAAGAAGGGCTGGAAGCGCGAAGAGTAAATATGTAAAATAGGAACTGTACCAGTGAATTGTCGGTAACATTTTTTTATCCTTTCTTGCTTTAGCGTATTGTACAACAACCATAAAGAAGAAATATATGAATAAAATAAGAAAAGTGGTTATCTATTTAAATTTACGGTAAGAAACACATGTATATGTGATCAAATCTAATTGATTGGATAAAAGTGCCCGGAAAAATTCTTTTGATCGACGATGACAAATTGATGCGCCGCAGTCTTGCATTCAACCTGCAGCAGGCTGGTTATTCAACCGGGACTGCAGAAGACGCGGAGGCCGGGATCGATCAGGCCAGGCAATACCGACCCGATCTTGTACTACTGGACATCGGCCTGCCGGGTATGGACGGTCTGGATGCGTTGAAGATTTTGCGTGATCAGATGGGCATACCGGTCATCCTTCTGACAGCTCGCCGCCGGGGTGTGGATGAAATTATTGGTCTGGAGTTGGGGGCGGATGACTACATTACAAAACCCTTCGAAATCGACGTCTTGCTGGCTCACATCAAAGCCGTATTACGGCGCACAGGAGGCACCAGGGAGCCGGCTGTTCCCCTTGAGCCGATCATCAAGGGTGATCTTACGATCGACCCTGTGGCGCACCAGGTTTTGCTGCGAGGGAATCCTGTAGCCTTATCTCCGAAAGAGTTTGATGTTCTGATGATGCTGGCGGGTAATTCGAACAAAGTTCTGGCTACCAACGACATCCTGACACGTATTTGGGGAGCGGAATTTGATGGACAACCGCAGGTGGTCTATGTACATATCCGTTGGCTGCGTGAAAAATTGAATGATGGAACAGACGGAGAGCCGCGGATCCAAACGGTTCGAGGGGTTGGATATCGGTTTGTTCCCAGGGAGTTGTGATGTTGCGGTCTTTGCGGTTGCGCCTTATCTTGAGTAATTTATTGCCTTTATTGATAGTGCTGCCATTTATTGGTTTGCTTCTGGTATATCTGTTGGAGACACAGGGTATTGTTGCCAATGTGTCACGTGACCTAACCCGTCAGGCTGTATTGGTGGCAGATACCGCCGGGCTGCAACCAACCATCTGGATGGACCAAAATTCGGCCAGGATATTCCTTGAACGCATCAGTCCACGACTAAGCGCTCGTCTGATGCTTCTAGATTCTGGTGGACGCGTGCTCGCTTCCAGTGAACCCTCAGATGAGGGATTGATCGGGAAGATCATATATAGCGGCCAGTATCAATCCATGAATAATGCTGGAGGACAAATAACTGATATAGCGGAGGGAGCGGAAGAGGTTGTTATACCGGTAATAAGGGCTGATGGTCTTTTACTTGGTTTTGTTCGTATGGACAACCCGCTTTCACCGTTTTTCGAACGTTCTATTCAATTGAGGCAGGTTGCTCTCTGGGTGATTGGAACTGGTCTGATTATCGGGGTTTTGCTGGGGTATCTTCTCTCACGGGATATCACACGACAGTTACGCACCGCGACGCAAGCGGTATCCAATCTGGCGACCGGAAAGGATTTGACTTTGCTCGATGGTTCTGGAAAGCTGGATGAGGTTGGCCGGTTGTATGCCGCTTTCAACACACTTGTAAAGCGTTTGAAGAGTCTTGAGGAAAACAGGAAACGTCTGCTGGCGAACCTGGTCCATGAGATCGGGCGGCCATTGGGGTCTTTGCGATCGGCAGTTCACGCATTAAAAGGCGGAGCTGATCGTGACCGCGAATTACGTTCTGAACTGTTGGATGGAATGGATGGAGAACTTCGCCGTTTGGACAATCTGGTGGGTGACCTGGCAAATTTACACAACGAACTATCCGGAACGTTGATCGTCAACCGTCAGATGGTGGATGTGGCGGCTTGGCTGCAAAAGATCACCGGAACATACCGCGAAGAGGCCAAAGCCAGAGGGCAGGAGTGGACTTGTGAGCTGGCTTATGATTTGCCGGTGATCCACCTGGACAGCGAGTTGCTCACACTGGCTGTTCAAAACCTGATCAGCAACGCCATTCGCTACACCCCGAAGGGTGGAAAAGTATTGGTCAAGAGTTGGTTGGAGGGAGATGCCCTGCGGATCGATGTGGTGGATAC
>JAAYYW010000348.1 GCA_012515195.1 Leptolinea sp.
AGATGCAAAAATTGCCTCAAATGTTGTATCGAGTCAGATCGAACATCAAAATTTGGGGGGAGTGGTCCCTGAACTAGCTTCCAGGAAACATCTGGAATCGATTGGCTGGGTGGTCGCCGCTGCTATCGAGCGAGCCGGAATCACGAAAAAGGAGATCGACGCCATAGCTTTCACCCGGGGCCCTGGCTTGATGGGTTCTTTGCTGGTAGGGGTTTCTTTCGCCAAATCACTGGCTCAGGCGCTCGAGGTGCCCATCATAGAGGTCAATCATATGGAAGCCCACATACTTTCGCATTTTATCGACGATCCGGTTCCCGGGTTTCCATTTCTCTGTCTCACAGTCTCCGGAGGGCACACCCAGATCGTATTGGTTCACGCCTACAATCATATGGAAATCCTGGGACAAACACTGGACGATGCTGCCGGAGAAGCATTTGACAAGGCAGGAAAAATTATGGGACTACCCTATCCTGCGGGGCCTCATATTGATCGTCTGGCTGCCACAGGAGAAGCGGTTTTCACATTCCCCCATCCCTCCGTCGCAGATTTCCACTTTAGTTTTAGCGGACTCAAGACGGCTTTTCTTTATTTCCTCCAGAGGGAAATGAAAAATAACCAAAACTTCATATTGGAGAATAAAGCGGATCTGGCTGCGAGTATTCAAAAGACAATAGTGGATATTTTGATAAAAGAACTGGTGAAAGCCAGTGAATACACCGGGATACAGGATATAGCCATCGCAGGGGGAGTAAGTGCAAACAGTGAACTGAGAAGACAACTCATCAAAACCAGTGAAACGCTGGGCTGGCGGTATTTCATCCCCAAACTGGAATATTGCATTGACAATGCCGCCATGATCGCCCGGGCTGCCTGGTTTCACTACGACGATCAGGACTTCTCGTCTCTGGAAGTAACCGCTGATCCGCGATTGCAAATGAAAGCTGGCCATTGATTTTCGGGAGATGAGCCCGGATCATTATTTATTCCATAACACTTAATAAGCTCACTGTTCACTTTACTATTTTAACAATAGGTAGCAATAAATTATGTTGTCGGGCGTTTTAATGAGATAATTACAATAATCTAAATTGTTTTTAATTATGAGAAAGAAATCGTTATTAGTGTTCCCAATGGCCTTATTAATTTCATTGTTCATCTTCAGTTGCAACAAAAGCAACGATGAAGCGATGGAAGAAGAGTTTGAGCAAGAAAGAATGGAACTCAAACAAAGTTTGGAAGACGCAAGAGAGCGTATCGATAAAAGCATTGATGATGCAGAAAAAGAGCTATCTGATTTGAAGGCTCAAATGGACAGCAACATGGAAAATGCGAACGACGAACTGAAAACACAGTGGAATAATACAGAGAATGAAATCGAGGATCGTATCGACAGCCTCAACGAAGAGCGTGAGGAAATCTCAGACCGCCTGTCAGAACTATCCAGGACCACCCGGGATAACTGGGAAGAGTTTAAGATGGATGTCAATGAGTGGTTTGATGATATAAATCAATAACCGAAAACAACTCGTTTTTCAATAAGTTTGAAATGGGCGTACAGAATTGACTGTGCGCCTTTTTTTATGCATCCTGACCCAAACCTGGCGCAGAAATCGTGCATTTTTAGACAGATATTTAAACAAAAAACAATGTGTGGTGTCATTTTTGTATCTGATCTTTACACACATATTACGAATGTCCGAAATGGAAGATAAATTTATAACCTCCCTATATCAGGAACACCAGAATGCCCGGTATCTGCCACCGCCAGATCAGGTCTGCAATTTGTTTTACCGACACCTGGAGATGCTTTTTCCGGAGTTTACCTCGGATAAATTTCACAGTCTCAAGGGATTTCAAATCCAATGGAGCAAGC
>JAAYYW010000037.1 GCA_012515195.1 Leptolinea sp.
AAATGACAGAAAAAGAGATCGTATCAGAACTCCACATCCGGGCCAGTCATTGGTTTGAAGACAACGGGTTGGAGGTCGAAGCATTCCAACACGCGGCATCATCTGGTGACCTTGACCTTGCCGAACGCCTGGTCAACGGAAGAGGTATGCCACTCTATTTACAGGGAGCAACCTCACCCTTATTGCGATGGTTGGAATCGCTGCCGCAATCAACCCTGGATTCCCGACCGTCATTATGGGTCACCTTCGGCGCGGCAACCATGATCTCCGGTCATCCCAGTCAGGCAGAATCCAAACTCCATAACGCTGAAGTTTTACTCCCAAAAAACACGGATGATAAAAAAAACCGTGATCTGATCGGGCAGATTGCCGCGTTCAGAACCCTGATTGCGGCTTCCAAAAATGATATTAAAACCATAATGGCAGAATCAAAGCGAGCTTTGGACTTGTTGGATCCGCAAAACCAGGCCATCCGCATCATTACCCAGTTTTCTCTTGGTGTTGCGTTTGAATTGCAAAATGATCGGGGTGCGGCCATTAGAATATTTCAAGATGTGTTTACTTCTACATTTGCTTCCGGTAACCGGATGCTCTGTCTTGCATCTCTATCCTCGCTGGCAGGACTATTAATTATGGAGAACCGGCTGAGGGAAGCCGCTGATTTATACAACCGGTTCAAAGAAATTGTAAATGATCCGGAAGACTGGCTTATGTACGATCCACTTTACGGTCTTGCCCGTATCGCATATGAACGGAACGACCTGGATACCGCCCTGCGGCACGCCGATGCCTGCATCAGGCTGGCGCCGCAGATCGAATGCGGGACGGTGGTTTCCGCCTCTATCATTAGAGCCCGGATATATATGGCTGGGGGGAATTATCAAAATGCGGCAGCAGCTCTTTCTGAAGCTGAGGAATTCGCACACACCCGAAGCCTGACCGAGCGCACAAGCGAGGTTGAAACCGCGCGGGTAGATTTCCTGATCAGTCAGGGCAACCTGCATGCGGCTGCAGGAATATTAGAAAATTACGATCTCCCAATGGAGAAAGCCCGGCTACTCATATCTCAGGGTCAACCGGATGCCGCACGCGTTATTCTTCAAAACTTACGAACCCAATGGCGATCTGAGGATAGACCGACCGACCTCTTAAGATGCAATGTCCGGCTGGCTGTCGCCTGCTACGCGTGCGGCGATGTTGACACAGCTCTCAACCTATTGGAAGAATCGCAACAGATGACCGAAGCAGATGGATTTATCCGCCTGTATGTTGATGAAGGCGTGTTAATGGAACAACTGCTTTCCATCGGTGAAAATCAGGGGAAATATTCAGCATACTCAACAAGACTGCTTGAAGCCATACGTTTAGAGAAAAACAAAAACACCCACATACAATCCTCATCGCCAGATACAATGATCGAAATTCTTACATCGCGTGAACTTGACGTACTTCGACTCATATCGCAAGGATTATCAAACCAAGAAATTGCCGCAAAATTATTCCTGGCTCTCAGTACAGTCAAGGGACACAGCCGGGTCATATACGACAAATTACAGGTACAACGCCGAACGGAAGCAGTGGCAAAAGCCCGCGAAATAGGCATCATCTAATTCCCAGGGCTTTCTTCATCTCAACCGCCGTTTTTTTCACCAGCCGGTATAAATTAACCATACCTCCGGACAATACTTAAGTATCTGTTCCGGTGTTCTTCCTCCGGATATAGTAAGTCAATCATTCAACAAGCAGGTTTGCTTTCACAATTGGGAAGGAAACCGGATCATATACCGGAGAAGAAAATGAACTTAATAAAACCAAAAAACGTATCTTGTACAAAACAATCGCTTTTATCCACTCTTTGGATATTTGTGCTCTTCAACTATCTATACTGTGACGTACTGTCCAACATGGAGGCTGAAACCCTGAACGGTCTTTTGACCGGACATATTGCGGGTATGGAAATCACGCCCTTTTTTATGCTGGGCGCAGCCATCTTGATGGAAATTCCGACCCTGATGGTATTGCTCTCCCGGATACTCCCGCATAAAGGAAACCGCAGGGCCAATATCATTGCCGGGTTGATCATGACAAGCGTTCAGACCGGGTCACTTTTTGTGGGAACCGGACCTTCTCTTCATTATGTCTTTTACTCGGCCATTGAAATCACCTGTACTGCTGTAATTATCTGGCTGGCGTGGAGATGGCCTGATCCGGAAATAGCATAGACCGTCCATGTCCGTGGATTTACTGCATATCGACCTTATCTAATAAATATTCTGAAAAGGGTTCGTTAAATGAAAAAGAACAGAATTATGGGTGTTGCATTTCTAATTCAAAGCATCACTCCTTTGATTGCCAGTGCGGTCCTATTGAATCCCCTGATCTCAGGGAATGACATCATCCAGATCATGACCAGGGTCGCGGGAAACCCGGTGCAAATGCGCGCCGCTGTCCTGGGGGAAATGATCACCGCTCTGGGGATCATCTTCCTGGGTGTTGTGCTGTATCAATTCCTAAGGAAAGAGAATGAAATAATGGCTCTGACCGGATTGGGATTTTACATGATGGAAGCGGTCCTTTTGGTCATCAGCCGGTCAACCGGCTTCACGCTGTTGGGGATCAGTCTAGAATCCGCCGTAGCCGGCCATCCCGTGTACCTTCAATCAATTGCCGATATGTTGCTGAATACCATGGATTTTAATTACACATTGGCCATGCTGGCTTTCTCCACAGGAGCTCCGCTTTTCTATTACTTACTGTACCGGTCCCGAATGGTTCCATCCGCGCTTGCCCTGTGGGGTTTTGTTACAGCCATCATCCCGTGCCTGGCTGCCACATTACTCTCCATGATGGGGATCTATGTGCCGTTTTTCGTCTATCTTCCTTATGCGCCCTTTGAATTTGTCATTGGGATTTGGATACTCGTTAAAGGCATCCGGGGCCAGGCAATAATTGCAAAATAATAATCATTTTATGGAGTCTATTTACCTATGAAAGCCATTGTCTTTAACCAATACGGACAACCTGATGTCCTGCTCCTTGAGGAGGTGAAAAAACCGTCACCCCGCAATAATGAAGTGCTGATCAAAGTCCATGCTGTTTCCCTGAATTATGCCGACTGGCACATGTTGACGGGCAAACCGTTCGTCGCCCGTTTGAGTTTCGGGTTATTCCGGCCGATGAAAAACATACTGGGAGCTGACATAGCCGGTGTAGTGGAAGCCATAGGTCCCGGGATAACGCGATTCAAACCAGGTGATGAAGTATATGGTGACCTCGGAATGGTAGGTTTTGGCGGTCTGGCTGAATATGTCTGCGCGCCAGAGCATGTGATCGCGACCAAACCAACTAATCTGACGTATGAAGAGTCTGCCGCCCTCCCTATGGCATCCGTCACCGCGCTGCAGGCACTTCAAAACGATGGTCAGGTTCAGCCCGGCCAAGAGGTGTTGATCCATGGATCGGCTGGTGGAGTGGGTACCTTTGCCATACAGATAGCAAAATATCTGGGGGCCGAAGTAACTGGCGTTTGCAGTACCCGTAATATTGAGCAGACACTCGCGCTGGGCGCGGACCATGTGATCGATTATTTGAAAGAAGACTTTGCTGCAAACGGAAAGACCTATGATCTGATCCTGGGGATTAATGGAAACCGGTCCATCTTTGATTACCGAAAAGCACTCGCACCCAATGGAAAGTATCTGATGATTGGCGGCTCAGATAAGCAAATCTTCCAATTTATGCTCCTGGGTCCATTTATTGCCAGACCGGGTCAAAAAATGGGGAGTGTGTTCGCCAAAACCCTTAGTAAAGAACTGATAGCCATCAAAGATCTGGCGGAAGCCGGAAAAATCCGTCCCCTTATTGATCGTACATACAAACTGGCAGAAACGCCAGAAGCCATGCGATACTTAGGAACAGGTCATGCCCGTGCCAAGATAATCATAAAAATAGTGCCATAAAACTATACTGGTCTACGTACACCCCCTGGTCCTCAGGGGGTTTTTTCTCGTTGATATTATCAACAAAACATGATGAGATCATCCCGTTATAATTTCCTGTGATTATGATTCGGAAAGCACCAGTTCATGAAAATTGAGGATAGTACAAGCAGTCATATTTTTGTCAGGTCAGAAAGATTGTTCATCCGACAGCCTGAGATGTCGGATTCGGATCTGGCTGAGCAGCTATATTGTGATCCCGAAGTGATGCGGTACCTCGGCGAAGCCTGGAAACCTGATCAGGTTACCAGAGTACTGCAAATGTGGCATGACAATTGGGGAGAGAATAACCATTGGTATGGGATCCTGTGTCTGAATGATTCCAGAAAACCCATCGGTATGGCAGGAGTAACCTGTGAAACGCTGCAAAATGAACCCGGGTATGAACTTTCGTGGTTTATTCTTCCGGAATATCAGAACAAGGGATATGCATCAGAAATCACCGTGCGATTGGTGAGATTTGTTATCGATGAACTTCATGGGAATCAGATAATCGCCGAAACCCATCCGGACAATCTGGCGTCCAATCGGGTACTGGAAAAACTCGATTTTACCAACCAGGGTGTACACCACCACCATTATGATGACCTTCCTGGTTTTGACACACAGGTCCTTTGGAAATTTACCCGGAAATAAACAAATCCTGGTTTGATAGATCCTTGACCGGAAGATGCTTGACCTTTTCATAATTGCCATTATAATGAGTGAGTAGTCAGTCATTACAAAAGGGAGTTGACATGGTGCGGGAATTAAGTCTGGCAAAAAGGGACCTTTTTCTTCAAACAGCGCTCAGGATGTTCGCCGAAAAGGGAATTCAGAATACTTCGACAGCTGATATCGCCAGTAAAGCCGGCACTGCGGCTGGAACGCTGTTTCTTTATTTTCATACCAAACAGGATCTGATCAACGAGGTGGCTTTACAGATCAGCCGCGATGAAGCCGAGTACGTCATCGACCGCCTTGACCAAACCATGACTGCCCGCGAGATGCTCGAAGTGATCTGGTCCGAATCCATCCGCTGCTGCTCGCTAATCCGGATGCATTTGCCTTCTCCCGGCACACCCGTGAGCCGGGTATTTTGCCGGAGACTGTCGTCCTCGAAACGGGCAAACTTTTCTCGTTTTACTATGAGGCAATCCAGAAGGGATTGGCCGAGGGTAGCATAAAATCTTTACCCGTTGACATGATCGGTGGTTTCTTGTACCAGCAGATCGTTGCCCTGATGAACTATATCCAGCGTATGGAGGACCTGTTTCAACAGGACAATGTGATACGCCAGGGATTCAGCATTTTCTGGGATGGCATCCGTATCCCCGTAGATTCCAGTAAGGAGAATTGAAATGAGTGGTAAGTTGATTCTTTCAGCCGTCTTTGTGCTGCTAATGATCATCAGTGGTTTTGCCGTCAGCCGAATCGGAAGGCCGTATAACGGAATAGTATTTACGATCCATAAACTGATCTCGCTTGGTACACTGGTCTATCTGGTGATCAATTTTAGCCGTTCAGATCGGGAGGTACTTTTCAGTACACCGGTAATCCTGGTAAGTCTATTTACCGCTATCCTATTCATCTCGCTGTTTGCCAGCGGTGGCATGTTAAGCGCCATGAAATCTCCATCTGTATTAATTGAGAGAATCCATCACATTCTGCCGTATCTTCTGGCTGTAACTACATTGACAGGCATGTATCTCATCGGGATTTAATTTAAGGTACATATCATTGAACACAATTGATGCGGTATAGTTAACAGCATAGTGATCAAGACCTTTCATGGAGGTATGTGGCGTTGCCCGGCTTTGATCTTCAACCTGTTTTGGAATTCACCACAGCCCTCAAGCAGAATAACAACCGCCCGTGGTTCATGGAACACCGTGAGGAATATGATCGGGCGCGCGCCCGTTTTGAAGAATTTGTCTGCGCGTTGATCAGAGAACTCTCCAAAACCGATCCTCTGGGGGGAATAACACCAAAGGATTGCATCTTCCGCCTGAACCGCGACCTGCGGTTCACGAAAGACAAAACTCCATACAAACCATACATGAGCGCGTACATCGCTCCCGGAGGACGCAAATCACGTCTGCTTGGCTATTACCTCCATCTTGAACCCGGTAATGTGATGCTGGCTGGCGGCTTCCACGAACCAGAATCCAGGCAGTTAACAGCTTTTCGTGAAGCAATCAGTCAGAACTCTGAACCGTTGAAGATGATTATCTCTGACAAACGGTTTATTGAATTCTTTGGGAGTATCAGCGGCGAACGGTTGAAAACCATACCCCGCGGATTCACGATCAACCATCCGGAAGCCGACTTGCTGCGGCTTAAAAGCATCACAGTGACCCGAAAAATAACCAACTCAGAAGTTATTTCCCCGGGATTCTTTGACTGTACGCTGGATACTTTCCGGGAAATGAAACCCTTCCTCGAATATCTGGGGCAGTTTGTTTAGACAATTCTGAACTCGACGGAAAAGTCACCAACCCATTTAGGTCATATGGCGCCATCAACCATACCACCCGAAAAAATTCCCCCTTTTTGAGTGAAGATAGAAACAAAATTCCCTTTCTGATGGACACACAAGCAATAACGGGAGATGTATTATGCGCATTGTTGTATTGGACGGATACACCCTGAACCCCGGCGATCTTTCCTGGGAAAAAATCCAATCATTGGGCGGGCTGACGGTGCATGACCGCATGTCGGTAGATAAAACCGTTGAACAGGCGAAGGGTTTTGATATCCTACTGACGAATAAAGCCCCCGTCACCCGTGAGATGATCGACCAATTACCGGATCTGAGATACATCGGGGTACTGGCAACCGGATACAACATTGTGGATGTCAAAGCCGCAGCCGAACGCGGCATACCGGTCACGAACATTCCGGTCTACGGCACGTACTCGGTTGCGCAAATGGTTTTCAGTCATCTGCTCAACCTGTGTCAGCATACGGCGGAACACTCTGCCAGTGTGTTCCAGGGCAAGTGGACTGCTTCCCCGGATTTCTGTTTTTGGGATTTTCCCCTCATCGAACTCTACGGTCTGACCATGGGTATCATCGGGCTGGGGCGCATCGGCACGGCTACAGCCGGTATGGCGAAAGCCTTCGGGATGAATGTGATCGCCTATGATCCGTCCCTCAAAAACAGCCCTGTGCCAGGGGTCACCCTGACCTCTCTTGAGACGGTATTTCAAACCAGCGACGTGGTCAGTCTACACTGCCCGCTGACTGAATCCAACCGCGAGTTTGTCAACGCCGCTCTCATCAAACAGATGAAACCGGGCGCGTTCCTCATTAATACCAGCCGCGGGCAATTGATCAATGAATCAGATCTGGCAGACGCGTTGAATAATGGTACGATCGCGGGCGCGGGATTGGATGTTCTATCTGTTGAACCACCAGACCCGAAGAATCCGCTGCTATCAGCCCGAAATTGCACCATCACCCCGCATATATCATGGGCAACACGGGCTGCACGCAAACGCCTGATGGAAATGACGTATGACAATCTAAAAGCTTTCCTGGAAGGTCATCCAATTAACATCGTAAACGGTCTTTAGGTCATCACCATGCCTGAACAAAAGCAATCACCGGATATTTCCATAGTGCTGGAAACCTCTTTTAAACCTGATGACATTCACGTAGTTGAACAGGGCCTGGAAAACTTCAACCGCCGCTTTGCCCCTGATGAGTGCCTCCTCCCATTGAACATCTTTTTGCGTCGTGGTGATGGCACTGTGTTTGGCGGATTGCTGGGTAATACCTACTGGGGTTGGCTCCACATTCGCATCCTGTGGATCGATGATACCTTGCGCGGGCAAGGTTACGGCAGCCGCCTGGTCCGGCTGGCTGAGGAAGAAGCGATCCGTCGTGGGTGCCATCACGCCCATCTGGATACCATGAGTTTCCAGGCACAACCTTTTTACGAAAAATTGGGATATTCTGTTTTCGGATGCCTAAATAACCTGCCAGAAAACCATAAAAGGATCTTTTTACAGAAATCCTTGCGATAGAATAAAGGATTGAATAGATCCCTTCACAAATAAAGGTTCACCAATGACTAAGAAAAACATTGTTGTTATTTACTTTTCCGGCACCAACGTGACGGCAACTTATGCGAAAGCGATTGCGAAAGAACTAACCAAACTGGGGAACCAGGTCCGGGATTTTAATATCACTCCATACGCGTCCCGTCAGATCCCCCTGGCGGTTGAGGAATACGATGGATTCATCTTTGGATTTCCCGTTTATTCAGACATAGCGCCCGGTGTAGTAAACGAGTGGCTGACAAAGCTGGATGGCAAGGGAAAGAAATGCGCCATGTTTTTCACCTACGGCGGACGCACAAGCGGATACGCGCATTTCCACACTTTTCAACTATTACAACATGCCGGTTTCCAGGTTGAATTTTCCGCTGAATTTCCCGGGCCTCACACCTACAACGTCGGCGGATGGACAGCTTTGACCGACCGCCCCAATTCTAATGATATGGATGTGGCTCGAAATTTCGCGGCTCTGGCAATCCAACGATTTTCTGCGCCGGAAACGTCTGGTTTTATTTTACAGAAACCATTTGGTTACAAACAGGCCATGGACGCAAAGAAGAACCGGCCACAACGTACCGAGCGTGGTTGGACCAATCCGGTGCGGAGTACCGAGACATGCGATATGTGCCGGTTGTGTGAAACCGAGTGTCCGACCCAATCATTTAACGCGGACACCGGCCTTTCAGATTTCACCACCTGCATTGATTGTATGCACTGTGTGTATATTTGCCCTCAGCAGGTGATCAAGATCAATGAAGGCATGAAAGGCGCCTATCAAAAGTTCCTGTCAGATTATTGCCTGACCGAAGAAATGATGTCTGCCAAGAAAAGTAAATTGATCACACGTTCCTGGGAAGCAGCAGCCTGACAAAACAGTGACTTGCAGGAAAAAACGGAGGGTTAATTGACCGGTAAATTTCAATCCTTTTTGCAGCGTGTTCATCCATCCGCATTCCTCTTTGCGGCACAACTTCTGTTATTAGTCATGTTTGCCATAGTTGACGGGTTGCAGATCAAGCAAGCAGTCGTCAGCATCCTGGGTATCGTTGTCCTGGTCTTGCGGGTATGGGTAGTACGGCAAAGTCCGGCTGTGGACTCGATTGCCTGGATACTCGCCATTCCGGCACTTTTTTTGTCAATATTTTCAATTTTTTCCACAGACACCACGCTATTAATATGGACATCCTTGATAGAGGCAACCCTCTATTTCTATACCGCCGGCAGCCTTGTCGCATACATGATGGAAGATGATGTAGTTACCACGGATGAATGGTTCGCCGCCGGTGCCACATTCACATTACTGGCCTGGGGATTTGCCTATCTTTATCAATTCAGCCAGGTTTTCCAACCCGGGAGTCTCGTGCTGGGCTCCGGTGATTTCCGATATTTTACGTTTGTAGAACTTCTCTCACTCAGCTTTACCAACCTTTCCGCGACCGGATTAAGCGATATCTACCCCGCAACAGCCATCCCAAGAGTGGCGGTTATGCTGGAACAATTTGTCGGAGTTGGTTATATCACCATTGTGATCTCCCGCCTTGTTGGTATGGCAAAAAAGATAAAAGACCGGGACGATGACGATTGATCCCATAACCCTATTGAGAGTCTAAATTCCCCGGTACCAAAGTCTGCCGGTCCACTTTTTGTCACAATGTCTCCTGCTCCTATCCATAATTTCTCCACAATCCTCATCTAGTATCAAGATGTCGAAACAAGCGAAAATTTGATTGGAGAAGATTATGACATACATACACGAATCATCCAGCTCAGCCGTAATGGATGGCAAAGAGAGAGCCGGTAACTACCTGGCCATGCAAAAAGTGTTCGGTAACATTTACCTGGGGAAGTTCTACCAAATACTGGCGGAAAACCGGAGAAACGGGCGTTATCTCGAGATCGGTGCCGGTCCCGGATATCAAACAGCAGAAGTGATGAAACGACTCGCTCCAGAGGAAATCGTGATCGTGGAGCCGTCGAAAGATATGATTTCCGCGGCTGATGAGTACCTCACCCAACGCGGTTACAGAAACAAAGTGGAATTACGCTGCGGTTTCGTTGAAGATGAGAATTTGATCAACAGTCTGGGAAAATTTGATCTGATCTATTCCACATTATCCATGCACCACTGGGCTGATGCGGCTCATGCATTGCGCAATCTTTCAAAAGCCCTTAGACCGGGTGGTGTGATGATCATCCATGATTTCCGCCGCATTGAGCTCCCTGGTAATCTAAAGCTTCACCGTGATAGCCACCGGGCGTACACCCCGATGGAAATCGAGAAAATGCTCAAACAGGCAGGTATCGAACGGTTCCAATTGACTTTCAGTTTTCCTTTTCAGATTCTTGTTGTTAAAGAAGCTGAGATATCCCCCATACCCGGTTTGTTCCCAGAAATAGACACACTTGATGACGTCAATCCCGGTCGCGAAGCTGCTGTCCTCTCCATTAACACCGATGACGACATCTCCCGTGAATTAAAACAGGCCGGTTTCAAACCTGCCACCAGAGTCCGGGTCATAAACAGCGATCCATATCACTTAATCTGCGGCATAGAACAAAAAAGATTTGTCATAGACCGGGAAACCGCTTCCGGAATCAGCGTGCAGATGTTTTAACTACGGGAGGGTGTATGAAATACTATTTTCATGTAACCCCTCCGTTTTTATGCCGTCTGGCAAATTCCTTTACCTCATAGGGATGTGTGCGCGCGGAATGTTCGCATGAAATTATCGACAAAAACCTGTCTGGCAATTTCACGGGAAATATTAAAATCCTGACAGAAA
>JAAYYW010000349.1 GCA_012515195.1 Leptolinea sp.
ATTGTTCATCCCAATCCTATCTCAAATCATTCGCAAAAAGTACAGATTATTTTATTATTTTCTTTATCTTTTTGCGTCTGTTTTCCATAACCACCTGCAAATCATAACTTTCGGTCGCCCTGGAGATGGTCCAGTTTCCGGTGTCGCTTCAACTCGTCGAAAAATGACAGTTGACACCACTTTATGTCTGGCCCTAGCGTTCGTATATTCTATCACGATGTAATGTGTTAAATATTAGCCTGTCCTTTGGAAAGACAAGAAAGTGAATGCTATGTTATGAATGATCTGGTTGGAATGAATGCTTCGCTGTTATTCGGAGCATTACTGTTGTTATTGGTTCATTTCCTGGGCAGAGAGTTTCGATTTGCACCTAATAGGTGCAATTTGTTTCTGGTAATATTCGCAGGGTTCATGCTTGGTGTTCTTGGTGTGCATGGATACTCTTACATTTTCAATCGTTATCCAGATACGGGTCAAATCGGCAACGCGAAGGCTATATCTTCTATCATCGAAGAGATTGACTCTAACCCACCGTCACATGTGATATTTGTTTTCGGCGGGAGTTATGCGGCTAGAGGCATTGATTGGAAGAGTCTTGAGTCGCGATTGGGAGAAACGGGATTGCAAGTGCGGATTATTCCGTTCATGGCCCCGGGTGCAAATCACTTCGAAAGGCTTTCGTTGGTTCATAGCGTGAGGCGTATTTCAGGAAAGAAATGGAAGAGTCTCGAGAGAGTGGGTCACCTATGGATTCTTGAAGAAATATCAATGGGATATGATCTGAATCCAGTCGAGCAGATTGAAGCGAATTTATTCTCCGATAGAGCGTTGGGATACCTAACACCGGAGATCGCATATTCTGCAGCCTGTTCATTGCTTAGTATTAGTCGTAATAGGAAGGCTTACAGTTATGGTATGTCTCCTGAAAAACTTGCGGAGATTGTGGTTAAGCATGGGTTGATTAATTGTTTTAATGTTGGTATATTGTGGAGAAAATCTTGTATAGATAAAATTAGGGCAACAGATCTTTATTGGCTTCTTAGCGGTTCCTCGGTGGGTTTCGAATTCAAACCGCTTGATACAATGATGAAAACGGCTGTTACATATGATCGGGGAGTAACAGCTGATATTTTTTGGAAACGGGAGTATTTTTATCCCTCTCTAATGATGTGTTTCCCGAGTCATTCAAGGATCGGATACATTACGATGCCGAATTCTTCAGGATCTGGTTTTGTTCAAGAAAGTGAATACTCGGGTGAAGTGTTGCTCACAATGAGAGATAATGTTTGTTTGTTGAATAGGTTGAATGATCGTTCTATGTGGTGGGATTCGAATCACCTCAACGCTAATGGGGCCAAGTGTTTTACGGATTGGCTATTCGAGGAGCTTGTCTCCGATGTAACGTTTTTGGAGAAATGATTTTTGCATCTTTTGAGTTTTGCTTGTTTTTCGTTGTTGTGTATTCGCTGATACTGCTTATCCGGCGAAGATCATTCCAACATGGGGTTTTGCTGGTGGCGAGTTCGGTTTTCTACGGTTGGTGGGACTGGCGTTTTCTTGGATTGATGTGGTTTGTGATATTTGGATCCTATCTTGGTGCCATGTTCATCCAAAGGAGGCCTCACCGAGCCCGTTTGATTTGCTTTTTAACGGTGGGACTCGAGCTGCTATTGTTAACATTTTTCAAGTATACCTATTTTGTTTCCGAGAGTCTTCATGGGCTTGCAGCGCTCTTAGATTTTGAAATAAGTATGCCTTCATTTTCGATTGTTCTTCCTGTAGGGATTAGCTTTTACGTTTTTCAGGCAATCAGTTATGTAGTAGATGTTTATCGAGGTGATGTGAAGGTCGAAAGGAATCCCTTGCGCCTTGGTTTGTACATTTCATTCTTCCCACAACTTGTCGCTGGTCCAATTGTCACAGCTTCTGACTTTTTGCCCCAATTGGACAGTGACAGAAATGTGAGTTCATCGATGTTGCTTACGGGTATTCGGGAGATTGTCATCGGATTTATTTACAAAACTGTTCTTGCAGATAACTTTTCCAGGATATCTGATGCGGTTTACGGCGATGTTGGATCCTATGACAACTATTCAGTGGTTCTTGGATCCATAGCATTTTATTCCCAAATATACTTCGATTTTGCCGGTTATTCGCTTATGGCGATAGGTTTGGCGAGAATGATGGGATACACTTTTAGTTCGAATTTTGATTACCCATATAGTTCCACCTCCGTTACTGAGTTCTGGCGCCGCTGGCATATATCGCTGTCGTCATGGCTCCGGAAATACCTGTACTTTTCGTTAGGCGGAAATCGGAAAGGAAAGGTGCGAACATACCTAAACCTGATGGTGACCATGCTCTTGGGCGGACTGTGGCATGGAGCAAGTTGGAATTTTTTCATTTGGGGTGGATTGCATGGCATAGCACTGGTCTTTCATAAGGTATGGAGTCGAGTTTCGGGGAGTGTGCCAGGTGCTTCGGCGATTTTCGTAAGGATTGTTTTGGGATGGATCCTCACACAGGTCTTTGTTTGGATTTGTTGGATTCCATTCAGGGCGGATTCCTTTGCGGACATGCGGACGGTGTTTTCCGCTATTCTTGGCTTACGTGAATCTCCTGGAGTTTCTCGTTTGGGGATCAGCGTGTGGGTTCTTTTGATCCCAATCGTGGTCGACACCATGGCAGGTCGACTGGCGGGTAG
>JAAYYW010000038.1 GCA_012515195.1 Leptolinea sp.
GAATCTAACAAGATCCTTGACGGGTCAGAAGATTTGACATCGCGCCCGTACCGGAACCCATTTGGCGATGGACAGGCTTCCCGCCGGATTGTTGACGCAATTCTTTCCTATCAGGAGAGTTCTATTTAATGGTTTTACCTGATGATAAACAAAAAAACCGGGGTGTCTTCATTCTTCCAAAGCTTGGCGGATTAGGCGGCCCAGCTTCATTTCGCAGCCGTTTGGTACGGGGATTGACTGAAAGAAATATCGCGGTTACCGATTCAATAGACGACCCGGCTACTTCTGCGGTTCTGGTTATTGGCGGTACGCGCGATGTGGTTACTCTGTTAAAGGCGAAGCGAAAAGGGTTAAGGATTGTTCAACGCCTGAATGGAATGAATTGGATTCACCGCAAGTTGCGAGTCCCGGTTGGATATTTTTTGCGTTGTGAAGTAAACAACCGAATTCTTCGATTTATTCGGAATAACCTGGCCGATGCCATCATCTACCAGAGCCAGTTTGCCTGCAAATGGTGGCAAACTGTTTATGGCTCGGTCCGGATTCCATCTTCGGTTATTTACAATGGCGTCGATCTGAATGAGTTCTCTCCAGATGGTGATGCACCTCCTCCAACTGATTCCTACCGGTTGTTGATGGTTGAAGCACATATTGGCGGTGGGTATGAACGTGGCCTTGATACGGCTGTCAAACTTGCCCAGATACTGAACCGCCAGATGGATAAGCCTGTCCGGCTCACAGTGGCTGGAAGCGCGCCAGAACATTTGAAGACCTACTGGTCACGGCAGTCTGGAAACATGGTGGATTGGGCGGGTGTCGTGCCCGGAGACCAGATCGCGGGGCTGGACCGGTCTGCACATCTGTTGTTTTCAGCCGATCTAAATGCTGCTTGCCCGAACTCTGTGATTGAGGCACTGGCCTGTGGGTGCCCTGTTCTGGCTTATGCTACCGGTTCTTTGCCAGAAATCATTTTTGGAAATGCTGGTCTCGTGGTTCCCTATGGATCCAATTACTGGAATCTGGAAAATCCAGATATAGATGGTTTAGCCAAAGCGGCCAGCGATATTCTGACTAATCAAGAAAAATTCCGTGAACCAGCCCGGAAGAGAGCGGAAGAGGGCTTCAGCCTTTCAGATATGGTGGAACGGTATATAAGCGTGCTTTTTGATTAGCGAAATTACTGGGAAGAAGGATCCATACCTTGCAATAAGACACCATCCTGACCGTGGCTGATCTCCCAGGGGTAAACAATATGAGCGTCAGTTATCGCCGCGAAGAAATCTGGTCTTACATTTCCAAACAGGTTCCGATAAGGATTGAAATGCAGAACGCAGGTAAATGGAACCCCACCTGCTCCGGAGATACGGTTTTTGACGGCTGTTATTGTGCGGCCTGATCCCCAGACATCATCCACCACCAGGATGCGCTTATCCCGCAGCAAAGCATCATCAGGAAATTGCAGGAATTTTGGCCAAACCCGAAGTCGGGCATGTTCTTTTTCCCCTTCGATCTCTGCCGGAAAATCGACAGCGGCAGTTAATATTGAAATCATATTCAAAGTTTCAGCCAGCAAACCACCGGGAACGATCCCTCCGCGTGTGATCATCAACATGGAATCATATTCTGATTCAAATTGTGGGATCAAATGGTCAACTAATTGATCAATATCCTGCCATGTGAGGATTTCACGTCTCATACCCGTATCCTTTGTGATTTTGTTAAGAAAATTATAGCAGTTTACCCTCGAATTTCTAAATCATAAACCATAGTTCTCAAGAACGCATAAAATTAGATAATGATTACGATCGACAATTTATTGGAACGGCAGATTTCATTATTACCAGGTGATGAAACAAAGTTGTTATTCCCGGATTATGGCGGATACAACCTGGTAAATCTACCCTGGTCCATATGCAGCTGGTTGGGACTTGAAATCACGGGAAAACAGGGGTTGGGAAATGCCTATCCTCTGGACGGGGAAAAATATGACCGGGTAATCTTGATCCTTATGGATGGCCTTGGCTGGCATCGCTTGCAAAACTGGATTTGTAATGATACCGATGGTTGTATGACCGTCTGGAAAGATCTTATTGCGGGCAAATGCCTGATGCCGTTAACAAGCATATCGCCCAGTACCACATGTGCTGCTCTGACAACACTGAATACCGGAGAACCCCCAATATCACACGGAAATTTAGCATATGAGTTATGGTTACAGGAATATAACGCTGTCTATAATATGATTTTGCAATCCTCCATGCCTTACAGAGATAATCAGGGCGAACAGGCGAGTAACCTTTTATTTCCAAAGAATTTTCTGCCGGTCGCGACCATTGATGCCCACATCATCAAGCATGGCGGAGCCGTTACTGCTTTGCATCCCGCTTCAATTGCTCACTCAAGTTTGACCCGAACGCTTTTCCCATTAGCCAGTCGTGGGGGTTATCACTCAATGGGCGATCTTTTCTATCAGATCAAGAACCATGCTCGGGCTAATACTGACATACCGTCATATCTTTATGTCTATTGGAGCGAAATTGATGAGCTTTCCCACGTTTACGGCCCAAATGACCCGCGAGTGCGGGTTGCGTTGTGCGACTTTTCCCGCTATTTGGGTGATTTAAAAGAAAGCCTGTCGTTGGATTCGAATGGAAAAACATTGGTCATTGTTACCGCAGACCATGGTTTGCAATCAACCCCGATCCGCGAGGAGTACGATCTTTCCCGGCATCCTTCTTTTCTTGATAACCTGGAAGTTTGGCCTACAGGTGAGAATCGCCTGGCATTCTTGCATATCAAGAAAGGCCGCGCTGGAAAAGTGCGTAAATACATTGAAAGTGAATGGCCGGGCAAATTCCGGGTGTACGATACCAGTGATGTTTTTGCCACTGGGTTAATGGGTACTGGAATTGTCTATGAGGAGTCGCCTAGGCGGATGGGCGATTTATTAATTGTTGCCCTGGATGAGGCTTACTTATGGTGGTCAACACGTGATGATCGTCTTCTCGGCCGTCATGGTAGTTTGAGTCAGCATGAAATGCTGGTGCCGCTGGCATTAATCCCATTCGGATGAAAAAAGCATTCCCATAATCAGGGAATGCTTTTTTCATTAATAAACCATGTCTTTCAGGCGGTTAGAATTTCTACCGCTTTGGTTGTTCTGGCCCTATAAACCAACCAGATTGCACCCACCCCAAGGAGAATAAATGCCAGTTCAACTAGGAAATTGAGGAACGGTATCGAATCAAGAATGACATAGATAAGAATACCAATTACTAACGGCCAAATATTGCTGGTATTTTCAGGTGCCAGTTTCGAGAATATCCACTTACCAAAAACAAATGACACTATGATCTTACTCACGTAAAAAACACACAGACTGAAAATGGAAGTGGCTGTTGCCAGAGAGGATAGTCCCAACCCCACTGTTACACCGCCCAGTCCTCCTATGGTGATGAACCCGATGATAATTCCGGCGATTACGATCACCATTAGAGCCAGCGTGGCTGCTGCATAACCGACCAGTATGACGACAAATCCATAACCGGTTGATGCCCACGGTTTGGCTTTGACCATCTCTGCCGTTTCGTTCAATAGCGCGGGTGCTTTCCAAAGGATCAGAGCCCCTATCAAAAGCAAGGAGATAAGGTTGCCTGCGATTCGGGCAAATCCTGTAAAGACTCCCACGGCTTGGGTCACCGGTGTCGGAGGAGTTTCAACACTTTCTCCGGTGCTTTCAGGTACCGGTGTTTGAAATACTATGCCTCCAGCGGGTGTGGCTGCAATAGAACTGCTCTGGTTGACTTTACTGGTATAGGTCATTACACCGCCAATGACTGCGGCCGGATCAACGCGCAGACCAGGTTTGAGGTTGCGGGTTACGCCCATATTTCCCATGAAGGGAGACATCGGTTCTACCTGGTTGGTGGGGGTGCCAACCAGGAATTCAGCATTACGCTTAATGGAGCCAGTTACCTCTACTGCTTCGCCATAGATAACGGCATCCTGCCCGGTTTCGCCATCAAGAGAAGCCTGATAAACAGCCGCGCGAATATCACGGTCTGTTACTGCACCTTTTGACTGGGTAAAGCTATATCCACCGAAATATTGGTTACGGGAAATGATGGAAGTTGCTCCATTGTTCAATGTCGCGCTGCCCGCAAACAGGCTGCCTGTTACCTTGCCATTTATCGTGATATTCTGGGCGCCGGAAAAGATATTGCCATCAATCACCGCATCTTCTGTCACGGTTACAGAACTTCCTAACGCGATTAGGTCACCATTGACAATACCATTGATTATGACAGCGTTACCGGTTGCCAACAGCAAACCATTTACTTCACCATCCATTCGCACAGTTTCTCCACTCAGGAAAAGATCATCGTTAATGACTTCCCCGGCTTTTACAATACCGCTGTTGTTGATTTCAGCGGCATATACGGTTGGCGTGAAAGCAAATAGTCCGACTGTTAACAACATAAGGGCGGTCAGTAACCGCCAAACTGATTGCATTTTGTTCGTTTTCATTCTTCCCTTCCTCTTATGAATTGGGGCATACCCAAATTGTTTTTTGCAGAACACTATTCATGACAATATACGACCAATGTGTCACCAGGTTGCAATAGAGATATCTGCGATGTCCAAGTTATTTATTAGGATCCAATCCTGGAAGGATAATGGAAACTCTATTCTTTGTTCATAATAAGCAGTGTTCCGGCAACAATAATGACAACAAGGATGGATCCGCCGAATAAAACACCGATGGTCTGGTCTCGATTTTCTTCAATCTCTACCTGGTAGGCAGTTGCTTTTAGAGCTTCCAGGGTTGGATCAGGCTTCATTGGCTGGCTTGAGGTATCAGATGGTGAATGCTGTACCTCAAATGGATTGGGTTGAATGGCAATCCAGAAGCATGCAATCAGGAAAAGAAAGACAAGTATGATTTGTGCGATGATCTGTTTATCAAAATTCATGGGAAATTGAAATCTGGAGGGCATTATAACCGGAGTTCCCTGTTTAATTTGATGTTGAAGCGGATAAACGCTCCTGAGCTGTACTGGCAGCTTTCGCAGGATCACTTTGCTTTTTCAAAATCAACAAGGTGGCTTCTTGTATGGCTGGACCGATGCTGGTTATCACCTCACCTGGGGGCCGAATGCTGGCAGCCAGAGAAATCTGATTCAGCTGCGACCGGAGAGGCGTGTCTGGCCAGGCGGTCAAGGCTGATGGGCGCGGAGGAAGCGAGTTGTTGATGAGATTCCATTGGGAAAGGAATTCACTTCGGGTAAGGAATTCCGCCAGACGGACACTCATCAGACGCCTTTCCGGATTGGTATCCGTCAGAACCCACACGGAACCATTCGCTAATGTGGCACTTTCCACCCCAAGCGTGGGTATCGGGTAGAGACTGGTATTCTCTGGTTCAGCCAACAGGTAGTTGGACAGCCAGGTGATAACCCAGCCACCCTGTTGGGTCATAAAAAGATCCATTACCTGTTTATCTGTCTGATAATTGATCAGCCAGGGTGGAAATACATTTTTTTCAGCACCCGTGGCCAGTAATGTCAGGGTTTTTTCCAGTTCATTAATTTGAATTTCAGGGTTTAATAGAATATCTTCTGTATTTCCGCCAGATGATCGATACAGGGCAATTGGAACAGTCGCCTGTGGGTCTGCGGCTGCGAATAATACAGATGAACCGAGATTGAGGATTTCATCCCAGGTAGGGGCTTGTGCAGCAGGTTTGCTGCTGCGAAAAACCAAAACCATAGCATCACCGGTTACCGGTAACCCATAAATATCATCTTTGAAAATGGCAAGTTGTCTCGCGAACGGATACCAGTCGGTTTCTTCCAAAGATTCTGTCAGGCTGTCGAGCGGGAAAATAATACCTTTGCGGGCCGCTTCTTCCATTTGAGAACGGCTCAATAACGCCAGAGAGGGCATGGCATCTGGCGCTGCTGCTGAAGTCAGGGTAAGAGACTCCATTAAACCAGCCGGATTCGAGTCTGCCTTTACCCGGATTTCAACTTCTGTTCCGGGATTTTGTCCCTCAAAGTCTTCTATGGTTTTCTCTAGCAAAATTGAGGCGTTCGATTTGGTTGAAGGATCATATCTGGCTGGAACCCATATCGCGAGCTTTGTAGTCTGCTCGGAAGCCATTGCCAGTGTTGGTGTTGGACTGATAGGGCTGGGTTCCGGGGTCGCTGTTCCATGGAAAGATGGCGTGGCTGTTGGCATCGGATTGATATTACATCCAACAAGCGCTAAACAGACCAGAATTATCGGAATGCTTCGCATCAGAGATCAATCGGTGAGCTGATGAGAGAAAGGATCAATTTAATCGCGTTCTCCACATCGTTCATATCAACCATTTCAGATGGGGAATGCACATAGCGGCATGGAATGGAAACACAACCGGATGGTACCCCGGAACGGGTCAACTGTATGGCTTTTGCGTCGGTTGTGCCGCCTTCCAGGACTTCCAGCTGGTAGGGAATACTATTCTTTTCCGCTGTATCAATCATTAATTTGACCAGGCGTGGATCTGCCAGCATGCCACCGTCACGGACTTTGATCGCCGGCCCTTTGCCCAGGGCAACCGCCATCTTGATGGATTTAGGTGTGTCTCCCGTCAGGGTTACATCGATTGAAAGGCCAATCTCGGGGTCAACTCCATAGGCTGATGTGGTCGCGCCACGCAACCCTACTTCCTCCTGGGTGCTGAAAACAAAAACGAGTTCGTGAGGTGAATTCTTGAATTGACGCATGACTTCAATTTGAATGGCGACACCAATGCGGTCGTCCATCGCCTTGGAGATTACGCGGTTTCCGAGATCTGTAAAAGGCCGGTCGAAAACAGCCATATCACCTACAGTGATTGTACAATCTTTCCTTCCGGAGAAGCCGCAATCGATATAGAGCTGGTCAAACCCCGGAGTATGTCCGGGATTCTCCAGTTTTTCCATGAAGATCACTCCCCGTGCACCATTAAGGAAAAGAACACGACCGCCAATACAATTGGCAGCCCTAACACCTCCAATTGTGGTAAAGCGGATAAATCCATTTTCATCGATATGTGTGGCTATTATGCCTATCTCATCCATGTGGGCGGATACCATGATCCGTGAACCACCGGCTTTTTTTGTGCCCATCCGGGCGATAACATTACCCATTGAATCGGTTTTGATGTCTTTTGAAAATTTAGAAATATTCTTTATCACCAGCTCTCTTACCTGGCTTTCGTAGCCAGAAGGTCCGGTGGTTTCAACCAATTGTTGGATCAAATCTTTCATGCCAGTCTCCTGGGGCGTTTTATCTTTTATCTGGGTTTATAAAAACAGTTGTATCAAATGTTTTCAGAACAGTTCGCAATAATTCAAGCGTACCTTCAATATCCGAATGCCAGGCGATGGAACACGGTGTGTGTGCAAAGCGGATTGGGACGGATATCGAAATGCTGGGTATCCCTTCCCTTTGTTTGTGGATGGAACCCGCGTCGGTGCCGCCACCGCCGGGTTGGCGGATCTGGTACTGAATACCAGCTTTGTTAGCCGTTTGCTGGAACATTTTTACCATTCGCGGATCGGATAGAGTAGAGCCATCTGCAATATACAATGCCGGACCATAACCCAGACGGGTGTTGTAACCGGTATTCTCATCATCATTCCAGGCTGGAAGATCGTTGGCCGGTGTTGCGTCGATGGCAATGGCAGCCTGTGGGTCTATCGAGTGGGCTGCCACACGAGCGCCACGCAACCCGATCTCTTCCTGGGTTGTAAAGGCCGCGATAATATCCATCTTCTCCGGTGGTTCGGCAAGAAGGGTGAGAAGGATGGCTACTCCTAATCGGTCGTCCAGAGCTTTGCCACTGAAACTAAAGCCGTTCGAATGAAATTCAGTCGCGAAGACAGCCCGGTCACCAGGGTTCGCTTTCCCCGCGCCACCGGGACCCAAGTCTAGACGCATGGTCTCCAGTGTGATGGGATTTTTCCGTTCATCCGCGTCGGTCAGATGGATCGGCTTGGCGCCAATGATAGCAGGACTCTGAATTTTTCCAACGCGGACGGTTTTCCCTGGTAAAACTCTTGTATCAATACCTCCGACAGTGCTAAATCGATAGAGACCGCCTTCGTCTTCTTCAACGATCATAAGGCCGACTTCGTCCATATGCGCAGCCAGCATAAGCCGGAATGCGCCAGGTTTTCCACAGGAACGGGTTGCCAGTACATTCCCCAGCGCATCTATGCTATATGGAATTTCCAACGAATCCAATTGTTCCCTGACAATTGTCCTTACAGCTCCTTCGGAGCCGGAGACACCCGGAGCATTGGATAATTTTTCAACCAGGTCAATAAAGGACTGGGACAGGTGGGTTTTATTTTCGACTGCCATGCTAATCCTCCCACCGTATTTGTTGTTTGAATCCCGGCTCAAAACTGGATACCGTCTGTGCTAGCAAATGGCCTGCCCGTTGAATATCTTTTATTGATACCAGTTCGACCGGGGTGTGCATGTACCGAATAGGGATGCTGATATAAATTGAAGGCAGTCCTCCTTCTGCGATTTGCAGCCCCATGGCATCTGTTCCGGAATTGGCCGGGGAAACTTCCGTCTGGAATGGGATATCCAGGCGTTCCGCCACTTTCTTAAAAGCGTCGTATATGGCAGGATGCGTATTCGGTCCCCAACCCAGTGTAATTCCTTTCCCGAAAGGAACGGTTCGATGGTCATTCGCACCCGGCCCTTTGGCAAATGTGACATCGATAGCCACGACAATGTCGGGGCTGATATCAACAGGTGAGGTAAAGGCGCCGGCCAGGGTCTCTTCCTCCTGGACGGTTGCCACTGCCCAGACATCCCAGGAATGACGAATGGATGATAGTTCGGCCAGGCAGATACTTAAAGCGGTAACAGAAGCACGGTTGTCCAGGGTATGCCCGGCCAGTGTGTTTTCAGTCAGCTCCAAAGGTTGTTGCACGAAAGAAATCGGATCACCGGGTCTTACCAGGTGAGATGTCTCTTCCGCGGAAAGTCCGACATCAATAAATAAATACTCCATGGGAACGGTTTTTTTCCCGATGGATTGTGGAAGCAGCCGGGGAGCCGGTTGACCGATAATACCCGGAAGATCATGCCGGCCGTGTACGATCACCTTTTGTCCAGGGAGAATACGCGGATCGATACCACCGATCTCGGTGAAGCGGATAAAACCGTTCTGAACCATGGTTGCCATCAGGCCGATAGCATCCATGTGGGCGGCCAGTAATATCCGTGGGCGGGGTTCTTCCGTGGTTCCACGTTGAATGCCATATAAACTGCCCAACCGGCTGACTTTTAGCTCGTCAACCATTGGTCCCCAGTCTTCCGCAATAGCCTGGCGTACCGGGTCTTCGTATCCCGATAAACCGGGAAGTGAAATGATCTTTTTTAAGAATGGAACGGGGTCATAGTTCATATCAAGGTTCTTGTGTGGCAGTCTCAGTATTGATTGGGATTTCGATAATTTCTGTTGCTGTAACCGTGGGAGGTACCAGGGTTATGGTTGGCGTTGGAGGTTCCAGCGTACTTGTTGCTGAGGGGATTTGAGTTTCTGTTGGTGGGGGCACCTCTGTAAAGGTGGATGTTATCGTCCGGGTACGGGTCATGAAGGGTGTTCGGGTAATCGTAGCAGTAAAAGTGCTGGTAGGTGATTGGGTGATCGTTGGAGTAAAGGTTAACGGTGTCGGAGTGTATATCGGGGTTGATGTTAACGTTATGGTAACCGTTATTGTCGGGGTACTGGTGCTTTTTTTGATCGTAAGCCGGCTTCCCCAGAGGGTGATCAATCCAAGGCAATAGCATGGAATGGTTGCCGCGATGATTAAAACCAGGATGGCGCGTGTCCTTTCACGCCCTCCTTTGCGAAGAGAATCCATTAACCCGTGCATAGTGTAAATGATGATATCACCACGATACAGGTCATGCAAGCCCGCTGATCGAATACCAGTCTGCGATCAAAACACCGGCAGGTTGATGGTTGTGCGCACCAATCCGGTGTTTGTGTGTTCGATTCGCATCCCACCGCCGAATACTGCCAGCATGGCATTGTGCAAAGCAAGTCCTTGACCACTGGATCGCAGTTCTTCATCGTCACTGGAACCAGCGGCTATTTGCCGGTTTTCGATGTCAATTTGTAATATTGTTCCGCTTTCGATCCGGGTAATAATGGTCAACGTGTCATTGGAAATACGCCCGGAATGCTTCTTAATATTCCGCAAACATTCTCTGAAAGCATAAAACACGGTCTCGGCTGCATCGGCGGAAATTTGGGAAGTCTTCCTATCGACTTCTTCATTACTGTTAAAAACCAGGCGGGATTGAAGGATTTCCGCCTCACTTTCCGCCGTTTGCTTCAAAGCCGCCATCAAACCATTACGGGTGATCGCGACCGGAGGCGGGGGAGGCGCATCACGCAGGAGGCGGGAGATCATTTTGTGGGCGGTGGTGATCTGTGCGGCAGATTCGCTATGTGGGGCGGCCAGCAGAGCTGTGTGCAATATGGGAAGGACATCATCGTGGAGGATCCGGCGTGCTTTTTGATCAAGTAGCCGGGTTTCGGCCAGTTTCTGGCGTCTCAAATTTACCAGGCGTCGGGCAATTTCAGCAGCAGCCTGGTTGTCCATCCAACGTTCTACAGCGGCCTGGGCAATCTCGATCTCTTCGATCGTATAAAACCCGCTGCCGGGTTTCGCGCTGAAATAAAACCAACCGTCCAAACCACGTGTTGAAACCAGTGGAACCGCCCAGGAAAAATTCTTATTCTCGTCCGGGTTCAACCGGATTGGGATTGGCATATCCGGGTCATATTGTGGCGATCTTAATGCAACGCTGATATCCGCTTTATCTCTCGGAAAAGAGATATCGGCCGGCAAGAAACTGGATAAAACACCTGCCGGGACCAATATCGCCTTATTCGTGCGAAGTAAATCACTGCATATTTGATCGAATTCAATGAGCAAGTTTTCCGAATTATTTAAACTGCCGGGGTCAGAAAAGATGCGGTCATACGTTTGAAGCGGACTGGCCAGTGTTCTCAACTGTCTGGATTCCGTCTCGCGGTCTTTGCCGGTCTGGTGATTCTGGAAAGTCATTACACCCGCCATGAATGGTATGAAAAGCAAGTAGGCCAGTTCGGGGCGGGAAAAATAAAACAAAACACTGGAAAAAACTATGGAGAAAAATCCACCTACCCAAATAGCAAACGTCCAGTGTTTTCGCAGGCCATCGCGGGGAAGGGGATTGGAACTGAACACCTCGTATACTACGGCGGCTTGACCAATTAACAGGATAGCAAAGGTTATCAATAATTCAATGACAACATCCAATCCGGTAAGGGGTATGAACGAGGATACGGTAACCACATTCCTGCCGTAATCTGTGGTAAATGTTTGAAAGCCCCATATCAGGGTAAAAGTGACCAGAAGACAGACCAAAAGCAACACGAGGGTTGAGGCTGTCAACCAGGGGCGAGCCTGCCGGCGGGCTTCGTTTCCCAGGAACCGGGCCGTTGGTCCTGGTCGCAGGATCGCGTCGAGGGAGAGAATAATGCAAGCGATAATGTAAACCGGAAAAGAAATCACCAGGGCAAGAAAAGCAGAGAAGTTAAACGTTTGCCCTCCAAGGTCAGGCAGCGGATTGGCAAGGAGCATCCAGATAAGCAGTCCGGCTGTAGAAACAAGGATCAGCCCGAACCAGATTGCCTGCCGTCGGTGGAGTGGAGAAACAGGGTCATCGAAAAAACCGGAATACCAGAGGATTACGCAATACCAGGCAAACGGAGATAGGACGAGCGGCCACCATCCGGCACGCCACCAGAAATCCAGCATCGGATTATCCCATTGCCAGCCATTTCGCAAGATGGCGGTATGAGCGATAAAGAAAGCCGCGCCAAGAAAAAGTCCTTCGGCAGAAAGCCAGACCCCTAATGCACGGCGGTCAGCTTCGAGAATAATAGTGAAACCCAACCAGCTGAGAAGAAACGCGTTAAAAAGAGAAAGAGTAAGCGCCGGCCAATCCAGGATCAATTGGCCGCTCATCCTTCCTCCCATGGTATCCAGTTTTGACAGGAATCCAAGATAAACGGATTCCCTTTTGCATCCCAGTGGATCAGGCGGCCGGATTGGTAAATTATTGCTGCGCGTGTACGGGCTACTTTCTCATCCGTCGTTGTGTCATCCAATCCCCAGGCGGCATAAATACTGCCATTAGTGCGGCTAATGGTGCGTTTGTCCCGGAACCCCATCCTGGATGCGATCTGTTCATTCGTCAAACCCTGGGCGATCATCTTGATCACTGCCAGTTCATTCGGTTCCAACAGGGCGAGTGGATCTTGCTCATCCAGTTCGCGAACTTCCTGCACCCGTTCTTCGATCTCAGGGTCTATGAATGACCGACCGGCAATAGCATTTTCGATAAGAGGAAGGATCATTTCCGGCAATAAATAATTAGATTTGCGAATATACGCGTAATGACTGAGGATTCCTGACGCCCGGAAATCACGGTAGTATTGATCATCATCCTGGATGGAATAGAAGAGAACTGGTATGCGGGGAATTTCCCGCCTCAGGGTAACGGCTGTTTGAATCCCATTCAACCCACCGGCGAGATGGACATCCATCAGCACAGCATCAAGTGGGAAGCTTGATGCTGTGTCAAGAGCGTTTTCTCCTGTGTCTGTGTGGTGGCAAATGTTAACCCGCCCGGTTTTTTCAAAACCGGTAATCAGGGCTTCTCGCAACCGCTGGTTGTCTTCAACGATCATCAACTGGATCATGCTATTTATTATAGCTTTCACCCGCCAGCGGAAATACAACCGGACAGGAAGTTTGGGGATAGATTGCCCAACAATACCCTTATATGTTCAGCATATTAAGCACTTGAGTGCGAAGAATGACTGTTTCAGGAGGCGGATTCTGTCAGCCGATGAATGTATACTGTCGGAAAGGAGACACATAATGTCTATCAAAAACGCTTCAAGAATTCTTTGGACATCCGTTATTTTGGGTCTGGTTTTTGACTTATTATTTTGGAATAAACCGTTGGGGATTTCTTATTTCATTTTTGTTCTTACAGTGACCATGGCCGGTTTTATTCTTTCCTGGTTGGAGGATGTAAAACCCAATCTGTTCAGCTGGCTGCTCGCTATAATGGGAGTGGTGTTTTCTGCCATGACTTTCATCCGGCAGGAGCCGTTCACAAATTTCATAAACATTCTGCTTTCGTTGATTTGTCTTGCCTTGCTGGCGCTAACCTTTTCAAGTGGGTTATGGTTGAAATACAGCGTGGCAGATATGATTACTGGATTTTTCAGATTGGCCGGTTCTGCTCTGGCTGGCGGCAGCGGACTGCTTGCCGCGCCTCGTCCTTCGCCTCATCAAGACGGTGTTGAAAACCAACCCGCCCCGAAAAACAGGGTTTCTATCTGGGCAGTGGTTCGAGGACTCTTGCTGGCCTTCCCAATTGTATTATTTCTCGCGCTCCTTCTGGTCAGCGCAGATCCGGTGTTCTCTAAAGAATTAGAGAAGATTCTGAATTTGGAAAAATTCTTGGAATACGCTGTCCGGTTGGTTATGGTGGGTATTATCGGGTATTTGCTTTCTGGCATATATTTGTATGCCATTTCAAAAAGTCAGCGATCGGACCTGATTGGATTGAAAAAACCCTGGTTTTCAGCCTTCCTCGGCTTCACAGAAAGCAGTATTGTTCTGGTTGGCGTCAACCTGCTTTTCGCATTCTTTGTAACCGTACAGTTTCAATATTTCTTTGGTGGACAGGATAATATTGTAGTTGACGGGTATACCTACGCGGAATATGCGCGTAAAGGTTTTGGAGAACTTGTGTGGGTCGCAATACTCAGTCTAATGTTATTCCTCGGCTTGAGCGCTGTGACCCGGCGTGATAGCGCGCAAAAGCAGCGATGGTTCTCCACCTTTTGCCTGGTACTTGTATGTTTGGTGGGCGTGATCCTTGTGTCTTCATTTATACGGCTCAGTCTTCTGGAGGATGCCTATGGGTTCACCCGGTTGCGCGCTTACAGCCATGTGTTCATGGTCTGGTTGGGAATCTTGTTGGCTGTGGTCATGGTGCTTGAGATCGTCCCGTATCGTCGGGGATTCGCCATGGCGGCATTTTTCACCCTTGTTGGATTGGGTTTGACGCTGAATATCATGAATATTGACAGTTTTATTGTGCGGTCGAATGTTGCCCGAACCGAATCGGGAAAAGAGTTGGATTACCAGTATTTCCAGGAATTATCGACAGACAGTGTTCTGCAGACACTTGAGGAATTCCGTACCACCGAAAATGATGAGACAAAGCATTTGCTGGGTGTTGCGCTGGTATGTCGTACCAGAATGTTGGAGGATCAACTTCAAAAATGGCAATGGCAGGGATACCATGTCTCATTCAATTCGGCGCTGATATCACTGAGGGATGCGAAACCGGAGTTGACTGATTATCGGCTTGTCGAAGAGGATGCTAAATTCAAATGGTCTTATTCCGTGATGACACCAATTGGACAAAAGGATTGTTACAAATCTTATCGTGATATTGATTAGCCCCTTCACAATCGATCCGTGAAAGATTGACCTAAACAAAACCAGAGCTGCCTGCATTCATGACTGAAACTGGGATGCAGGCAGTTTGGGATAAAAATTAATAACTTCTAATTTGACGATAGGGTTGACACATGATATATTCCAACTATCAATTAAATAGCCTCTAATGGCACTCTTATCCAGAGAGGTGGAGGGACCGGCCCTATGATACCTCGGCAACCTGGCAAAGCTGATCAAATATCAGCGGCGTTCAGGTGCCAATTCCGGCAGAGTTAGTCTGGTAGATGAGAGGGCGTCCTCGAACAAAAATTCTTGCCCCTCGCAGTACCGGAAGGGGCAATTTCTTTTTTATCTGAAAAGGAGATAAAAATATGCTGTCTTCGTTTATGAGTTCAGAAAAATACCTGTTCACGTCAGAATCGGTTACCGAAGGACATCCCGATAAGATCTGTGACCAGATCAGCGATGCCGTCTTGGATGCCTGTCTGGCGCAGGATCCCAAATCACGTGTTGCCTGCGAAACTGCAACGAAAACCGGTTTTGTCATGCTTCTTGGAGAGATCACCACCAACGCGCATATCGATTTTGATCGCCTCGCGCGCAAGGTGATCACTGATATTGGTTATGATGACAGTTCAAAAGGGTTTGATGGCAATTCCTGCGGTGTGCAGGTGGCCATCGCGAAACAGTCCAGCGATATTGATATGGGTGTTTCCAAAGCGGACGAAGTTAAAAAAGGCCAGGTGACCGAGGACGAGATCGCGAAAATTGGCGCTGGTGACCAGGGTATGATGTTTGGTTTTGCCTGTAATGAGACACCTACCCTCATGCCCATGCCTATTTATCTGGCTCACAAGCTTACCCGGAAACTTACTGAAGTTCGCAAGAATGACACCTTGCCGTGGCTTCGCCCTGACGGCAAAAGCCAGGTAACAATCGAATACCGCAAAGGGAAACCCTACCGCGTGGATACCGTTCTCGTCAGTACCCAGCACGATCCGGATGTCACTCAGAAAGAGATCCACGATGGTGTCAAAAAACATGTTATTGATCCTGTCTTAAAGGAATCTGGCATTATTGTGGATGAGGATATGAAAGTCTATGTAAATCCCACCGGACGCTTTGTTATTGGCGGACCCATGGGCGATGCCGGTGTCACTGGTCGCAAAATCATTGTTGACACTTATGGTGGAACCGGTCGTCATGGCGGCGGTGCTTTCTCTGGAAAAGATCCCACAAAAGTTGATCGTTCCGCTGCCTATGCTGCTCGTTGGGTTGCCAAGAACGTTGTTGCCGCTGGTCTCGCGGAACGCTGTGAGATCCAGGTGGCTTATGCCATTGGTGTGGCACATCCATTGAGCATTAATGTTGAAACCTTCGGAACCGGAACCATTGGTGACGTAGATATTGCTGATCTGATCAGCAAGCACTTTGACCTTCGCCCCGGAGCCATCATTCGCGATCTGGACCTGCGCCGTCCCATTTACCAGCAGGTTGCAGCTTATGGCCACTTTGGCCGTGATGATCTGGATCTAAGTTGGGAGAAGACCACCCGGGCTGAGGTGTTGAAAGCTGCCGCAGCCGGAAAAGTTGGGATTGCCAAATAAAATTAACCATTCATAATGGGGCAAACGCCGTTACCCTATAATAGGAACCGAAAGAGTGGGTCCAATAAAGGCCCACTCTTTCGGTTTAACGAAGTCACACAATGAACATCCCGAACGTTTATAATTCAGGCATGTTATATCTAATCGCAACTCCCATTGGCAATCTGGGCGATATCACATTGCGGGCGCTGGAAACCCTGAACATGGTTGACCTTGTGGTCAGCGAGGATACCCGTAAAACAGGCTTTTTGCTGAAACATTTCGAGATCAAAAAACCGCAGATGTCCTTCCATGAATACAACGAGGAAAAGGCTTCCGCACGTGTGGTGGACATGCTCCTCGACGGAAAAAATATAGCTCTTGTGTCAGATGCCGGAAGCCCGTCAGTCTCGGATCCGGGTTACCGGTTGGTAAGGGCAGCTATTAAAGCTGGCGTGGAGATTACGGCCATTCCAGGTCCAACAGCGGTCATCACCGCGCTTGTGCTGTCTGGTTTGCCGGTACATTCCTTCACATTCCGTGGATTTCCGCCGCGAAAAAGTTCTGCGCGCCGAAAATTTCTTGCGGTGGATGAACAATCGCCTCATACACTGATCTTTTATGAAAGTCCTTTCCGTCTGGCGGATTTCTTGAAAGATTGTCTTGCTGTATATGGCGATCGTCCAGCGGTCGTAGCCAATGACCTGACGAAAAAATTTGAACTGGTGATCCGGGGCAGTCTGTCGGAACTGGTGGAAAAGTCGGGCGAAATGGACCTTCGAGGGGAATTTACGGTCGTGATTGCCGGGCTTGAGGCTAATCTGTGAGTGGTAACCGTTTTTTTCTGTCTCCTGAAGTATTTGATACAGCGGAAATCCATTTTCCTCCGGTAATTTCCAGACAGATTTGCTCTGTGTTGCGTCTAAAGGCAGGGGAATACGTTACTGTTCTCGATAACCGCGGACATTGTCGCGAGGTTGAGCTTGTTAATGTTGATGCCCGCGCAACTTCAGGTAAAGCTTGTGATATCCAAACCGCGAGCGGTGAACCGACTGTCAGGTTGTATCTCTGCCTTGCGTTGACACAGCGGGAGAAATTTGAGTGGATGCTTCAAAAGGGAACTGAGCTGGGAGTTTTCCGCTTTTTTCCTCTGGTTACCAGTCGCACACTCGTGCAAGACACACGTGGGCATGATGATAAACTGGTTCGTTGGAGCAAGATCATACGGGAAGCTGCTGAACAATGTGGACGGAGCCGGATCCCGGAGATTGACCCTCCACAAAAACTCACGGATTTTTTGAAACATTTTCCCGACTTTAGGGGTTATATCCTGTATGAAAAGGAACAAACCGTAAGCCTCGCAGGTGCGTACTCCCGGCAATTGTCGAACGGCAAACCGGACGCTGCCCTTCTCATTGGACCGGAGGGCGGTTTTAGCCCGGATGAAGTTGAGATGGCTGTGAAAACAGGTTTCCATTCCACGTCTCTCGGAAAGCGGATATTACGCATGGAAACTGCCGCGTTGGCCGCGTGTACCATTTGCATGTCTCTTGCCGGAGAGATGGGTGCAGAAAATGGCTTGTCTGGCGAATTAAATCTATCTGGTAGGGATAAATGATCTTTTCAAAAGAATTTGTGAACAAAGCAATCCGAATGTATGTGGATCTGACCATTCGTCCACATCTGGAATCAATGAAAAATGTGCCGTTGACGGGTCCATATATTGTTGCTGGTAATCATGTTAACTCTATGGATGGATTGGTCATGTTTTCGTATGCCCATCCCCGGCCATTAACCACTCTCAGCAAAGAGGAAAACTTCTCCAACCCGATAAAAAGGATGGTCTCTGAAGCATGGGGTGCCATTCCCATCAAACGTGGCGCGGTGGATAACACAGCCATGAATCTGGCATTGGATGCGTTGAAAGAAGGGAAAATGTTGGCCATAATGCCAGAAGGTACGCGTTCCCATTCTGGTGTACTGGCGCAGGGTAAACCGGGCATTCTCCCACTGGCTGTAAAATCTGGCGCGCCAATAGTCCCAGTGGCGTTCCACGGACATGAGAATTTTCGAAAAAATATACTCACGTTTCGGAAAACCGACTTTTATCTGGAGGTCGGGCAGCCATTTCGGATAAAAGCCACGATGCGTGATCTGGACCGTGAACGGCGGCAGGTGATCACCGATGAGGTCATGTATCGTATAGCCATGTTGCTGCCTGAAAAATACCGCGGTTATTACGCCGACCTGAGCAAGGCGACGACTGATTACCTGGAATTTACCGCGTCATGATTTAAGGACGAGGTGACGCGGAAGCAGGTTTTTTATTCCCCGGTTTGAAATCCGCCCGGTACCGATTATCCTGCTGTTTTCATCTTTAATAGCTACTACTGAGCCTTTTTCAAGTAAAGGCGAAAATTCGGGTGGAAGATCCTCTCCCTTTGCCCATCGTGGATACAATTCAAACGGCACGATGAAAACCCCTTCATTGAATCGATGTCCAAATCGGGTTGCCCATTCCAGGCTGACCTCAAAACCGGCTACAGAATAATCACCAACGCGCAATCCGCTTGAAACAAATGGGAGGCCGATAAATTTTGTCTTAAGGATCTGTGGAACCGCGTAGACGGATTGATGGAATTGCATTAATTCCAATTTGTGATCATCCAGAAGCGGCTTCAGGTCAAAACCGAATTTTGTTAAAAACTCTGTTCGAAGATGATCCGCTTCACTGGGTGGTAATGGGATGAGCTTGCCCCGTCTATGCGGCAGAATGGGATGACTGGAAAAATGGTCATTGACCGGACCAGTTTTTCGCAGGTGCGCTGAAAAAAAGCCGGATGTCCCCAACCGGAATGGCCATAATCGCAGTGATTTTGCGGTTTCCTTTGAAAAGGGCACATCGTAGGCACTGGTCAATCCGGGCGCGGATATTCCCATCCGCTCTCCGGACGCGCTGATCTCCATCGATCCCGGTATCTGGCGAAGGACGGCATCCAGCACTCCTTCATCTTCTTCAGGCGCAAGGGTGCAGGTTGAATAAACGATCTGCCCGCCGATCTTACAGGCCTGAATGGCACTGACCAAAAGCTGGGTCTGGCGTTGCGCCAGCCGGACGCGTTCAGAGGGCTTGATTTCCCGCTTGCCGCGGTCGCCGCCAGGGTGTAAATTCTCCATACTGCACGGGGCGTCCAACAGCACATAATCAAAGGTCTCGGGGAACCATGTGCCGATCTTTTCGCCGGGCAGGTTGGTAACGCAGCAGTTAACAGCGCCCCACGTCTTCAATGTGGATGTCAACGCGGGTATGCGCGAAGCGGTTCCATCATTGGCAATTAAAAGCCCTTTGTCTTCAAAACGTGATGCCAGATGAGTGCTTTTACCTCCCGGAGCGGCCGTCAGGTCCAGGATAAGCGGAAAAGAGTTTTCCCCCGGTTCAAACAATTCAACCGGCAACATCGATGCAGCATCCTGGATGTAGAAATACCCCAGCCGGGATTCAAGTGTGCGTCCCGGAAAAATGCCTGGACCGGTTAGCGTGAATCCATCTGCGCAGAACGGGACGGGCTGTAAAGGCCATCCCTGTTTCTCTTGAAATTCCAACGCCATACATTGTGCATCTGTCTTTAAAGGATTGAAACGGATTGCGGTTGGTGGTGGATTAAGGAGTGATACTTTAAGCGCGGCGAGTTCGTCCCCCGATAGAAGTTCTCGGTAGCGACCGATTGGATCAATTGACACGGGACGTTTTACTTTAGTCATTGTGCTTCCGGATGCAGAAAACCAGTTCATTACCGGTAAGAATTTCGGTGACCGGCCAGTCCAAACCATCCAGTGTGCCGGTTACCAGCCTGCGTTGGCGGTCTGCCAGGTCAAAGCGACCGGTGAGGTTGGCTGCCGGGAGGCTAACCACAAGCCAGCGCACATCCAATGCCAGCCAGAAATTACGGTTGCATCCTTTTTGACGCTGGTCAAAACGGTGGGCTTCTTTAAAAAAGAAAGCCATATCTGCTTTAAATTGTGGAGGTTGAAGGAGAATATCCCCGTAATATGCCCGTCCTTTTACTCCGGCGGATTGGAAGAAAAGGTTGATCAGGTCAACACGGGGTTTATGCAGGTCGTAGGCATAATAATCACAATCGGTAGGCAACCGCATCCATGGGTGGGCGAAGGGCTGCATGGCACAGGCCAGATCAAGCAGGCTGGAAGGGTTCCCTGTCACTTCGAATAATCTGGAATAGAACTCATCCATAACAGGAATTCGTTCCTTCGTAGATGCGTGACTTTGCAGCATTTTTAGACTGAATTCCTTTAGATCACGGTTGTTTGGAAAGACTGAAATTTGTGATAACTCTTGCATGGCATCCGCGTAATCCGGATCACCCAGATACGGCGCTACAATATTATGCAGTTTCTCACGGGCATCATCCACAGCTTTATCCGGCTTTAGACCATGGTCGAGAGCGCGGGAAATTAGATCCACAACGGTTTCGGGGGGAATATTCAGGTTGCGATATTTCCGGCTGGAGAGTATCTTCTCTGCCATTTCTATCGGTTCCATGCTCGCAGTTTTCATCCGCGGGTAACCCGGAAAACCAGCTCGTTTGGGAATTCAAAGCGTGCCACTTGCCAGTTACGGCCTTCGGCCAGACGGTTGAAATCGGATTCGTACGTCCCTCCCATACCTTTGCGGTTACCTCCAAGCGTGCGCAAGGGGTAACTGATTACAATGTGGCGGGCATGGATGTGGTCGATCAGGTTGGCTGCCAAACCCTTGCCTTGCTGTTCCAGACAGGGCAGGGTTTTCAACACCAGGGCTACATCCACTTCCTGTTCAAAAGGAAAACTGATCACATCGGCGGCTAGAGGAGTAAGCGGGTGTTTGATGTGATTTGCAAATACTTGTAAACATTCGGCGAGGTTGGTGTACATGTCCACTGCAAGATACGTCGTCTCTGGTTTTAAAGGCATCCAGGGAATGGAAAGCGGGGTTAATCCACAGGCCAGGTCCATTATGGACTGAATGGGTGAAAGGCCGGCCAGAACCTCAGCAAAGAAACGGTCGAGAACAGGGAGACGTTCTCTGGTGGAAGCATGAAGCTCCATCTTATTGCGACAAAATCCCTGTAATTCAGACGAAGCAAGGTCTGACGGGAGAGGACGTAGTTCCTTTAAAAATTCTTCCGGTTCAAGGGTTCCGGGCAGGTAGGCTCCACCGATCTGGTGGAGGCGGCTGCGGATGGATTTAACCAACTCGCGGCTTTTCAATCCTTTGCGTGATTCTGTTTCACATACCCGCCGGATGACATCCGGGTGGATGTCCTTGTACGCGTTGGCAGATGCAGCTTGCCGGATGATATCCTCTACCGTTAAAATGGCTTTCATAAGGTCCTCAAGCCAGTAACTCGCACAGGCGGGTCATAAAACGCAGATTATGAAGTGTAGCCAGCCGTTGATATGTGCTATCACCGATCTTGAATAGGTGATGAAGATAGCCGCGTGAATATCGGGAGCAGATTGGGCAATCACAGCCTTCTGATACCGGACGGGAATCGCGCATAAACCGGTCATCAGTGCTGTAGATATACTCCAGCCAGGTCAAGGTATTCATCAGGCTGTGTTTTTCTGGCACATAACCCTCCTTGAACGCGTACAGACGGCCGTGGCGGGCGTCACGTGTGGGCATGGCACAGTCAAACAACCCGTAACCCAAACGCCAGCAGGCGGCCAGGTTCAGGGGATGACCGATCCCCAGTGCGTGCATCGGATATTTTTCAGGCACCAGCTCGCGGGTGAGACTAATAATGTCTTCCAATAGCGCGCCGGCATTATCTATCGGCCAACCACCGTAACCGAACCCGTCAAAGCCGATATCCAGCAAGGCTGCGGCACATTCATGACGCAGGTCATGTTCGCCGCCTCCCTGGATAACACCAAAGATCATTGGGTGCTCATCCGGTTGTACCTGTTTTTGTTCCATCAGCCTGTCAAACTCACGTCTTCCGCGCTTGGCCCAGGCGATGGTTCGTTTGATGGACAATTCCTGTTCGGATCGGGACGCATCCACATCTGTACAATCGTCCAGACAGATGATCACATCAGCGCCAAAACCGACCTGCAACTGAACGGATTTTTCGGGGGTGAGGTTTATCTTCCGGTTGGAACCTTCCGGCTGGAAGATGATGCCGTCATTTCCCAGACGTCCATATTTTGCGTTCTGTCTGATCAGGGAATAAGCTTGAAAGCCACCCGAATCTGTAATAATGGGGCGGTTCCATCCGCTCATTTTGTGTAGACCGCCCAGCGATTGCACCGTCATGGAACCGGGATGCTGCATCAAATGGAACGCGTTCATTACCACTGCCCGAATGTTAACAGCTTCGAGATCTATGGAATCAACCGATCGTACCACTGCCTGGGTTGAATCCGGCATAAAAACGGGGAGGTTCAGATCACCATGGTTTGTATGTAATATGGGGCTCACACTTGAATTATAGTGTGATTTCTATCCGGTTCCCATCGGGATCATTCACAATGGATTCGTAATAACCATCTCCAGTGTGACGCGGACCGTCCAAAACCGGTACTCCATCGCCATACATTGTTTCGGTCAAACGGTCCACCTCTTCCGGACTGCCAACGGATATGGCCAAATGAATAAACCCGGTATGTTCGCCTGCTATATGATGATGGATGGAGGGCGAATGCATAATTTCAAGTCGTCCGCCATCTGGAAAGGATAGAAAGCAGGATGAAAACTGTTTGGCCGGATTCTGATACAGGGGACCGATTTGGGCATTGAAATATCGGGCATAAAAATCAGCAAGCCGGTCAATATTATCTGTCCAACAGGCGATATGGTCAATTCGCATAGAGCCTCTATTACCAACCGGGACGGAATTCCATCCCGGTTGGTAACCATTTATCAGGTGTTTAATTGCACGTCAGTGTAAATGTGCCGCCGGCTGAGAAGGTTTGATGGTTGGGATTGTCAATATACAACAGCAATTGACTGGCAGAAGCACCGATCGTACTGGTTACGTACGTATAATTTGTGGTGACTTCCTTGGTACCCGCGGCAGAGAAATCGATAGCATCTGAAGCAACGACTGTGCCATCGGTCTTACGCCATTCATACGTGACTGTTCCAGCGCCATTGGTTGCAATCTTGCCAGTATAGATGAAGTTCACGCCTGCCTGGCAGTTAGCCAGTGTGGTAGTAAATGATGTGGGGCTGACGGAAATGGTTGCGCTGGTGACAGCGAAGGCGCCAGTGGACACTGTTCCAGTGGACGAGGTACTGCCGGTGTTTATTATCACCCAGAATGCCTGGTCTCCATTTATTCCCCATCCGAAAGCGCCGCCACCGGCGTTTTGAAGCCGCCAGTATCCCTGGTGAGTTCCGGCTGTGGATGGGGCAGTCAGGTTGACTGACACATTGATGGATTGCCCGGGCAGAACATTTCCCGGTAGGCTGGTGACGGTTTGTCCGCCCATTTGATTACCGCTCGCGAAAACCAGTGAGTATCCGGTTGTCCAGGTGCAGCTGCCGGAATTCTTCAGGGTCCATGTCTTTGTGAATGTGGTTCCGGGAGCGATATAAGTGTTGTCAGGAATGGTTGCATCAGCGATAAAATCCGCCCGGTCACATGGAATGGGAACAAACGTTGATGTTGACACCAGCGTGTACGTTGGCGCTTTTGTCGGGATCAATGTGTATGCAGGCGTTATGGTTGCGGCTTGAGGGGCTAATGTCGGCAATATCTGGGCTGGTTGCGTTTCCGTGAAGATCGGCGGAAGGGTCATAGCGCTCCCAGCCGAGGATGCGGCCTGTGTCCGAAGGACTTCAACGGTTTGGGCTGCAGAAGTTCTAACGGCGTCCGCTTCTGAAACACCTCCCAGGAAGGGAATGCTGCATGCAGATAGCATAATGAAAATGATGAGTAAAGGAATGGCTGGTTTTAAAAATCGCTGCATAGGGCTCCTCCTTGGTTATGGACGCAGTCCCAGTCGAAATTGTTCCTTTTTGGAACATCAAGACTTGAGGTGCAAGAAAAACACCATAATTACCTTGCCCAAAATTACTCTTATTATCGATGATATCACAATGGGAAGCGATAATTTCTCAAAAAAGATCAGGAATCGGACTTCCGTAACAATTATACGCAACAGTTGACGAAAATGTATTCTTAAACATAGATGAGATAACTGCTACGTAGTTCCTACGTTTGATTAAAAAAAGTTCTCCAGGAAAAGAATTTAGTCATTTCTCATTCTATCCTTAGAAATAATTAATCTTTCTGTGTGACCATTTTCACAATATATATTGCACATTACTTACACCGTTATTTACCAGAAATTCAATCCCCAGGAGGAATCACAATTGATAAGAAAGCATGTCTGTGCTGTGCTGATTGCCGGCGCGGTTCTATTCAATTTTGTAAATCCGGTATTTGCCTGTTCATTGAACATCAATGCCGATCTGACAGTTTTCAAGGGAAGATATTCTGTTGATCCCATCCAGATTTCTTTAGGATACGATCATGTAAGACAAAAATCCCTGGATAGAAACCGGGAGGATTTATTCATAGAATTCCGCAATAAAGTGACCAATGGGGATACAAGTCGGATCACGGGTTTTTTTGTTCCGGATATTGGCGGGTTTTATGTTTTACAACAGCCATCCGGTCAGGATGGAATTGTCTCGCCTGTGGAGGGAGTGCTTACCCAATTTAGACGACCGGCCTCGCAGGGAGTGATCGGTTTGATGGCCCATAATTACTCTGCCGGTAAATGGTTCTCCCGGTTTTCAGTTGGTGACGAATTCTTTATCATCTATGGGGATGGCCGCGTTGAGGCTTTTCAATATAAAGAAGCGATCCGATATCGTGCGATCAATGGAAAGAACGTTCTTTCAGATTTTGTCGATCTATCCAACGGAGAACGTGAGAGTGTGGACCAGGTTTATGAGCGGGTATACTCCGGGAAACCGCATCTGACTCTACAAACCTGTATACAGGAAAAAGATGACCTGACATGGGGGCGCTTATTCATAGTGGCTGTGCCAATACGTTGATATATTTTATGGAGAATTAATGTCAGATTTGCAAGAATTGGTGTAAATTTATACTGGCGGGTGGAAGTATCTCAAGTTGGTCAAAAACTGCCGATAATAACTACAGAACTTTAACTTCTCTTCCGATAATGGCAAATCCGGTGAAAGCCGGAGACGCAAAACCATGGGTCTACGCTGGATACTTCCAGTATGATCGCCAGGTTGCCGAAGAAGGAAAACAATCCTCCATTTTTTGGCAACCCCGGCTGACCGGGGTTGTTATTTTGCCAGAAACGGGAGCCAAACCAAACGACAAGGGCAAACCCGGGAAAACCCGGGGACGCAAAGTTACGGGTCTACATTCGAATTGAATATGACCGCCGAACTACCGAAATGGGATCAACCTCCCGCAATTCTAGCCAACCTGTAGAAGCAGGAATTCCGGCCCTTGTCATGAGAGTATGACATGGGTCTTTTTTCTTCTTTCAAACATTTTCTTATATCTATCGTAACAGTGGTGACGCTGTGTATTTCGACTCCAGTACTTGCTTTCCAAACGATAATACCGGTTACCGGTACTATCTATAACGAGAGTGTGAAGCCGGGGGCTGTAAACCTTCTCTCTCTAGAAGATTTTACGGAAGCCGTAAAGGACGGCGACGCCCAGGCTGTTAAAGGATTGTATGCGGAAGAGATCTTTATGATGCGGGTCATCCAGCAGCCTTCCGGTAAGCCCGGTTTTGTATCACCCATTGATGGTATTGCCACTCAGTTCGGGATGGCAGCAAACAACAATGTGACCGGTATGCTGGCTCACAATTTCGCTTCTGGTCGTTTTTTCTTTGATCTTTCCATGGATGACCGGGTAAGTGTGGTGTATGGCGATGGGAGTATAAAGGAATATAAGGTCACAGCCATCTATAAATTTCAGGCGCTTTCTCCCAAGAGTTCCGCCAGTGATTTTGTGAATCTGGACACCGGCGAAAAACTCTCCGCGGCTGGTCTTTTTACCCGTATGTATACCGGGAGCCATCATCTGACATTGCAAACCTGTATCCAGGAAGGCACGGAAGACTCCTGGGGACGGCTCTTTGTAATCGCTGAACCGTTGAACGCCTGAACAGAAAACATCTCCTTAAATTATTGGTTTGAAATGGATTGCCACGCGGCAGTCCATTTCGTTTAATTCACTCTTTTTAAGGAGCTGATTTTCTCCTGGATCGGGTGAATTACATATAATTAGCCATCAGGCGACCGGTCTTCACTATGGAGCCATTTTTAGATCGGAGGGAACCCGATGACCGAATTTGATAACTACCAGTCTCCATTCAGTTGGCGGTATGCCAGCGAAGAGATGCGGCAGATCTGGAGCGAGACCAACAAACGAAAGCTCTGGCGTCGCATCTGGGTGTCTCTTGCGACAGTTCAGTCAGAGTTTGGGCTGGTCTCTCCCATTCAAGTTAAAGAGCTTCAATTACACGCAACGGACATTGACGTGGATGCAGCCCTGAAAATTGAGGCTGAGATCCATCATGATCTGATGGCTGAATTGAAAACCTTTGCCGCGCAATGTCCATTGGCCGGGGGGATAATTCATCTGGGCGCGACATCGATGGATATTGAGGACAATGCCGATGCGATCCGGCTTGCGCAATCACTGGATCGTATCATCGCGTCGCTGGGCGGACTCCTGGCAATTCTTGCTGATCGTATTGAAGAAACAGCTGATCTGACTGTTATGGCTTTCACCCATATTCAACCCGCTGAACCCTCAACGTTCGGTTACCGGCTTTCCATGTATGCGCAAGACTTGCTGGTTGATTGGGAGAATCTTTATGCGGCCAGAGAAAATTTACACGGCAAAGGTTTTAAAGGAGCAGTGGGAACCGCTGCCGCATACGGTGATCTCTTGGGTGTTGGGAACCTGCGGAGGTTTGAGGAACGGTTGAGTGAAGAACTGGGGATGGCTTTCTTCCCTGTTGCCACCCAAACATATACCCGCAAACAGGACTACACAATCCTCAGCGCACTGGCTGGTTTGGGAGCTTCGTTGCATAAATTTGCGTTTGATCTGCGGCTATTGCAAACACCTCCGATTGGAGAGGTTAGCGAATACTTCGCTGAAAAACAGGTGGGATCGTCAGCCATGCCTTTCAAACGCAACCCGATCAACGCGGAAAAAGTCGATTCGCTCGCCCGGCTGCTGGCTGTCTATCCACAGGTTGCCTGGCAGAACGCTGCCAATTCCCTGCTGGAACGCACACTGGATGACAGCGCCAACCGGCGCACCATCCTTCCGGAAGCGTTCCTAACCGCGGATGAAATGCTGCGGGTGATGACCCGGTTGGTCGGAAAATTGACTGTTCACCGTGAAACCATCCGACAAAACCTGGAGATATATGCTCCATTTGCCTGCACCGAACGGGTTATGATGGCCGCGGCCGGAAAGGGGGGGGATCGTCAAGTACTGCACGAGCGTTTACGGGAGCATGCTCTCGCGTCCTGGGAAGCGGTGCGTGCCGGGCAGCCCAATCCGCTCATTTCTCGCTTGAAGGCGGATGATGAAATTCGGCTGTTGGTCAGCGCGGAAGAAATCGACCGACTGGCAGATGTCTCATCGTACACAGGAATAGCGGCAGCCGCATCAATGGAATTGGCTTCGCATATTCGAGTTTCCATTACAAACCGGTCTGGAGGGTAAGAACCTGCTATTTAGATGAAAGACATATGTAATATCCCAATAGGAAATATGTCACGGCGAAATCTAGACAAATATCTATTTGTTCATTACAATTGACGCGCTTACATTCATAAAGCCGGGGGCGTTTTGTTGTGAACAATCTTCAAAAAACATTTTGCTGTGTTGTGCGACCAAAAAGAAAAAACGATCCCCGGTCAAACGGTTATCTCGCAGACGTTCGCGCCCTGGGGATCACTGGTGTCGAAGAGATTATCTGCAACGATCTTTACTTCATTCGTGGAATTGTGAACCTCAACCAGGTCTCGCGATTGGCGGGGGAATTGCTGCATGACCCGGTCACGCACGAAGTGGAGACCTACATAATAAACACATCGGCTGAAAGCCATGAGGTGATCACGCAAATGACCGCTTCCCATGGCATGATCGACGTGGCTCTGCGTCCGGGAGTCACCGATCCTGTCGCGGACCAGATCGTCCGCGCGGCCGAATTGTTGGGAATTGACGGAATAAACGCTGCCTCAACCGGGCTGCGTTTTTTTGTTAAAGGGGAAGGTGTCTCTGAAAAGAAGCTCCGCCAACTGGCGGAGCGTTTATTTGCCAACGCGGTCATCCAGAGATATGCGCTGGAGCCAATCACGCCGTCCTTTTCAGAAGCAGCAGAAGCCAGTGGACAGGTGGAGACCATCCGTGTCAGGGGACTATCTTCGAGCGGATTGCTAAAGACCTCGGGTGATCGGCGGGCCGCACTCAATCTGGATGAGATGCTGGCAATACAGTCGTATTGCCTCCGTGAAGGACGTGATCTAACTGATGTCGAATTTGAGATGCTTGCCCAGACGTGGAGTGAACACTGCGTCCACAAAACATTTAAATCCCGTGTGGTAGTGGAACATGTCAGAAGTGACCGCACATTCCCTGCCGCATATAAACATCTTTTTAACCAAACTATCAGAGCCGCGACACGGGATGTGAACGCCAACTGGGTCCTGTCATCTTTTCGTGAAAATGCCGGAATCATAGAGTTTGATGGTGAACATGAACTGTCCTTCAAGGTCGAGACGCATAATCACCCCTCCGCCATCGAACCATTTGGTGGAGCAAACACTGGCATTGGAGGTGTGATCCGTGATGTCATTGGCGTGTCGGCAAAACCCATTGCCTCGACCGATGTCCTCTGTTTTGGCCCGTCGAAAACTCGATTGGACGATCTGCCGACGGGTGTATTGCATCCACGCCGGATCGCGTCGGGGGTGATCGCCGGTATCGAGGACTACGGGAATAAAATGGGAATTCCAACCGTGAATGGTGCGTTATGGTATGACCCTGGCTATATTGCCAACCCGCTTGTCTTTTGCGGAAGCGTTGGCATCGCTCCGCGGGGATCAAATCCGCACGGTATTGTGCCGGGAGACCGGGTCATTCTTCTGGGCGGGAAGACGGGACGCGATGGTTTGCGGGGTGCCACATTTTCATCAATGACCATGGATGCCCAGACCGGCGAGGTTTCCGGGGCATCTGTGCAGATTGGTGCCCCCATTGTGGAGAAAGGACTGGTCGATGTGTTAATGCCGGCTCGCGACCTGGGTCTTTACCATGCGATCACGGATTGCGGTGCGGGCGGACTGTCATCTGCAGTGGGTGAGATGATCTCAGAGACCGGTGGGGATATCCAGCTGGCCGATGTTCCATTGAAATACCCGGGGCTTGTCCCATGGGAGATCTGGCTTTCGGAAGCCCAGGAACGCATGGTTATCGCAGTGCCGCCGGAGAGTGTAGCTGAACTTCAGGGACTTTGCGACCGATTTGAAGTCTCATTGACAGACATAGGCTGCGTTAGCAGCACCGGTCGCACCCGTGTCTATTTTCACGATCAAATTGTTCTGGATCTGGATAACCAATTTCTTCATCACGGTCTCCCACAGAGGCAATACACGGCAACAATCCGTCAACCGCGCTATTTACCAGGTGAGACCGTGGATGGGTCTCAACTTCCGGAAATCGACTTCGACAAGACGTTGTTGGATTTGCTTTCGCATCCCAACATTGCTTCAAGGGAACCCATAATCAGGGTATATGACCATGAAGTGCAGGGGGGAACAGTAGTGAAACCACTGTGCGGAATTCGCCGTGATGGCCCGTCAGATGGATGTGTGATCAAACCCCAGATGGGAAAGGGACGGCAGGCTTTTGTTTTGTCTAACGGACTAAATCCGGAATATGGAAAAGAAGACCCCTATGAAATGACGCGCCTAGTTATGGATGAAGCCATTCGCAACGCGGTGGCCTGTGGGGCCGATCCATCACGAATCGCTGTTTTAGATAACTTCTGTTGGGGTGATCCGACCAATCCTGAGACCATGGGCGACCTGGTCCAATCCGCACAGGCCTGTTACGACACTGCTGTCCGCTACCAAACGCCGTTTATTTCGGGCAAGGATTCATTTAATAATGAATACCTGGGAATGGACGGTGCGCGGCATGCCATCCCTCCGACATTATTGATCTCTGCGTTGGGATGGATGCCGGATTGGGAACAGGCGTTGACTATGGACTTAAAACGTACCGGGAGTCTCCTTTTCCTGGTCGGTGAATTCAAGCCAGCTTTTGGTGGAAGTCATTACAACTTGATCCATCCTGAAAGAAAGGTGGAAGAAGGTTTGCCAGAATGTGCCTTGAAAAACCCCGAGATTTACCGCGCTTTTTATTCCACTGTCACACGTGGGATCATATCAGCCTGTCACGACCTGAGCGAAGGCGGTCTGGGTGTTGCTGCCGCAGAAATGTGCATGGGCGGTAGACGGGGGGCACGGATCGAACTTCCATCTGATATTCACCCGGCACGTGCCCTTTTTGGTGAGACTTCCGGGTGCCTGCTGGTTGAAGTGAGACCGGCCAATCGAGACCTATTCCTTTCTCTGATGGAATCCATTCCTTGCCGTTTCATTGGGAATGTGCTGGAAGAACCGGTTTTTAAAACGGTTCTGAAGGGGAATGAAGTTTTTTCAGTAGGTATTCCAGAATTGCTGAGAGCCTGGAAAAATGAATCTGTGGAGGGGGAGACGGAATGAAATCAAAAGCATTGATCCTATTTGCCCCGGGTACCAATCGCGACCAGGATGTGGCCGCGGCATTGCAAATGGCAGGAGCGGAAACGGATATTCATCCAGTTCGTAGTCTGTATGAGAAAAAACAGGATTGGTCAACATATCAAATGCTGGTTGTTCCCGGTGGTTTCTCATACGCAGACGCTCTGGGAGCAGGAAGACTACTGGCTTTGGACTTGACATCATATTTTTCCAACCAGGTGCAGGAATTTTTGGCGGCCGAAAAACCAGTTATCGGCATCTGCAACGGTTTCCAGGCGTTGGTCAAAGCCGGGATATTACCAGAGACACGTGAACCGGGAGAAACACCCAGGGCAACTTTGACATTCAATCAGAGCAACCATTTTGAATGCCGCTGGGTAACACTGAAAGCGGTATCCCAAAAATGCATCTGGACCGCTGGTTTATCGGACCTGTTGGATTGTCCCGTCGCACATGGTGAGGGGAACTTCACTGTCCTGGATGATCAGTACACAAAGGCACTGTTAGAAAACGACCAGGTAGCTCTGGTTTATTCAAAACCGGACGGAAATCCGGCTGATGGCGTTTACCCATTGAACCCAAATGGATCGATCGGCGATATCGCGGGGGTGTGCAACCCCGCCGGGAATGTGCTTGGGCTGATGCCTCATCCTGAGAATAATATCTGGACACATCAGGTTCCTGACCGGGCAAACCGGCCTGATCATTTTGGATTGCCATTATTTGTCAATGGGGTGCGGTATGCCAGCCAGCTCTGATCGGGAGAAACGTATGCAGCCAACCGAGCAATCCATACTTGAATTGATTCCACACGCTTTTGAGAAGAGTGAACTCACGCTGTCTGGTCGCAATTCCGGCAAGGTACGAGATGGGTATGTGTTGCCTGATGGAAAACGGCTTCTTGTTACAACAGACCGCCTATCTGCGTTTGACCGCAACTTGGCGGTTATTCCATACAAAGGACAGGTGCTCAACCAGCTTGCGGCGTGGTGGTTTGATCTGACCAGGGATATCATCCCCAACCACATCCTGTCTATTCCTGACCCGAACGCGGCGATTGTAACTGATGTCAAGCCCTTTCCAGTTGAGGTGATCGTCCGCGGATACATAACCGGAGTGACCTCCACTGCTCTGTGGCACCGTTATTCACTGGGGGACCGGGATATTTACGGATACCACTTCGGTGAAGGTTTAAAGAAGAACCAGAAGTTGATGAAACCGATCATCACGCCCACAACCAAAGGCGGAATCACCGGGCATGACGAACGTCTGACATGTGCCGAAGTTGTAGAAAAGGGTTTGTTGGATGCCGCGAGTTGGGAAAAGGTCCAATCGGCCGCGTTGGCTGTGTTCAACCTGGGACAAAAAATTGCCAACCAGGCGGGATTAATTCTGGTGGATACGAAATATGAATTTGGCCAGGCCGAAGATGGTACGATCATGCTCATTGATGAAGTACATACCCCTGATTCATCCCGATTCTGGACTCTTACATCGTACGCTGAGCGGTTTGCTGCCGGCAAGGAACCTGAGAACTACGACAAAGAATTCATCCGCCGTTACTTCGCGGATAAGGGTTACCGGGGAGACGGCGAACCACCAGAAGCGGAACTACAACTCTGGGTTCAGGCAAGTCGGCGTTATATCCAGATCTATGAAAAACTGACCGGGAGGAAATTCGTGCCCGGGGAATATCCGGTCAATCCGCGACTTGAAGCCAATCTGCGCAGGGAGGGATGGTTGTGATGAAACCACTGCTTGTAATTCTCATGGGGTCAAATGCCGATAGCGCCCACGCGGAAAAAATCGCCGCGGCGGCCCGACCATTTGGAATTGATGTGGAAATGCGGATAGGTTCTGCCCATAAGACGGCAGACCATGTCTTGAGCCTGCTGTTTGCGTATGAAGCGGATCCGCGGCCCAAGGTATATGTCACGATAGCCGGCCGCAGTAATGCCTTGTCCGGTTTTACCGATGGTGCGGTGGCCTCACCGGTTATTGCCTGTCCGCCGTATTCCGAGAAGTTTGGCGGTGCGGATGTGTTTTCTTCTTTGAACATGCCTTCCGGTATAGCTCCGGCGATGGTATTAGAACCGGCTAACGCGGCGCTGCTGGCGGCCAAGATTTTCGCCCTGGCTGATCCCGAAATTCGTAAGACAGTGAAAAAAATCCAGTCTGCCAATCGTGAGACAATCCTGGCGGATGATGCCAGAGTGTGGTCCGGAAATCATGTGGATATCCCCTGAGCGGATAAAAGGGTAGGAAACATGCCTGTTTTCAACGGTGAATCACCCAAAGAAGAATGTGGAGTACTAGGGATATTTGCTCCAAAAGAGGATGTTTCCCGGTTGGCTTATTTTGGCCTTTCAGCCTTACAACATCGCGGGCAGGAGGCGGCCGGTCTGGCTGTTTCCGATGGACATCAATTACGGCTGCACAAAGATATTGGCCTGGTGTCACAGGTATTCGACCCACAAACCCTCTCCACTATCAAAGGTGATTTTGCCATCGGGCATACCCGGTATTCAACAACAGGTTCTTCTTCGGCGCGAAATGCGCAGCCTTTCCTAATTGATACACGTTACGGACCGATCGCGTTGGCCCACAACGGTAATCTGGTCAATGCGGCTGAATTACGCCAGAAACTGCTTGAACAGGGAGTGGGGCTTTCTTCTACTTCGGATACCGAAGTGATGACCATGATGCTGGCCTGTTCAAACGGAGACACCTGGTTCGAGCGCCTGAAAGATGCCATTCAACACTGGGTGGGAGCTTTTTCACTGGTCATTCTCACCCGCGATCAGGTTTTTGCGGTGCGAGACCCGTGGGGGTTTCATCCGCTAAATGTTGGTATGCTGCCTGGTGGTGGTCATGTTGCCGCTTCTGAAATTGGCGCGCTCCGCACATTGGGTTGTGAAGCCTATCGGGAGGTGTTTCCGGGGGAGATCATCGCGTTGAGCAATACCGCTTTGACTGCATTCCAGGCTCTGCCTGTCGCCGAACCCACCGGATATTGCACCTTTGAAGATATCTACTTTTCCCGGCCTGACAACATATTTGACGGCAGGAATGTTCATACTATACGGCGTCGGTTGGGGGAGAATCTGGCCAAAGAGTGTCCGGTGGACGCCGATGTAGTGATCCCCGTTCCCGATTCCTCCATCCCGGCGGCTATCGGGTATGCCGCTAAGTCCGGAATTCCATATAATGACGGGTTTATAAAGAATCGCTATATTGGGCGGACGTTCATAGAACCCAATGATTCCCTGCGGAAGCTGGGAATCGCCCTTAAATACAATGTGATCCTTGAAAATATAGTGGGCAAACGGGTGGTAATGGTGGATGATTCGATCGTGAGAGGCAACACTACAGGACCATTGGTACAGCTGCTGCGTTCCGCGGGGGTAAAAGAGGTGCATTTGCGTATTACCTGTCCGCCGATCAAACATCCCTGTTTCATGGGGGTTGATATGGGTACATATGACGAATTGATCGCCCACCGGTACAGTGTGGATGAGATCTGCCGATATGTGGATGGAGACTCACTGGCTTATCTGTCAATGGAAGGCATGATGGATGCTATTGGACGGAAGAATGGCTATTGCAATGCCTGTTTCACGGGTAAGTATCCTGTTCCGTTGGCAGTGGGAATGACCAAAACCGGATTTGAAGATTCTATAGGATGAGCGGAGGATAGGATACATGAAAGTAATGATCATTGGATCCGGCGGGCGGGAACATGCCATCGCTTGGAAGGTTAGTCAGTCTCCTCTGCTCTCCCATTTGTATGTTGCCCCCGGAAATGCAGGGATGGCTGGACTGGGCGATCTGGTCCCGATTGAGTCTGTGGATAGTTATGGAATTGCTGCTTTTGCCATAAAAGAAAAGATAGACCTGGTTGTCATTGGTCCGGAAGCCGCCCTGGCTGCCGGAGTCAGTGATGCGCTTGCAGCAGCCGGAATTACTGTGTTCGGACCGTCCCGCTTTGCCGCGCAGATGGAAACTTCAAAGCGCTTTTCAAAAGAGTTCATGCGGCGGCAGAAAATTCCAACAGCTCAATTTGAGGCTTTTTCTGATTATGACAAAGCCTGCCAGTATTTACGATCATTAACCTTTCCGTATGTGATAAAAGCATCAGGGTTGGCTGCCGGGAAAGGGGTGATCCTTCCGGATACGCTTGATGAGGGCTTGAAGACTCTGAAAGAGATCATGATTGATGGTGTTTTTGGAACAGCCGGAGATGAGGTGATCATTGAAGAACGTCTTGATGGGGAAGAAGTCTCCCTGCTGGCTTTTTCTGATGGGACACACCTGTCGTTGATGCCGTCCGCGCAGGACCACAAGCGATTACTGGATAACGATGAAGGACCGAATACGGGAGGTATGGGGGCGTATGCCCCGGCTCCGGTACTATTCAAAAGTGATGTAGCTGAAATTGCCCGAACAGTTATGCAACCTGTGTTGGATGGTCTACAGGCAGATGGACATCCATATACCGGTGTGCTATACGCCGGATTGATGCTGACCAAAGATGGCCCGCGCGTCCTTGAGTTCAACGCACGGTTTGGTGACCCTGAGACACAGGCTATTCTGCCTCTGTTGGAAAGCGACTTGTTACAGGTATTTCTCGCCTGTACGACCGGAAAACTGGATCAGCTGAAAATTCATTGGGCTGATAAATCGTCGGTTTGTGTGGCGGTGGCATCTGCTGGCTATCCTGGCGATCTGCAAACGGGGTATCCAATATCTGGACTTGATATAGAGATCGATGGCGGAATGGTATTTCATGCCGGAACCCGGATAGCGGGTGAACACATTGTCAATTCAGGCGGGCGTGTGCTGGGGGTAACCTGCTGGGATGTGAATCTACGTAAAGCCATTGACCGGGTCTACCGGGCAATATCAAATATTTCGTTCGAGGGGATGCAATTCAGGAAAGATATTGGACAAAAAGGGTTGAAACATCTCTGCTGTTCATATGCTTACCAATCAGCTGGAGTGGATATTGATGCCGGGAATCGGACGGTCGCATTAATGAAGGATGATGTCCGGTCTACCTATAATCCTCGGGTTATGGGTGAGATTGGATCCTTTGGCGGACTTTACAACGCCGAAAACCTGGGAGATGAACCTGTTCTGGTGGCATCAACAGACGGTGTGGGTACAAAAGTGGAATTGGCCGCGCGACTTGGTAGGTATCGCGGGATTGGTGAGGATATAGTCAACCATTGCATTGACGATATCCTTGTACAGGGTGCGCGCCCGATGTTTTTCCTGGATTATTTTGCCGCCTCAAAATTGGACCCTGAGATTGTCGCCGAAATTGTTTCTGGAATGACCGATGCATGCAAAGCTGCCGGCTGTGCTCTTTTGGGGGGTGAAACGGCAGAAATGCCCGGTGTTTACAACAAAAACACTTTTGATGTTGCCGGGACGATCGTTGGGCTGGTGCAGAAGGGCCGTATTCTGCCAAAAAAGGATGCCATGCAGCCGGATGATATCCTGATCGGATTTGCATCCAGCGGGCCGCATACCAACGGATATTCGCTCATTCGCAAGATATGCGAAGGGGAAGACATGCTGGTTTACCGGGAGGAACTCAAATCCAATCTGGCAGATGCGCTGCTTGTCCCCCATCGAAGCTACCTGAACCTGATTGAACCGGTTTTTCCACTAATCAAAGGATTGAGCCATATAACGGGTGGTGGATTTATAGAGAATATACCCCGTATGCTGCCGGATGGGTTAAGGGCTGAGATTGATCGATCCAGCTGGCCGCATCCCGCGCTTTATGCGTGGCTGCAGGAAAAAGGCGGAATTGAAGAAGAGGAAATCTACCGCGTTTTCAACATGGGTATTGGTATGGTGGCGGTAATTGATGCGGCTGATTGGGGAAAAGTCCAAAAATCTCTGGATGAGCCGGTCTGGAAAATTGGCCGTTTAAAACGCGGAAAGAGATTGGAGGTTTTACTACGATGAAAAAAGCCTCACTGGTTATTTTGATCTCTGGAAATGGTTCGAACTTGCAGGTTATTCTGGACGCCTGCCAGTCAGGTCTTTTGAAAGCAGATGTCACGGCGGTTATCTCAAATCGGCAGGATGCTTATGGGCTTGTGCGCGCTCGGAACGCGGGTGTTCCGGCCATTTTAAAACACGCCGATAAACGTGTTGACCGGAAAGAATTTGATTCTGAACTGGCTGAACTGGTGGATGGATATCATCCGGATCTGATCATTCTGGCTGGATGGATGCGGATTTTGACAATTGCGTTTATTCGACGTTTCCCCCAGCGGATTATCAACCTTCACCCGGCACTGCCTGGAACATTTCCGGGCGTGCATGCCATCGAACGCGCCTTTGATGCGTATCAGCGCGGAGAGATCACGCAGACGGGTGTGATGGTTCATTATGTTCCTGATGAAGGGGTTGATATCGGTCCGGTTATTACCCGGCAAGTGGTGCCGATATACCCGTCGGATACAATTGATGATTTGGAAGAGCGGGTTCATGTTTGTGAGCATGAACTATTGATAGAAACAATACAAAAACTGGTCGGTCAAATGGAGGAAGGTCATGCCTAAAGCATTGCTCTCGGTATACGACAAAACAGGGCTGGTGGAATTTGCCAGTGGATTGCTAAATTCCGGATGGGAGCTGCTGGCTTCCGGTGGTACGGCGAAATTGCTTTCGGAGAATGGGTTGAAAGTCACCGAAGTGGCGCAATACACCGGCTCACCGGAGATCCTTGGTGGGCGGGTGAAGACGCTTCACCCGGCTATTCATGGGGGGTTGCTTTCCCGTGATACAGAGGAAGACCGTGCCCAGTTACATTCACTGGGTTGGGGCGCGATTGATCTGGTAGCCGTGAACTTGTATCCGTTTGAAGCCACTGTCTCCAGACCTGATGTAACCATGGCTGAGGCTATTGAACAGATCGACATTGGAGGTGTGGCTCTCATCCGTGCGGCGGCTAAGAACCATGCCCGGGTTACGCTTGTTTGTGATCCCGCGGATTACGGAAAAGTGCTTGATTCTATAAGTTCCGGTTCTTTGGATGAAGCACAGCGCCGGGTATTGGCTTTAAAAGGATTTCGCCTGACAGCCCATTATGACCGGGCGATCAGCCGGTACCTTGACAGCGGAGAAGGTGAATTATTGGAACTCTATCCGATTCAATCGCTGCGTTATGGCGAGAACCCGCATCAGGCTGCGCTACTGCTTGGATACCATCCCGGCGACACACCCATGGGTGGAAAAGTGTTGCAGGGCAAGGAATTATCTTATAACAATTTGCTTGACCTGGATTCTGCCTGGCGGACAGTTGTCAGTTATAAAAAAGGCAGCATTGTTATTGTGAAACATTTAACACCATGCGGAGTCGCGTCCAATGAAGACCAGGCAGCTGCGTATAAAGCGGCACTGGAATGTGATCCGGTCTCAGCATTTGGAGGTATTATCGCGTCCAACCGTCTTTTGGAAGCGGCAACTGCGGAAGCCATTAGTGATCTGTTTGTAGAATGTATTATCGCGCCTGGTTTTGCGCCAGCCTCGCTGGAAATTCTTTCGAAGAAAAAGAACGTGCGCCTTGTGGAAATGCCTGACCTGGATATGGAACCGAAAGTGGAGTACCGGTCAATAGTCCGTGGACTTCTGCGCCAACAAGTAGACCTGGGCGATCCGGATCAATCCGGATGGAAAGCAGTGACTGAGAAATGCCCCTCTGAGCAGGAGATGGCTGCCATGAAATTTGCCTGGACTGCCTGTCAGCACGTCAAGTCGAATTCCATCGTGTTCGCCCGGGGTGAAGCAACTGTGGGAATAGGCGGCGGACAGCCAAACCGGGTGGATTGTGTGCGTATAGCCGCCGGGCATGCCGGCGAAAAGGCCAAAGGCGCCGTAATGGCATCGGATGCGTTTTTCCCGTTTCCAGATTCGGTTGAGGAAGCTTCACGGTGTGGTATAACAGCCATAGTTCAACCCGGGGGTTCAGTGCGAGATCAAGAGTCGATCGATCTGTGCAACCGGTTGGGCATTAGCATGGTGTTCACCGGTTACCGGCATTTTCGACACTGAGGACTAATGATGACTGTAAACAAGGCGATATTTGATCAGATTGAGTCATTGACATTTGATGATGTATTAATTGAACCCGGGTATAGTGAGGTTCTTCCCAGTGAGGTGGATGTTCATGCCCGATTAACCCGCGATATTCGCCTGAACATTCCCTTATTGTCTGCGGCCATGGATACAGTAACGGAAGCACGTCTGGCTATTGCCCTGGCACGAGAGGGAGGAATTGGTATCATTCACCGCAATTTCCCTCCAGGTGATCAGGCTCGCGAAGTCGAAACGGTAAAAAGATCTGAATCCGGTATGATCCTGGATCCCATTACCCTTCCGCCAACAGCCACACTGGCCGAAGCCGAAGAGATCATGGCCCGTTTTCACATCAGCGGGTTGCCGGTGGTTGATCTGAAGACCAACAGGCTGGTGGGTATACTGACAAATAGGGACACTCGTTTCACTGAGCCTGAAGACATGACCCGCCCTGTCACGGAATTTATGACATCCGAGCATTTGATCGTGGCCAAGATTGGAACGACACTTGACCAGGCCAAGGATATCTTGAAACAGCACCGCATTGAAAAACTACCACTGGTTGATGATGAAGGTCACCTTCAGGGATTGATCACAGTAAAGGATATTCAAAAACGATTGCAATACCCCAACGCAGCGAAAGACAGTCGGGGACGTCTGCTTGTTGGCGCGGCAGTAGGGGTTGGCCCTGATGTGGAGGATCGTATTGAGCGTCTGGTCGAAAAAGGGGTGGATATTGTTGTTATTGATACCGCCCATGGACACACAGCTGGTGTGATAAAGACGATTAAGCGTATAAAGGCGATCAAACCAGACCTTCCGGTCATTGCCGGTAATGTGGTCACGGAAGAGGGAACCCATGCTCTCGTAGAGGCTGGCGCTGATGCCATAAAAGTTGGAGTGGGCGCGGGTTCCATCTGCACAACCCGGATCATTTCCGGGACGGGTATGCCCCAGTTGACGGCTATTTACCGTTGTGCCAAAGAAGCTCGCTCCAAAGGCATTCCGGTTATTGCTGATGGTGGAATTAAGTATAGTGGAGACATTGTGAAAGCCATTGTCGCCGGTGCGGATACTGTCATGCTGGGCAGTCTACTGGCCGGTTTGCAAGAGGCACCCGGTGAAGAGATCTTGTACAGCGGCCGCCAATTCAAATCATACCGGGGCATGGGGTCTATGGGAGCTTTGCAGGGATATGGTAAAGACCGATATGGGAGCCAGGGGAATGGCAAGCTAGTCCCCGAGGGAGTCGAAGGAATGGTACCTTTCAAAGGGCCGCTGGGCGAGTTCATCTACCAACTTGTTGGTGGACTGCGCTCCGGTATGGGTTACGCGGGGGCGTCCACTCTTAATGAGCTTCAAACAAAAACCCGTTTGGTACGCATAACCGGCGCGGGGTTAATTGAGAGCCATCCGCATGATATTACCATTACACGTGAGGCGCCAAATTATCAACGTGGTGATTAAATTGTAAGAGCAGGTTGAAGAACCTGCTCTTTTTGTTATTGTTCCTTATACTTGGGATGGTATGAATTATTTTTTTATTTTGCATTTTTACCTGTGGATGCATTGTTACTTGGGAAATTCGGGCTGATTGTGCTTATGATTAAAAATTGATATTATAGTAATACCTACACAAACTTGCCGATCATCTTTTTGAAGAAAAAACTTTTTCACAACAGTAGAACCATTTTTCATTGTAAATCTTTCATCGCACGCTCATATAGCTTTAAGCATCTCAGCGAAAATTCATACCCGGGACCATCATTAATCTCCAGCCAGATGCTGTTTGCTTGAGATTGTCCTTCTGAAATGGAAGAAAGGGGAATACCGGAGAGATGCCAATTCTGCTTCAATTGCCTAAAAGTGTTAAAGTGATCCTGGGAATGGGAGTTTTATTGTTATCCATTCTTATAGGATATTTTGACTGGAAATCCGGGTCTGATTTCTCATTCTCTCTTTTTTATATTATTCCTCCCTCCATTGCTGCATGGTTCCTGGCTCGGAATTACACAATCTTCGTTTCGGTTTTCAATATCATTATCTGGCAATGGGTTGACATCGTATCCAATCGGATACCACAAAGCCTGCCAGAGAACATCTGGAATCTGGCATCCCGATTGGTTATTCTTGTTTTTGTTGGTTTACTTCTCCACTCACTGCGTAACGCTCTGGAGAGAGAAAAGGTTCTTTCCAGTAAAGACGACCTTACGAATGTTTTGAATGCCCGGTCCTTTGGAAATCGGCTGGATGATGAATTAGCCCGCGCGATTCGTTATAGCCGGCCGTTGACACTGGCATTTCTTGATATTGATGATTTCAAATTGGTAAATGATACATATGGTCACAAGGTTGGGGATCAAGTTTTACAGGAGATGGCTGATGTTATGTCGCAATCAATACGGAAAAATGATGCCATTGGTCGACTCGGTGGTGATGAATTCTCCATTATTTTGATCGAAACGGGTTTGGCTGAAGCCAGATCAATCATAACCAGTTTGCAAAAAACGATAAACGATGTTATCAAGGCAAACAATTGGCCGATTTCCATTAGCATCGGGGTGATCTCCTGTGTGATGATGTATTGTGATTCAGACAGGCTTATCCATTTTGCTGACCAGATTATGTACTCTGTAAAGGAAGATTCAAAGGGTTCTGTAAAATATGCTTCTCTGGTTAATGTGAATTCGGATACCAACTATTGGGAGGAGGAAAACCATGTTTAACAAAATTATTGTTGGAATTGATGGTTCACCTCAGAGCCTTCGCGCAGCAGCAGCTGCCGGAGATCTCGCTCGGATGGGTGATACAACCCTGTTTATTGTAGTAGCCTATGAACCTTTACCCAGAAATCTGGGCGAATCTATACTTCAGCCATTGATTGCTGAACAGATCATAGCTGCTGAAGAACTTTATGACCGGGCGCTGATCGAATGCGGAAAAATCCAGGGAACAATCGTCAAGGAGATCATGGAAGGTCCTCCGGCCGAAGCGATCCTGGCAGTCGCTCAAACCAGGGAAGTCGAACTGATCGTTATGGGAACACGTGGTTTGGGGAAACTGGCCAGTTTTGTCCTGGGAAGCCAGAGCATGAAGGTCGTATCTGAATCGACCTGCCCGGTATTGTTGGTGAAATGACTCCACTACGAAGATATGCAGACTCTACTGGTTAAAAGACTGCAAACCAATGGTCGGTTGGTTCGCAGTCTTTTTTGGTCAGGGGTGATGCCTTATAACTTCGATTGTTCAACCAGTTTCTTAAGCGGCTGAACCATTTGCTCTATCATCATGCTGTCAAATTTCTTGCGTATGGGTGCAAGGTTGACCAATGGCGCGACAAAAAAGTTTAACATCATGATGCCAAATTGGTTCTGGGGGAAAGTCTTGTAGATTCCAAGCCGTTTATACGCCTGATGATCGGCCATGAACACGGTACGCAGACGACCATACATTTCATCCCGGAATATCTTCATTCCACCCTCCCCGAGGAACGTTTGGGGACGGAGATACCGGTTTTCCGCGGACTCCAATGCGGAGGCAGCCAGCCTGTCCAACAAAGCATCAATCTCAGAGGAGGTACCAAATTCATCACTGACATAACCAAGATAATTCGCTCCCTGGAATTGGAAGAAGCCGCGTACGGTTTCTTCAATATTCTGCTCCTGGCTGTATGGGCCGGAAACGAGTAAGGCGACCTGTTTGTTCTGAAGAACGGGTGTATGAGAATTGCAAAAAATGCGGTCGAAATAGGTTTTCCAGCGTGAAGAGAGCCACCGGTCAACCATGCGACCGGCATAAATTAAAATGTCCGCGGTCATTACAGTGGAACGATAAAACTCAATATAGTCATCCTTTCCTGTGTAAAAACACTCATTCTTTGAGCTGCATTGCAGACATCCCAGGCAGCCATTGATCTTCAATTGCCGGATATTGATTTCATCTATGTTTCCATCTAATCGATTGCGAAAACGGGCGATCATTTTTCCAAGGTTGCTATGTGGATCATCTTCATCATGCACAATCACGATCTTTTTATCGCCTACTGGCAGCCCGGCGGATTTATTTCCCGGCTCATACACAAATTCGCGGGGTTGAAGGGCGGGGTATCGGCGTGGTGTGGCGCCTTTTGTTTCAATGGCATGGAGGAATTGCCGGCCGAAATGGGTCAACTGCTCTCGGCATTCCGGTTTGAACAGGTCGTTCATATCGGCGGAAAAGGAGTCAACAAAACGCATTTCCAGATCGTCACAGATGGCGTGTATGTAATTGTGCGACGTGTGGTCAAAAAAATGGATGGATGTTGATAGAGCCGCGGCATATTTTCCGGTGAAAGCATCCCGCACACCGCGTTCGGATATCAGCTCGATGAAACGTTTGTAATTCCCATGGACCACAAGAACATAAAGCGGAAATGCCCAGAGTACCGCGTCGGATTGACGTACCTTTTCGATTACTGCGGCAAATGCCTCTTTATCGTTTTCAAGCCGCTTGACCTGTAATGCAACATTGGTAATCTGGAATTCATGCTCCGGCATCACTTTTTGCAGATATCCAACATATTGCATTGTCACGCTGACATCCCCTTTAGGGCTTCCATTCAAAACTATGATTTTCATTATTTTGATCTCCTGTATATCAATACTTACATGTCAAAATTGACATATATAGTTAAAAAAAATTACGTTTGTTCAACTGACTTTATGGCCATTTCCAACCATTCAAGATACATTTTTTCGTAAAGGAATCCCATTTCCAGGGTTAGATTCCAGAAAATGTGATCCCTTGTGCCTTTTAAGGTGGAATGTTCATGGGCGGGCATGCATTCTCGCAAATTTTGATAATTGTCCAGCGCTTGTGTATGAAGTTTGTGTTGTTCATGTAGTTCAGCCAGTACTTTTTGGGGGTCACGCTGTCCGGAGAAGAAGATGCGCACCAGGAATTCTTCTTTAACGTGCGATACTTCGGACATGGGTGTCTCCAGCCATTGTCGAAGGTCATTGCGACCTTCATCCGTAATATCATATACACGGCGGCGCAGGGCATCATCCTCGGCCTTTTGCGTCGATGTAACAAGACCATCCTTTTCCATTTGACGCAGGGTGGTATAGATCTGACTGTGATGGGCATGCCAGAAGAAACTGGTGGATGTATCCAGCGCCTGTTTCAGTTCATACCCGGTCATTGGCCTGTAATTCAAGTAACCCAAAAGGATGTTCTTTAACATAAGGACAGTATACTATGTCAATATTGACATGTCAATATATGAAATACTGGACTGTCAGCGGCTATTCGTATGCCAGTGTTTCACGGACAGATAATCGTGAAGCACGGGAGGCCGGTGCCATGCTGGAAATGGCCGCGAGAAAAAGGATCCCGAACAACCAAACAAATGATCCTGACCAGGAGAAAACTGGATCCAGCGGTGAATTGAAGAGTGATACTCCTACACCGTAATCCAGCAGGTAGGTGAATGGTATGGATAGCAATATCCCCAGCACCCAACTGATCAGCCCAATTACCATGCCTTCCATAACGACGATGGTTTGAATATTCCAGTTCGAGGCGCCTATAGCCCGCATAACACCAATCTCACGGGTGCGTTCAAGGACATTTAGATTCATAGTGTTGGAGAGTCCTAACCCACCAACAACGGCTATCAGGCACGCCATGATCAACATACACCATGCCAGAACATCCGTTGTACTTTTTTGTTGACTTAACCATTCGGAGGCGGTTTGCACATATGCCACGGCAATTTTTCTTCGCTTAAATTCCTTTTGGACGGCTTCAGATATCTGAGCTTGTGACTCGGGATCGTGTTCTTTTGTTATGGTGCGAAGTTCAAAAACCCTGTTTGGCATTCCAACCAGATGACTCAGGTATTCGTAATTCGTGTAGAGAAGAGGTGGATTTACATTTCCTGGCATGCGGTAGAACCCGATGATCTGCCATTTTGTCTTTTTCCCATTCACTTTTATTTCAACTCGGTCATCGACCTTCAGATCTGGTCGGACAGCCCGAAGATGGTTGCCGATCACGATCTTGTCCCGGTCTCCTGGTTGAAGCCAGCGACCGGAGACCATCATCGGTTTGATCAATGTTGAATCAGCGGGTGGGGCGACAAAAGCGATGGTATCTTCCTTTTCGCTGTTCGGTTGTAATAATTTCCCTTCGATTGTGAGCCAACCCTCCACACCTTCCACGCCGGGAACTGATTGGGCTACATTACTCAACACTTTGAAGGGGTAATCGCGGTTAAGAGACACATTGATGTCTGCCAGATAATAACCCTGAACATCTTCCATAACCTTATCGAAACTGGACCACAGGTTGAATACCGAGATAAAGATTGCGCCACCGAGAACCAGTGTCCCGAATGTCAGAGAGATGCGGGCTTTCTTCCTGAATGCGTTTCTAAGAGAAAGGAGAACAGGACGGGGAATGAACTCAAATCTTGACTCCTGATCGGCTGCTTTTTTCCCGTCACCGCTGATACCAAAGTCGCTCAAAGCTTCGCGGACAGGTCTTCTGAGACTATTGAACATCGGGATGATGGCTGCCAGAATTGGTGTAAGGAAAGCGATCAGGGCTTGCATGACGATAATTTCTGGAAACAACCGGGTCGGTCTCAGGTCATAGTTCAGGAAATTTGCCATAAAGCTATTCAGATAAGCAGCTCCCCAGGAAGCCAGTGGAACCGAAATTACAAAAGCGACACCACCGAAGAAAAGCAAAAGGGCGAGGTACATCCAAAGGATCTGGTCCATGCCAGCTCCGATGGCTTTCATTACTCCGATCTGTTTGGAGTGTTGCAGCATCAACGCCACGATGGTATTGACAATCAGGAAACCGCTCAAGATCACCGTTAACCAGCCAAAAAAGTTCAGGATAAAGATGACACCCTGGGTGATTTGCCAGGCGTAGTGGTGTCCGGGGTTGTATATCGAGACATTGCTAACTGAAACGCCGCTTCTTTCCAGACGGTCTGTTACCTTTTTCATCACTTCTGTCACATGATCTTGGTCAGTCGCATTTTCATCTACGCTGACCAGCAGGTAATCAAATGCTTCATTCGCCCCCAGATATTTGGCTGTTTCACGGGTGACATAACCGGTCACGATGCCTGACATGGCGTAGGGAAAGTGAGTTCCACTATGGACATACCCGGTGAATTTTAGATCGCGTTTTCCACCATCGGGCATCTCAATGCTCACTGTGTCACCCGGCTTTATTCCCAGATTGCTGGCAGAATGGTCAAATGCCACACTGTGATATTTGAGTTCCGGGAGAGAATCAAACCCGGAAGGTGGTTCTACTAAATCAAGCCGCATATCTTCGAAAGATTCGATCGAAGAAAAAACGATGTTTGTCGTAACCTCACTCGGGGTAACCCATTTCGCAATTAGATTATTGCGACCTTCGGCATTAGCAACTCCGGGAATATCCCGAATTGCCCGAACCCAACCTTCATCCAGTGGATAGGCAGAGATCTGTGCGTGGGACGGCTTGGCAGAGAGGTAATCATGTTCCATGTCGCCATTCATCATGATGCCCATGTTATTGACAAGACCGACCGAGAAAACACCAACCAGTATGGTGGAGACCATTAAAATTGTGCGGGTCTTGTTGCTCCAGAAATCAGACCATACTTTACGCCAGCGGGTATCCATGGTCAATTTGTCACCATGGATTTGATGGAAGCTGGTCCGTTTGATGCCTTATGGTTGTACGATTCCCGGATCGGTTTATGGTTGGCTTCTGAAATGTTGACCATGACCCCATCGGCAATAGAGGCTGTGCGATGCGTCCGCTCGGCGAGGCTGTCATCGTGCGTCACAATGATTATGGTCTTCCCCTGTTTGGCCAGGTTGGTAAAAAGGCTGAATACTTCTTCCGCTGTTTTAGAATCCAGATTTCCGGTAGGTTCATCTGCAATGAGGACAGGTGGGTCGTTGGCTAGCGCGCGGGCGATCGCTACCCGCTGCTGTTGACCGCCAGATAAAGCGGAAGGCAATTTGAAGGCATGGTCTTCTAGTCCAACCATGTCCAGCAGATGCAACGCGCGTTCTTTTCGATCAGCCGGCGGAATCTTCCCGCTGAAATCCATGGCCAATAGGATGTTTTCCAGGATGGACAGAGTCGGGATCAACTGAAAGAATTGAAAGACGATTCCCATATTTGATCCGCGCCATTGTGCCATCTGTCCTTCACTCATTTTGTGAAGTGGAGATCCATTTACCCATACTTCGCCAGAAGTTGGCCGGTCAATTCCTGTGATCATATTTAAGAGTGTTGTTTTGCCACTGCCTGATTTTCCGACAATACTATTAAATTCACCAGCCTGGAATTGCAGATCAACTCCTTTTAGAACAGGATAATCTCCTGATGATGTTCGATAGGATTTGTTTACTCCCCGCAATTCGATCATGGGTTGGTCTTTGTTAATTTGATAGCTTTTTTCATCTGTTTTGATAAAGGTGTTGATGTTCATAATGATCTATTTCTCCCGGTTTACTATTCAACATACGTTATCTGGTGTCGAAAAGTTTTATATAAGCACACAAAAAAATCTGTCCATTTTAATGCCTTATTTATTCATTGCGCACCCGGGATGTGATAAGAATAGGTTACCCATTTGGAATTGATATTGTCTACGGAAAAGGTGCCTCGGGTATTCTCTACATACTAAGACAGGATTCCAGTCAAAATTGTTTCCTGTAAGCCAGTTTTTGGAATAATGCGACAGGGTGTCCAAAAAATAAACGGAATTTATACCCACGTACATCCGTTTATTTCTAAATGAAGTCGTGTATCTACCAAAAATAACGGGAGAACACGGAAAAGGATCAAGTATGGAAAAACAACTGGTAATTTTTGAGTTAGCCGGTGAACAATTTGGTATTGAAATCGCTGTCGTTGAAAGTATCGTGAAGCTGCAGGAGATCACAAAAGTGCCGCAAATGCCGGATTATATGGAAGGGATCACGAACCTGCGTGGCACTGTATTACCGGTGATTGACCTGGAAAAACGGTTTGGTACTCCTGTCCATGAACATACCCGCGACACAAGAATAGTGGTTGTTAATATTGGCAGTTTAAAGATGGGGATGATTGTCTCTGCTGTGTCTGAGGTGTTGACTATTGATGATAGTTTGATCGAACCCGCTCCTGCGCTGGTAACCACGGTCAATTCGCGGTTTATTACAGGAATTGCGCGGGTTGAAAACCGGTTGATCATTCTCCTGGATTTGCATCTGGTACTTTCTCAAGAAGAACGAGAAAAAGCGTCTGCGATGGCAAGTTATTGAGAAATGGTGATAGTGGATTTCTCTTCTCCAATCATAATAAGCGGCAGGATTCCCTACAACTTTGACGTTTTTAGGTATGTATGTTATATTCAAACTGCCGGCTAAACCCGGCCGATGGAAAGCAAGTGATTAGCAGGCTTTTTATAGGCAAAAACCCGGCAAGAAATTGCCGGGATTATTTTTTAAAAAAGAAACCTTCAAAAACTCTATGCCAGTATTGGTTTTGTAGAATGCCGCAAGCATGGGTTTGAAGGATATGGTACAGTATGAAAAAAGAAAGACATCAACACAAAGACAATATGAACAAAAAACCATTGCGAATAATTCCCCTGGGAGGACTAGGGGAGGTAGGCAAGAATATGATGGCCTACGAGTACGACGGTGACATTATTTTGGTGGACGCCGGATTAATGTTTCCCGAGAATGATATGCTGGGGGTAGATTACATCATTCCAGATTTCAAATACCTCTTGGATAAGACCGAAAAGATCAAAGGGATATTTATCACCCATGGGCACGAAGACCATATTGGCGCGATCCATCACGTGATGGAAGTGATCAATGCCCCGATCTATGCGACGCCATTGACCAGAGGTATGTTGGAAAACAAACTGGCACGAAATGGCCTTTCTCAAAAGGTTGTCGTGCATACCGTGAATGCCGGTGAAAAAGTAAAAGCCGGTCCATTTACCGTTGAATTTTTCCATGTTTGCCATTCCATACCAGATGGTGTGGGATTTGGTATTGAATGTCCGGCAGGTCTGGTCGTTCATTCCGGGGACTATAAGTTTGACCACACACCGGTCGATAACTGGCCGTCAGATTACGCGAAATTAGCGGAGTTTTCACGCCGCGGGGTCCTGGCACTACTATCTGATTCAACGAACGCTGAACGCCCGGGTTGGACTCCCTCTGAACGGGTGATTGATGATGCCTTCAACAAGGTTTTCCGTGAAGCCGAAGGACGAATCATAATTGCCAGCTTTGCATCCCTGATTTCGCGTATGCAGCAGGTTGCTAACACTGCCCGGCAGTATGGTCGTAAATTAGCTTTTGCTGGTCCTAGTATGTTGGACAATATGAAGATTGCCCGAAAATTGGGTTTTCTGGATCTCGATGACACTCTGGTCGTGCCGGTGGAAGTCGCCTTGAACATGAAAGACAAGGAAGTGGTCATTATGTGTACCGGTTCCCAGGGTGAGCCGACCTCCATTCTTGGACGACTCTCAACGGGTACGAACCGACTTTTTGATATTAAACCTGGCGATACAGTTGTGCTTTCATCCCATCCAATTCCGGGTAATGAAGAAAGTGTATATCGCACCATAAACCGGTTGTTCGAGCGTCAGGCTAATGTGATTTATGAAGCCATCGCCCCGGTCCATGTCTCGGGTCATGCCAGTCAGGAAGAAATGAAGCTGCTTTTGCACCTAACCCGGCCAAAATTTTTCATCCCGGTGCATGGCGAGCTCCGCCAGTTAAAACAGCATGCCGCACTTGCGCGTGAAGTCGGTATCCCCGAAGAAAATATAGTCGTTGTAGAGAACGGACAGGTGATCGAACTCACAGCCGATTCTATGCAACTGGATGGGAAGATTCCCAACAGCTACATATTTGTTGATGGATCAAGTGTGGGTGATATAGAAGCCGGTGTTATGCGTGAACGCGAATCTCTCGCGCAGGACGGTGTGGTGGTCGTAAATGTTATTATAGATCGCATGTCGGGGCGTCTATTCCAGGCTCCGGATATCCAGACGAAGGGTTTTTCAGGGTTGAAAGATTCGGATACAATCCTGGAACATCTCCATAAACGGATTGGCGAAGTTGTCCCATATTCGAATGGCAGTATCAACCAGGATGTTGAGCGCGCTGTTCGCGATACGTTATATGCTGAAACCC
>JAAYYW010000350.1 GCA_012515195.1 Leptolinea sp.
ATCGTTTCTGAATGTAACGTGAGATCACAGGCTAAAACAGCTTTACGTCCAGAGCCAAACGTCTTAAGAGATTCCTTAAGAATGGTACTGAGGCGATACGGTGTATCCATAAGAATCACAGGGACATGAAGCTTGCTAAGGTGATCAAGCATTTTTTCCCTATCTTGAGGCTGACGTGGTGGGAAACCGGCAAAATAAAATTTTGGCAATGATGCATCAAGAATGGATAGTGTTGCCATCAAGGAAGATGGACCTGGAATAGGTGTGACCTTGGCACCAATGCCAAGAGCCCGTTCTATAAGTCTTGCTCCGGGGTCAGAAAAGACAGGAGTTCCGCAATCAGATATTAGCGCCAGATTCTTGCCAGATAAAAGTTGTTCCTGTATCTCATCACCTGACCGATTCTCATTGTGTTCACTGACTACGATCCATTCTTTAATTTCAATGCCGATGCTTTTCGCCAGTTTTGAACCGATTTTCCTGTCTTCACATATGACGGCGTCAGCAGATTTAAGTATTTCAATTGCGCGCAAAGTTATGTCCATCGGATTACCGATTGGGGTGGCTACAATGTAGAGAGTACCAAGTTTTATATTACGAAGGTCCATAAGTTTTTTTAAAAACGAAGAATTCCTTTACGCGGAGAGAATAAATATGCGGTAATAAAAATGATGGTTGAAACTAGAACAATGGCTGAGCCTGAAGCAATACTAACATAATAGCTTGCGAATAATCCGATAATGCTGGAAATAATTCCGATAATTGCAGAAACAGCCATCATTCTTGATAATCTATTTGTTAGAAGATAAGCGGATGCGGCTGGTGTTACCAGCATGGCAGCAACAAGTCCAATTCCAACAGTCTGGATTGACGTTACGATGGTTAGAGATATTAGAACGAGAAGAAGAATGCGTAATTTTTCCGCTGGCAGACGTAATGTAATGGCTAAAATGGGATCAAACGAAATGATCTTAAAAGGCCGGTAAAACACGAAAACAAGAGAAAGAATGATTACAGCCAGAATGCTGATTTGAACGAGATCTTTTGGACCTACACCGAGAACATCACCAAAAAGGATATGGCTTAAGTCAACAGCATAGGAGCGTATTGTACTGATGATCGCTATTCCAAGGGCCAATGCGGCAGAAAACAGTACACCAATCGCAGTGTCTTCGCGGATTGTGCCATGGCGTGAAAAAAAGCCGATGGATAAGGCAACAACAATACCGGCGATTAATGCACCGATCATGAGATTCGCTCCAACAATATAAGCTATGGCAATTCCGGGTAATATGGCGTGTGCCAGAGCGTCTCCCAGGAATGCCATAGATCTTAAGACTACAAAGCAGCCAATAATTGAACAAACCAATCCAACGATAATCGCCGCGGCAAGGCCGCGTTGCATAAATTCATACGACAAAGGCTGAAAGATCCATTCAAACATAATTTATTCCCTCTCCGTGGTTTCAGAAGGACAACAATGGTCAATAAGTACGGCATCATCCAACATGAACAATTGTTCACCAAACGCGGCGGCAAGGTATTCCCTTTTCATCACTTGTGATGGTGTCCCGTACGCGATAAGCCTGCGTTTCAAAAGGACAACACCTTCAAATTTTCTTGCTGCCAGGTTCAAATCGTGAGTTGAAACGAGAACAGTAACGTTGAGGTTTTTTAGATCAGAAAGAAATTGCAGGGTAGCCTCTTGAGTTGATACATCAACTCCAGTAAAAGGTTCGTCCATCAACAAAATATGAGGTTCCTGGGCCAATGCTCTGGCAAGGAATACTCGTTGAACCTGTCCACCGGACAGCTCATTTAAAGTCCGGTTTGCCAGCTTAGTAATAGAGAGTTGTACCATGGATTGTTCTACAATCTCGTGGTCCCTAGATGAGGGTGCTTTGATTAACCCATAGCGGCGAAATCGGCCCATCAGGATGACTTCCCGAACAGTTATGGGAAAGCGCATATCTACCTCTCCCTTTTGAGGGACATAGGAAATGCAATATAGATCATCTTCAAGTGGCTCTGAATGAATTTGGATTGAACCTGTTTCAATTGGGGCTAGACCAACAAGTGCTTTAAATAGTGTAGACTTACCGGCACCATTTGGACCAACAACAGCAATGTGGGATCCATGTGGGATGATAAGGGATACATTGTCAAGGGCCGCGTGGTTGTTATACCTGACTGTAACATTTTGTATACTAATCCCACCGGC
>JAAYYW010000351.1 GCA_012515195.1 Leptolinea sp.
ATTTTGGGAAACCGCTCTTTGACAATGACAGGGATACGAATCTGGCTGTCAGGACAACGCATTTGGAGCGGCGTTTAAACCTGGATGCAGTTGCCCAGTTGCAGATCCCGGTAATCAACTGGAAGGTTGACCAACCGTTATATCCACTGGTACGAAACGCTCTAACCCGGTCGCGCGGGGAGGGGGCATAAATGCGTTCTACGCAATCCATTTATTTTTCCCGGTTGGGGATCCTTTTTTTCGTGTGTGCGGGTATTTCTCTGGCTGCCCTGGCCGTCGGGTCTGGTTTGATCGGATTTTGGTTCGGGCTCATTGGAACGGGTGTGATCGCGGCGGCATGGATCACCGCGAAGAAGAATACATCAAACTGGCTTGCACATATGTGTCTTGTCGCATCAACTGGTCTGGCATGCACCACGGTTCTCTTCGGTTCCCCAGGATGGTTGATGATCATGGCAGGCGGATTTTCCCTGGCTGCCTGGGATTTGTTGTTTCTTATTATGGCAATAGCAATGAAGCCGGATACTGTTCAAAATCGGCAGTACGTAGATACACATTTGAAGTCACTGGCAGCAGCGATCGGATTGGGAATTATCATAGCGATCATAGGCCGTTGGATCAGATTGGGAACCCCATATATCGTACTCGCACTGTTAGTCGCGCTGTTCATTTTCGGAATGGACAGATTGATTCGCATATTGGATAAAAAATAAATAGAGATCTCGGGCACACATATGGTTTGTTTCCATATGTGGCAGCAATCGGGATCACCCTTTTCTTGCGCAAATTGGATAAATGAGTATGATTTAATCACATTGCGATGTGACGTTTGACCAACTGTTAATCCATCAAGCGTGAGATATCTGGGGGATATCATCAGAGAAAATTTATATTAAATTGCATACTCTTCACCTTTTCGGAAGGAGGTGGTTTATTTTCGAAATAGCACTCCGGTGTTTGTTTTTGAAATTCCACAATTCTAAAGGAGAAAAGAGATGTCAAAACGATCAATGAGCTTGTTTGGTTTTTTGGCAGTAATGGTTCTGGTTCTTTCCGCTTTTGTGCCTTTTGCTCCAGCGAGAGCGGATGGCGGCGAGGTGTACTATCTCAACTTTAAACCGGAAGTCGCCGAGATCTATACCAAGATCGCGGAGGCCTATAAAGCTGAAACTGGCGTCACATTGAAAGTGGTGACAGCAGCGTCTGGGACCTACGAGCAAACACTAAAATCAGAAATCGCCAAAGCGGATGCGCCAGTATTGTTTCAGATCAATGGCCCGGTGGGTTATGCCGCCTGGAAGCAGTATTGCGCTGATCTTAAGGATACCGAGTTATACAAACATCTATCCGATAAATCGATGGCTGTCACAGAGGGTGACGGTGTTTATGGCTTGCCGTATGTGGTTGAGGGATACGGAATCATTTACAACAATGCCATTATGAACAAATATTTTGCCATGGAAGGCGCAAAAGCCAAATCGATGGATGAGGTTAAAACCTTTGCCACGTTAAAGGCCGTAGTGGAGGATATGACTGCCAAGAAGGATAAACTTGGCATCAAAGGTGTATTTTCCTCCACATCCCTGAAACCTGGCGAAGACTGGCGCTGGCAGACACATCTGGCCAATGTCCCGGTATTCTATGAATTCCGCGACAACAAGATCGACCTGGCCAGTGACGCGACAAACGAGATCAAATTCCAATACTCCGATAATTACAAGAACATTTTTGATCTCTACATAAACAATTCAGTAACATCTTCGAAGCTGCTAGGCAGTAAGAGTGTGGACGATTCCATGGCAGAATTTGCGCTAGGCCAGTCGGCTATGGTGCAGAACGGTAACTGGGCCTGGGGACAGATATCCGGTGTTGACGGCAATACGGTCAAAGCCGAGGATGTGAAATTCCTGCCCATCTACACCGGAATGGCGGGTGAGGAAAAGCAATCCATCAGCGTGGGCACGGAAAACTTCTTTGCCATCAATGCGAAAGCGCCTGCGGAAAAACAGAAACTGGCCGCAGATTTCATCTACTGGCTGTACAGCAGCAAGACAGGAAAAGGTTTTGTGACCAATGACCTGAAATTCATTGCTCCCTTTGACACCTTTGCCGAGAATGAGAAACCAACCGATCCACTGGCGAAGGAAGTCATCCGCTACATGAGCACTGCTGATCTTTACAACGTCGCCTGGAACTTTGTTAAATTCCCCAGTCAGACTTTCAAAGACAATTTCGGCGCTGCATTGCTGAAATATGCCCAGGGCAATATGAAATGGGACGATATTAAAACCCAGGTTGTAACGGATTGGAAAGCTGAGAGCGGGAGATAAGACTTTTTTCCTCATGAGTAATGAGTAAGTACATGCAAAATACCGAGTAATTGCTGTTAGTACATGCAGGGGCGGACAGCTGTGTATTGGATGGTCTCGTCCAGGCTGCCACCCCTGCATGGATAATAGGTTTTCTCAAATACTAGGAATGCGATGATTACTCTTTTTTGAGTAGAGCAGGAGTAAGTCTGTGCAAAAAATGCCATTGAAATACTACCTTTTTTTCACATTGCCAACGCTGATTGCGTTTGTGATCGCATTTCTCATCCCCTTTCTGGCTGGGATTTACCTCTCCTTTACTGAATTTACCGCAGTTACTGATGCGAGATGGGTGGGCTTGACCAATTATGGTCGGGCTTTTACTGAGGATCAGACATTTCTCAACGCGTTGGTGTTCACGGTGAAATTCGCGGTTGTGTCTGTTGTGCTGATCAATGTTCTGGCATTCTTCCTGGCTGTCTTATTGACCCAAAAAGTAAAAGCGACCAATGTATTCCGGACCATTTTCTTTATGCCAAATCTGATCGGCGGCATCATTCTTGGTTATATCTGGCAATTGATCATTAACGGGGTATTGATCAATTTCGGAGTGGATATTACGTACGACGCAAGTTACGGGTTTTGGGGTTTGATCGTGTTGATGAATTGGCAGATGGTTGGTTACATGATGATCATCTATATTGCCGGGATCCAATCCATTTCTCCTGAGCTGGTTGAGGCGGCGAAGATCGATGGAGCCAATAGCTGGCAGGTTTTACGAAACATCACCGTCCCAATGGTCATGCCGGCAGTGACAATCTGTACATTTTTGACGGTTGCCAACTCATTCAAGTTGTTCGATCAAAACCTCGCGCTCACGGCTGGCGCGCCTGACAGGCAGTCTGCCATGCTGGCGCTGGATATTTTTACGACATTCTATAACCGCAATGGCTACGAAGGTGTCGGGCAGGCAAAGGCTGTTGTTTTCTTCATAATTGTCGCGGCTATCGTTCTGATTCAATTGCGTCTTACCCGCACCAGGGAGGTAGAGAACTAATGAAAGCCAGAAAGCAACTGATAGATCGCATCATCTTTGTATTTATGTTATTTCTGTCCTTTGCTTATATGATGCCGATTTTGGTCGTATTAATGAACTCTTTTAAAGGACGTTTCTTTATCGCAGATACCCCTTTTGCGATGCCTGATGTAGACACATTTGTCGGTTTGAAGAACTACACCAGCGGGTTGGAGAAAACCGGGTTCATCCCGGCTTTTGGTTATTCATTGTTCATCACCGTTTTTTCTGTCGGAGCGATCATCCTGTTTACATCCATGACAGCCTGGGCGATCACACGGTCCAAAAACCGCTTCAGTAGTTTCCTGTATTACCTGCTTGTGTTTTCCATGATCGTGCCGTTCCAGATGGTGATGTTTACCATGTCCAAGATGGCGAATATCACCCGACTGGATAACCCGGTGGGTATCATAGTGATATATCTGGGTTTCGGGGCCGGGTTATCCGTGTTCGTGTTCAGCGGATTTATCAAGAGTATCCCGCGGGAAATTGAGGAGGCTGCCCTTATGGACGGCTGTAATCCCATTCAGACATTTTTCCTGGTTGTATTGCCGATACTCAAACCGGTCCTCATCACAGTGGCTATTTTAAACACCATGTGGATCTGGAATGATTACCTTTTACCGTATCTGGTAATCGGCAGTAATTACAAAACGATTCCGATTGCCGTGCAATATCTTCAGGGTGGGTACGGCAGCCGTGACATGGGCGCCATGATGGCCATGCTGGTGTTGGCGATCATTCCCATAGTGATATTCTATCTTTCTCTGCAAAAACACATCATCAAAGGTGTGGTTGCCGGGGCTGTAAAGGGATAATCTTTTTCGAAATGACATGCACAGAGCTGTCCGTAAGGGCAGCTCTGTGTTTCGTCAACGGAGGTAAAAAAACGGAAACCTGGACTAGAATTGTGTTATGGCAAAGCAGTGGGACAACAGACGAGAAAAAGGAAATCCTGTGATCCGGTACATACATTCAACCGGAGATGCGGATCTTCAGCTTGTTCA
>JAAYYW010000352.1 GCA_012515195.1 Leptolinea sp.
AACTGGCACCGGTCAGGCTACCAGCCATGGCAATGAGGAAAAACAATCCGATCATAGTTGAATCAATTCTTGAAATTTTCATTTGAACCCTCTTTATGAAGCAACAGAAACCGGCATCATTTTCAGTAGAATGATTCCCAATCCAATGGACCAGATTATCATACCGATCCCGAATGCGAAGGCCGCGCCGGGGAAAAGCAATATGTCAGGGGTGAGAGTACAAAGTCCAACTATGCCCAGGGATACACCAAGATAGTTCAATGCCTTGGGCAATTTATTGCTGCGCAGGGCGGCGACGGATAAAAGCGACACCCACAGGCTGCCCACTAATTCATTCCCGCTGACAATGCCGTTTTCCACAGCTTCGAGGATTGTCCAGGCCGAGGCGGCAATCGAGGGGTCCTTTGCATAGAGCTGCGCGATCATGCGGAAATCATTCAACATCAGGTTGGCACTGGCAATGATCAATCCAGCCCAGATAATTCCAAAAACTGTGGCTGTTTGGACCAAAAACGAAGCCCCGTTTTTTAGTTGGTAGTAAAGAGAGAGCGCCATTACGATCACTGAGATAGCCGATCCCCAGCAACAAAGCAATATCCACCCGTGTAATAGCCACTGTTTATTTTTCACCAATTCAAAATAGCCTGATCCGGAACCTTCAAGGACGGGAAATACCAGGGTTACGGCGATGGCAATGCCTGCAAGGTAGGCAAAAGCATGGGCAAGGGCGGCAAAACCGCCTGCCTTTTGGTACGTATTCATTTGTTTTCTCCTTATTTATTTGTTAGCTTTGAATGTTTTCAGTCTCGTACGAGAATACTTTTTCAAGAGGTTCCCCAAACACCTGGGCGATACGAAATGCCAGCTCGAGTGAAGGTGAATACTTATCTTTTTCCATCGAGATGATCGTCTGCCGGGTTACACCAACCCTGTCAGCCAGGTCCTGTTGGGTCATTTCATTGTGCATAAAACGCAGCATGCGGATGTTATTGCGGATACGGTTCTGTTCCATATCAGAATCCTCGGTTATACAGGCGGTACTGCGTGATAACCCATGTAAATTGCATGGCGAAAAACGATGTGATCATCAGGTTGAACATCAGCCATATGGGGATCCCAAACGTGGTTGCAGCCATTGTCAAGAGAAAACCGATGAAGAACACATAACTCCCGTATATCGTGCATTTTTGGTCGATCAATTTATCCAATTCATCAGGCTTCTCTGGAATACGATCGGTGGCGATTACGGTAAGGAAGATGTAGAAAAGGATCATGACCAACACATTCGCGCCGATCTGAATTCCAACCACTTTCAACAATACCCCAGCCCAGAAAGCAGTGTCGTTGGTTGTGATCAGTATTCCGGATCGGATCAAGTCGTTCAGATAGAAAATGTACCCGATCAATACAATGACGATGATTCCCAGTTGAACTAATGCCTGCTTTTCCTGAATGGTCATACTGTCGTCTTCAGGATTGGCATTTTCGGGATGTCCAAGGTTTTCCATATTTGCCATATTTCCTCTGGTACACGATTTGTTTGAATATATGTAAACATATTTATACATATAGTAATATATATCTTACATTATGTCAACAATATATTACAATTTTCTAAATTCTAAATTTGTGTCTTCAGGAGATTTAAGTCCGAAAAATGCAAATTATCCATTTGGGAAGAGAACTGTGAAATCCGGGGGTATGGAATACGTGTAAACTACGAAGTAATAAAATAAGTCCATAAAAGCGGCAGAAATGAGCAAAACAACGGCCAGTTTGGGAAATCCACGGTCCCAAACCCAACTAATGGCAAGCCCGGCCAGCCAGAAGATGGCTGGAATGGAGACGACGAAATGGGGGCTGCTGTTGGGAACGCTAAGCAGGAAACCGCCAAAGAAAGATGTTAACAAGATCCAGAGTATCGGCAGCCAGTTTTTCCGGATCAAGGCTGTAAGGAATCCGGTTTGAAATATGACCGAGGAAAGTCCAAATACAAGCGGGATTACCGGATGGTAAAAGCCGTTAGGATCGGGGAAGTAATTGTATACTCCTAGGGAATGAACTCCCTGGTGCCATATGTATTTGCCGTAATTGATCTCCCCTAAAGCAGTGAATACCGCCTGGTTCTTCCAACCCCAATCATCATACAGGCGGGCATAGTAAAAGTCTGGCTTTATAAATGAAAATGAAACCAACGGGCCAGCGATGACCAGCGCGGTTATTCCCATTCTGATAAGAAAAAAGATTTTTCGTTTCGCACTGCCACCAACTTGCCAACGCGTAAAAACCAGGAAAAGCAAAAGAAAAAGGACGATCTTGCTTCCGTGGTAGAAATATTGTGAAAAACCAAGTGCAACACCCGCCAGAACGCCGCCGCCATCCCATTTTTCCTCCCAGCCTTTACTGAACAGGAAAATGATGAGTGGAACCCAGATCGTGTCCCATATATTGTTCAGTGCCAACCGGGAGTAATGAATGTCAAAGTGACTGCATACCAGTAAGACTGTCGCGAAAATGGCAGTCCTCTTACCGCTGAAATGTTTGATTAAAAAGTAAGAAGTGATCGCGCCCAGGGAGCCTGCAATGGCGGAAGATAACCGGGCACCGCCGATCGAAAACCCAGAAAATTTCATTGATGCCAGTATGAGGTAATGGTACAAAGCAGGCTGAGATCCTGGCCCGGTCATAAAGGGGTTAATGACCTGCCCGGGATTTCCGAACAGGTCAACCATGGCAAACCGGGCAACTCCCGCCTCATCCACATGAAAAGCGCCGGGAATTGAACCAAGATTGATAATCCGGATCATCAGAGCTGCAAGAAATAAAAACGGAATCAGCCGGATATCCTCTTGCTCAATGTGGAATCCGGATCGATAGAGAATTGCAACTGTGAGGCAGACACATACCAGCCACAACCAGAATTGCCAACCATTTACATGCGTATAAAGAGAATACTCCCACCCGATCCATAAAGATATGGTAAGACAGAGGATCAAAATAACCGCTTTTATCCATCCTACTGGCGAGGTTATCTGTTTATTAAAATTCCCAAGCAGAGTACCGTCTTTTTCTAATGTTTTCACGGAAATCAAACTCCCCCCAGACATCGGTTTTGGAAATTTGAACGAAATTAAAAAGAAGTAATGTAGTCTAAACCTTATTATTCTTGATTATTACACAGACATCAAAAAATCATTTCCGCTTTTCATAAGGATTTTTTGAAAATGTCAGTCATCAACAACCCATTGGATAGCTTTATACATATTCGTGAATACCTTGATAGATATTCCACGATTCAGATTGAGCTTTTCAAAGAATTCAATATCCATCACCAGCGATTGATCCTGGTCAACGACCAGGGCTCTTTTTAATTGATTGTAGGGGATGCCATTTTCTATCAGTAGCTCCATCTGGAGTTTCTGCATATTGTTGATGTCTATGGAAGATAAATTGAATTTCACTTTCCGATAATCTTCCACCAGTCACGTGATCTTTTCTTCCTTTATTTTCTTGAGAACCGCCGGAGCATGCTCAACGATGGTCGCCATACTTACTTCACCTTCATACGCTAATAACAAATAATCTTTACCTGGCTCGAATGAATTACGCGTAATGGAAAATGACATATCAACCTCTATTGTTATGGGGATTTTTTACTGATGAATTACAGCCTGGGGATATCTCTACTTACCTGATAATTATTATCGGATTGAAATAGAAAAAATCAAACATATAGTTTAAAATTGACCGCGTCTGCGCCATCAAACCGGACATGATAGGTCATGGATACCGGGATAAAGCCCTGGCCAAGTAACAATCGCAGCATGGGAATATTATCCGCGAAGACAGTGACATCAACAGATGCAAATCCGGACTCGACGGCTCGATTCATTACATAACGAACAAGACCTTTTCCCACACCCCTCTCACGATTTATTGCTCGGACAGCCAACCCGAGCAATTCAAACCCTGATAATGAGTTCGATTTTGTCACAACAATTCCCTGAATTCGACGGTCTTCTGAAAAATCGGCATAATAGTCGATTCCAGCATCGAGGTGAGTTTTTAACCAACTTGAGACCATCTCCTGAGTGAATGGAATACCGGTGTAACTCAGATATTTCAAGGCTTCAGGCGAATTGATCAGTTCCAGATACGCGGGAAGTAAAATGTGATAATCGGTTTCATTCACTGCCGGTATTAACTGACGGATCATTAGAACTCCTGAAGATAACCTTCACTTCTAGAAAGTATACATTCAAAGTAAACAGGAGGAAAAAGAACCATCATTTCTTACCTGCTGGGACACTCCAGATTGATTTTCTTTGTGGGAAACCCAATGTTACTGCATATCGGTTAGCTTTTGAATAAGCCATTGACTGAATTGTCTCGATCCAATTTCATTAACATGGATTTGATCTTGCCAACCCTCAGGCCCAATGACTTGTCTGATTTCATCCTGGGTTCGGATAAAAGGGATGCCGTATTCCATAAGTGCATCGGAAACCGGTTCGGCGAATAATTTCTCATATCCTTCTGTACCCCCGGGCAGGTAATACGGTATAAGATCGGGATGAGAAGGCATTTCGAAGACAACGACTCGAACTGTATCGTTATTCATGTTAGCGATTTTTTTTAGTCCGTATATCTCTTCTTGAGTTATCTGAAATTTTGGAATCTGTATAACAGGTTTGACTTTGAAGATGTCTTTATTCTTTTGCCGTATTTGAAGGCCACGGTCATTAATGAGAAGGCGGAGGTTTTGCAATTCGCCTAAATAAGCCGGATCGCGATATTTCAGAAATGAAAGCCAATACCGATATAAATAGGAATTGTCAATCATCCACCCCTCAAGCGAATACCGGCCTTCTTGATAGAAAAACCAGGGCGAGGTTTTGAATTCTCGAATTATTTCATTTTCTCCCGCAAAATCAACAGGGCTAAGACCAATAAAAATCAGTTCCGGGTTAAATCGATTTTCTAGAATATTTGCAATGGCAGAATTTGTGTTTGGTCTTACTCCCCGCAGAGCCATATTAAAACAATTTGGTTCTTGAATACCCAAAAAACTTATTTTACCATCCAGGCTGGATGGATCAAATCCATAATCGACAATGGAACTTCCAAGTATTATGCAATTTATCTTTTTAGTTTTGTCCCAATAGCCCATACGGAATAATTTGATATCTATTTCTGGATAGTCGATATTTTTGTCAATTGTTGGTAGAAGAATGGACTCGGGAAGGGGTATTATCGCTAACAACAATTCAAGTCCCGATAAGATTAAAGGAATCAACAAAAAGGCAAAGAATAACGATGCGCCAATTGGGAAGGAAATCTTGAGTGTTTTGCAGGAGATCAATTTGTCTAGTTTCATCAGTCTGTTTAGAAGTTTTGATATAGGAAGACATTGGTAACGCTGGGCGAACTCCAGGTTATGGCAAGAAAAAGAATCAGGAATGTCACAGCTAATATTAGTGACCTGACGATCATAGGGTATTTGAATATAAAGTTTTCGTCTTTGTATCTGACCTCAAAAACATCAACGATTAGCGACAAGATAAGAAGAGGCCATATCCAAGGATTGAAACTGGGTGAGGTAAACCATCCTGAACCTTTTGCAATCGTTTTCCAAAATGCTAAGGTTTCACCGGGCGACGCAGCGGTAAATGGGACCCAGGCAAAAGTTACACAAATAAATATAAAAAAACCCCTGAGTTCCTTGAAAAGAAAAGCCTGCCGTTGTGGACGGAAAGCAGGCCATTTCAGAAATATCCATTGCTCAAGAACCATCATGACTGTATAAACCAAACCCCATATCAGGTATGGGCTTGTAAAACCATGCCACAGGCTACTTGCAAGCATAGTAAAGATTATTGGTGTTGTAATTAGTAATAACGTGGATAGATTTCGCTGGTTCTCTTTTAGATATCTTGATATCGGAAAATATACATAATCTCTTAACCATGATGAAAGGCTAATATGCCATCGGTTCCAAAAGTCCGAAAAGGAAACGGCAAAATAGGGAACCATGAAGTTTGGAGAAAGATTAAATCCAAAGAATAGGCTTATACCGCGCATTATGCCGGTATAACCGGCGAAATCATTATAGAGATATATTCCATAACCGATGATCCCGGCCCAGCGGTCGAAATATGCGATGGAACTTGTG
>JAAYYW010000353.1 GCA_012515195.1 Leptolinea sp.
GGGGATGTGCTGGAATTGGCAGACAGGCATGACTTAGGATCATGTGTCGAAAGGCGTAAGGGTTCAAGTCCCTTCATCCCCACTGTGACCTCAATATATTTAGAAGGAATGTACCTTTGAAACTCGAAACAAAACCCCTTGACGACCATCAGGTCAATGTAATAGCGGAATTTGAAAATTCCGATCTTGAAGCCTATATGCATAAAGCTGCCCGGAAAATTGCCGAACGGGCAAAAATTCCAGGATTTCGCCCCGGTAAAGCTCCATATGCTGTTGTTCTCCGTATGTATGGAGATGAAGCCATTCGTGAACAGGCAATTGAGATTCTGGTAGATGACAAATATCCTGCCATTCTGGACGAAGCCAAGATTGAAGCTTCTGGCGCCGGAAAGTTGGAGGATATCATCAGTACTGATCCACCGAAATTCTCATTCACCATTCCACTGGCTCCAGTTATAACCCTGGGTGACCTGGCCTCTGTCAAGAAAGAATACATTGAGCCGGTCATTTCTGATGACAAGGTGGAAGAAGCCATAAAACGCGTACTCAGCAGCTACGCGTCTCCTACTGACGCCGACCGCCCAGCAAAAGAAGGCGATCTGGTCAATATGGAACTTTCAGGCGATTATGTTAAGGCTCCTGAAGGGGAAGATAAGTCTTTTATCGCCAAAACACCCCATCAGGCGATCATCGGCGAAAATGATACACATAAGGAAACCTGGCCATTTGAAGGTTTCTCAAAGAATGTAGTTGGGATGAAGGCTGGAGAATCGAAGACATTCACCCATACCTACCCCAAAGATAACCCGGTTGAAAAATTACAGGGCAAGAAGCTGGAATTCACCGTCGAACTTAAATCCGTGCAGGAACTTGTTCTACCTGAACTGAACGAAGAATTTGTTATGAAGATCGGTCAGTTCCAGACTGTTGACGATTTCAAATCCTACATGCGCCGCCGTTTGGAAGCTGACGCAAAAGCCGATTACGACAACACTTATTTTGATGAACTGCTTGACCAGATGGTCACACTGAGTTCATTCAAATACGCACCCCACATGCTGGACGAAGAGATTCATTCTGTTCAGCATTCCCTGCAGGATACCCTTGCCCAGCAGCGCATGGATTTGGAAACGTACCTCAAGGTCCGGAAATTGACTATGGATGAGCTGATCGAGACTGAACTCAAACCAATGGCGATTAAACGCCTGGAACGCTCGCTCCTGGTAACCGAGATCAGTAAAACAAAAGATCTCAAGCCCACCGATGAAGAGCTGGAAAACTCCTTCCACCAGACAGTCAATGAGATCAGCATGTCCTACAATGGAAAAGATATGCGCAAGAGTTTTTCTGACAAAAACTTCAGCCAGGCCGTCGCATTTGAAGCTGCCAATCGTGCCATGAATCGCAAAGTATTGGAACACCTGCGGGATATGGCATCCGGAAAACCGGCCAAGAAAAAAACCACCGAAAAACCTGCTGAAGGTGAAACCAAACCGAAGAAAACTACCCGCGCCAAAAAAGCCAGTACCGAACAGACGGATTCAGCCGCCTGAGTACCGGTCGATTGTTCTCTAAAGGAGACCGAATGAAAAACTCGATGTTCAGCTCTGTGATCCCGATGGTGATTGAATCATCCGGCCGTGGAGAAAGAGCCTATGACATTTACTCCCTGCTGCTCAAAGAACGGATCATCTTTCTGGGGACACCCATTGATGAACAGGTCGCGAACCTGATTGTCGCCCAGTTGCTGTACCTGAGTCACGAAGATCCTGATAAAAGTATTCAGATGTATATCAACTCCCCCGGCGGGCAGATCTATGCCGGTCTGGCTATCCTGGATACGATGAAAATGATCCCCAACAAGATAAGCACAGTGGCCGTTGGTGTGACCGCTTCTTTTGGCACAGTTCTGCTTGCAGCCGGAACGAAGGGGCAGCGTTTTGCTCTACCTCATGCCACCATCCACATGCACCAGCCCCTTGGTGGCGCGCAGGGACAGGCATCCGATATTGAGATCCAGGCCAAAGAGATCCTGCGGCTTAAAGCCCGGTTGAATGAGATCATGGCGGAAGCCACCGGTCAAACGTTGGAAGTAATCGAACGGGATACCAACCGTGATTACTATCTGGATGCACAGGCTGCGGTGGATTACGGACTGGTCGACCAGATCTTAAAATCCCCGGAAAAATAATGTCGTAACCGAATTACAATAAGGGCCGGTGATCTTACACCGGCTTTTATTATTCATTATCAATTGGGAGAATAGATGATTCAAAAATTATTCCCGGCAATTCAAGGGTTGATCCTCGATATGGACGGTGTACTCTATCAGGGAAACGAACCGCTGGGCAATTTACCTGATCTTTTTGCCGCAATAAAAGAGCATGGGTTACGCGTGATCATGGCGACTAACAATGCCATCCGTAACTCTGACGAACATCGGGAGAAAATGCGGTCATTCGGTGTTGATCTTGAACCCTGGCAGGTGATCAACTCGATGCAGGTTGTCGTTGAATTACTGAAACACAGATTCCCTGACGGCGGACCAATCTTTAGCGTCGCCAGCCCATCCACAATGAAAGCCTTTGAAGAAGCCGGTTATTACAATGATGAAAAGAACGCACAAGCAGTCATCGTCGGGCTTGACCGCCATGTAACTTACGAAAAAATAGAGATCGCAACCCTGCTGATTCGATCCGGTCTTTTGTACATTGGTACCAACCCTGATGCTTCTTTTCCAACCCCAAAAGGGCAGCTTCCAGGAGCGGGATCAATCATCGCGGCTGTAACCACCGCCTCTGGCGTGGAACCTCTATTTGCCGGAAAACCAGAGCCCGCCATGTATGAAATCTGCATGGAACGCCTGGGAACGACCCCTGAAACGACATTGGCAATTGGCGACCGACTGGATACGGATATTCTTGGCGGGAATCGTGCTGGCTGCCGGACCGGGTTGGTTATGAGCGGAGTCACATCACCGGATGACCTCGCACATTGGGAACCCAAACCAGACCTCGTGGCAGACGATCTTTGGAAGATGCTCGGATTGTAAAGGGTATGGTACTTCCATTAATCTATGATTTTGACCGTGATGGGATGAAAGACCTGCTGTCCACCTGGAATCAGCCGGCATTCCGGGTTAATCAGATCTGGGATGGTTTGTATAGAAATCTGAAATCAAGCCCATCCGAGTGGAGCAATCTGCCATCCAACCTTAAAACTCTTTTATCAGAGAGAACTCGTTTCGAGGGTCTTACACCGGTTGATAAACTGCAAGCTTCCGATGGTCAAACTGTGAAAGTATTATTCACGACAAATGATGGACATCCTGTCGAAGCTGTGTTGATGAAATATGACCAACGCCGAACATTGTGTATCTCCACCCAGGCAGGATGCGCCATGGGTTGTGTCTTTTGCGCCACGGGACAAATGGGATTTTTCCGAAATCTTACCAGCGGCGAGATAGTAGAACAGGTTCTTTATTTTGCCCGCTTATTAAATATGGAACATGAGGTGCTAACGAATATTGTTGTTATGGGTATGGGTGAACCTTTCAACAATTATGACAACACTCTTGCGGCAGTTGACCGCCTGAATGATCAGCGTGGATTCAACCTTGGAGCCCGGAGATTTACGATCTCAACTGTCGGGCTTGTTCCCATGATTCAACAATTCGCGGCCGAGAAACGTCAAGTGAACCTGGCTGTTAGCCTTCATGCCGCCAATGACCCCCTTCGTTCAAGCCTGTTACCCATTAATAAAAAGTATCCGCTGACCGAATTGATCCCTGCCTGTCGTGAATATGTTGAGATCACCGGTCGACGAATTAGTTTTGAATGGGCGCTTATACGGGATATTAATGACCGCCCACAGGATGCCAGTGAATTGACTGAATTGGTTCGTGGAATGAACTGCCACATAAATGTAATACCGTTAAACCCAACCGGAGCGTATACCGGAAATGCGACAGCCATCAGCCGAGCCCAGGAGTTCGCGGATCAACTTAATACTGCGCGGATCCCCTGCACCATCCGTCTGCGTCGGGGAATTGATATCCAGGCTGGCTGTGGTCAACTGGCTGGCAAATATACAAAAATGCCGTAAATATGTTGGTCGCCATAACAGCGCGACAATTCTGTAAGGTATAATACGCACCCGTGGCAGATATTTTTTCAAAATGGATCAGTGGTTTGGAACGCACCCGAAAACAAACCTTCGGGCGGATTAGTTCTATTCTGGGCACCAGCGAAATAGCTGATGAGACCTGGGATGATCTGGAAGCTGCGTTAATCCAGGCAGATATGGGTCTACCAACCACACAATCAGTCATTGAATCGTTGCGTATTGCTGTACAAAAAGAAGGTCTAACCCGAACAAACGAGCTTCAAGAAGTCCTGCGGGAAGAATTGATCAAACGTCTGGATCCGCCTCCAGATGAATCTGTCCCGGTAGCCCACCCGGCTGTAATCCTTCTGGTTGGTGTAAATGGTTCGGGGAAAACAACTACGGCCGCAAAACTTGGAAAGCGGTTTACTGTAGATGGTAAAAAAGTCCTGCTGGCAGCAGCAGATACTTTCAGGGCGGCTGCTGTTGATCAATTACAGGTTTGGGGGGATCGTCTCAACCTGCCGGTCATCGCCGGTCAAATGGGGGGCGACCCCGGCGCTGTCGCGTATGATTCGGTTGAAGCGGCAAAATCCCGCGGGGTGGATGTTTTACTCATTGACACAGCTGGCCGGCTGCATACCCGGTACAACCTGATGGAAGAATTAAAAAAAGTTCACCGTGTTGTTGGAAAAGCCATGCCCGGTGCGCCGCACGGAGTCTGGCTTGTTCTGGATGCCACAACCGGTCAGAACGCCCTGCAACAGGCTCGATCGTTCCATCAAACGTCTCCTATAACCGGAGTGATCCTGACCAAGTTGGATTCCTCAGCCCGTGGTGGAATGGCATTTGCCATCCAACAGGAGCTGCATGTTCCCATTCTTTTTGCCGGCTTGGGTGAAAAACCGGAAGATTTACAACCGTTTGATAGAGAAGAGTTTGTTAACGGCATACTAGCCGTATAATACAAAAATTGGAGCAAATACCCATGCAAGACCTTGAATCACGCGCGCGTTCCTGCGTTGAGAAAATCCAGCATTTTTTGGAGCATCTTTGACTTCCCTTCCCGGGAATCAGAACTGGCAGAGCTGGTAAAACAGTCCGAATCTACTGAGCTCTGGAACAATCCAGATGAAGCACAGCGCGTTATGAAAAAACTTTCTGATATGCGTGAAGATGTCGTGAGCTGGCAGAAAATAAAAAAGCGCGTTGATGATACTCTGGAGCTCACGGAGATGAACGACGAGAGCATGCGTCCCGAACTCGAATCCGAATTGGATTCAATTGAGCAGGAACTGTCGAAGCGGGAATTGAGTGTCTTCCTATCGGGAAGTTATGACCGCGGCAACGCATTGCTTGCCATCAATTCCGGCGCCGGTGGAACGGACTCGCAGGATTGGGCGGCCATGCTGCAGCGCATGTATCTTCGATGGTGTGAACGCCGAGGGTTCCATACAGAGATACTGGATCTTTCCGAAGGTGAGGAAGCGGGAATAAAAAGCTGCACAATTGCCGTGACTGGTTTATATGCCTACGGTTACCTGCGGCCGGAAAAGGGTGTCCATCGGTTGGTACGCCTTTCACCATTCGATTCTGCCCATCGCAGACACACCTCTTTCGCTCAAGTTGAGGTATTGCCTGAAGCCGCATCCGAAGATCCTGAAGTTCAGGTTGATCCGGATGATCTGAAAATCGATATTTACAAATCATCCGGTGCCGGTGGACAAAATGTCCAGAAGAACGCTACCGCGGTGCGTATTACCCATATACCTTCAGGGCTTGTAGTCTCCTGTCAAAATGAACGTTCACAGATGCAAAACCGCGAAAACGCTATGCGGGTTTTGCGGTCCCGCCTGCTTGAACTTAAGCGGGAAGCCCAAGATAGGCATCTGGCTGATTTACGCGGTGAATACACTAAAACGGAATGGGGAAGCCAGATCCGTTCCTATGTCTTACACCCGTACCAGATGGTTAAAGACCATCGCACTGATTTTGAAGCAGGTAACACTCAGGGTGTCCTTGATGGAGACCTGGACGGATTTATTGAAGCCTTTTTGCGCTGGAATAACAAATCTTAATAAAAAAGGACGGCGATTTTTTTCGCCGTCCTTTGCTTTTGATTTTGCCTCAGTCAAGAATTCGTGCCAGTTCGAACAGGCTGATATCAACTTCTTTCTTGTTGGCGTTGACCTCTTCAATAGGTGTCGTCGCGATTTCAGAGCTGATCATCCCTACAAGAACACCGGTTTCACCACGCTGCAATGCTTCTGTCGCACCTGCTCCCAAACGTGAAGCCAGAATGCGATCATATGCGCTGGGGGCGCCACCGCGTTGAACGTGTCCGAGAATGGTGACACGCAAATCGAAACCTAACCGTTCGCGATGTGATGAGAAATATTGCCCAAGCGCTTCGGCGTTGTACTTGGCGCCTTCTGCCACCACGATGATGGCGTGTTCCTTTCCTTTCTGGTACGCAGCCCTTAGACGTTGAGCCAGATCTTCAGGGTCTGTGTCTATTTCTGGTATCACGACAGCTTCCGCGCCACCAGCTATGGCAGACATCAATGCCAGGTATCCGCAATCGCGTCCCATAACTTCCAACATAAATGCGCGCTGTAAGGATGATGCAGTTGTTTTAAGACGGTCAATTGCTTCCAGAGCAATATTTAGAGCTGTATCTACACCGATCGTGATGTCCGAACCATATAGATCGTTGTCAATGGTGGATGCCACCCCGACAACCGGATAACCCAACTTGTGAAGCGCTCCGCTTCCTGTCTGGGATCCATTACCGCCAATGACAACCATCGCCTCAATTCCCTGCTCATTCAAAGTCCGCAGGGCTTTCAACTGACCTTCTTCTGTCTTAAACTCAGGACAACGGGCTGAACCCAGGATGGTACCACCACGTTGCATAATTCCACCAACGTCACGAGGTCCAAGCGGAGAGATCTTTCCGGTAATCAAACCCTGGTATCCACCCTTGACACCCCAAACTTCCCAGCCTTTCGCGGCCCCGGTTCGGACAACAGCCCGAATGGCCGCGTTCATTCCTGGCGCGTCGCCACCACTGGTCAAAACACCAATCCGTTTCATTGCTCCTCCATTACTGATTCTCAGTAAAATAATGTCAGGTCGATTAACAATTGGTTATTTTATCATATAGATATAATTGTACCGATTGTTCAGCAGTAATCAAATTATCCAAACAAAAGAAAATACGGTGAATTCATTTGTTCAAAAAAGATCGAGCTCTCCTAATCACGTATCAAATACTGGCAGCAATCTTTCTTGTCTCCATCCTCACCTGGGTTCTTGATTCATTTCAGTCCAACTTAAGTACGCCGATCATTGCACTTTTATTCCTTCTGCCCGTTGTAATATCTGCCGGGTATCTTGGCATAACCGGTGGGATAACTGCGTCTGTGGCATCTTTTCTGGCGTTCAATTATTTCTTTATTTCACCTTTTTTAACATTTTCGGTTCATCACTCCCAGGACCTTTTAGCGCTCATTGTTTTCCTGCTGGTGGCTGTGATCATCAGCCAATCATTGAGCCAGGCAAAGATCAATATTGCCTCGGCCAAAGCCCGCGAACACGAGACCATGCTTCTTTACGAGTTGACTATAGCGCTTGCCGGTACCATGAGAGAAGAAGAAATATTGGAAATCGTTGGCGAGAAGATTGTAGAACATTTCCCGTCTGAAGCAGTATTGTTCAAATTACAGCCAATTGCAGGGGATACAAGATCCCGTTCTTTTCCCATCGGATCCATTATTCCTGAGCGAAAACCAGAGATTTGCCTTGAAATAACCGGAGGGGGAGAAACAACGGGAGAGATTGCCGTTTGGTTGAAAATGCCGCTTGATCACCCCCAAGACCGGTTATTGCGAGCCTTTGCCAGTCAAACAGATCTTGTTTTGGGGAAGGCCTATCTTGTTGATGCGGAAAGGCGTGCCAAGCTTCTGGAAGAGAGTGATGAATTAAAATCCACGCTTCTCTCATCTGTTTCGCATGAACTCAGAACTCCACTTTCAACCATCAAAGCATCCATTTCCAGTTTGCGGAGTGGAGAAATCGAATGGAATTCTGAAGCCCGACAGGAATTGTTAACGGCTGTCGAAGAGGAGACCGATCACTTGAATCAGCTGGTAGGAAATCTGCTGGATATGTCCCGAATTGAAATAGGCGCTCTTCAACCAAACCAGAAGAACAATTCCATAAAAGAGATCCTTTCGGGAGTTATAAGGAGAATGCGTCAGCAACTGGCATCACATCAGATCAAAGTAAACATTCCCGATACAATACCGCAGGTGTTTGTTGACTACAATCAGATGGATCAGGTATTTATCAATTTGCTGAGTAATGGGATAAAATACGCGCCAACCGGTACAGAAATTGTGATCAACTCGATCCCGTTTAATGAAAAGGAAATAAAAATAGAAGTGATCAATCAGGGGCCGCATGTCAAGCCGGAACATCTGACACGAATCTTTGATAAATTTTTCCGTGTTACTGATGCCGACCAGGTAATGGGAACCGGATTGGGATTATCCATCTGCAAAGGGATCATTGAAGCTCATCATGGCCGAATCTGGGCGGAAAACCGGCCGGAAGGATTCACGTTTGTCTTTACTGTACCTGTGGCACCCAGACAAATTCTTCCACTAATAAATGAAACGGCTGACCTTCCATGAACATCCAACCAGCCATCCTTGTAATAGATGATGAACCCCAGATTTTGCGTGCGTTAAAAACAATCTTATCGTCCAAACAGTTTCGCGTCAGCACAGCCAGCCGTGGGGAGGAGGGGATTACTCTGGCCGCAACTCAACAACCCGACCTGATCATATTGGATCTCAGTCTGCCTGACATGTCAGGCATTGATGTATGTACACGCATCCGGGAATGGAGTCAGGTCCCCATCATCATCCTCTCAGTGCGTGATCGAGAAATCGATAAAGTCACAGCCCTTGATCGAGGAGCCGATGATTATCTGACCAAACCTTTCGGAATTGAGGAATTATTGGCCCGGATACGGGTCGCATTGCGCCACAGCAGCAAATCAGCAGACACGCATCAATCCATTATCACCGCCGGCCCCATAACAATTGACCTGGTAAAACATGTTGTGACCCGATCAGGATCTGAAGTGAAATTGACTGCCACAGAATTCAAAGTCCTCTCGTACCTGGCTTCCCATGCGGACAGGGTGTTAACTCATCAGGCTATTCTGAATCATGTGTGGGACTTCGAAGATTCAGACCATGTTGAATACCTCCGGGTGTATATCGGCCAATTACGCAAAAAATTGGAAACCAACCCAGAAGAGCCTGAATATATCATCACCGAATCCGGTGTCGGTTACAGGTTTTTAACCGTGAAGTGATTTGGGTTCTTGTAGTATCCTTTCGGTTTTTTCACATAAATGCGGGTATATAATGATTTTTACGATTCAATTCACAAGATAATCAGATCATAAATTGTTATTGACACCCCCAAAAATCATCATTCCCAGTTTTCCCAGGAGATTACCATGCCCAATGACATTCCATACCTTCCAGTACAAACATTGCTCTCATTCATGCGCGATGTGTTTACTGGCTGCGGAGTCCCTGCCGATGAAGCCGCTATTTGCGCTGAAGTTCTGATCACTTCCGACAGACGCGGTATTGAATCACATGGCATCGGACGTCTGAAGATGTATTTTGACCGGATCAAGAAAGGCATCCAGCTTCCAGTAACGAATTTTGAGATTGTGCGGGAATCGCCGACTACAGCTGTAGTTGATGGGCATCATGGGATGGGTCAAGTGATCGGTGTACGCGCTATGGAATTGGCTATCGCCAAAGCGAAACAATACGGTATGGGTGCTGTGGCAGTAAGAAATTCAACACATTTTGGAATCGCTGGCTATTACCCGTTGATGGCCATAAAAGAGGGAATGATTGGCATGGCTTTCACGAATGCGCGCCCCAGTATCGCTCCAACCTTCAGCGTTCAGCCCATGCTTGGCACCAACCCTATCGCTTTTGGTGCCCCAACGGATGAAGAATGCCCCTTCCTCTTTGACGCAGCAACCAGCATCACTCAGCGTGGAAAATTTGAAGTACTTGCCCGCCAGGGGAAATCAGCCAAACCAGGTTGGGCCATCAATTCTCTCGGCGAGACAATAACAAACGCGGAGGATGTATTGCAGGGTTTTGCCAAAGATGCCGCCGCGCTATTGCCACTGGGTGGTGCCGGTGAAGACCTGGCGGGATATAAAGGGTACGACCTGGCTACTATTGTTGAAATTCTGAGCGCGTCTCTCCAACAGGGGAAATTCCTCTGGGATCTTTCAGGAATTGGACCGGATGGTAAAACACAGCCGAATTACCTGGGGCATTTCTTTATGGCTATCCAGGTAGAAGCATTCTGTCCACTTGATGATTTCAAACACACCACGGGTGAGATCATGCGCCAATTACGCGCAGCCCGTAAAGCTCCCGGAGAAGATCGAATTTTCACAGCCGGAGAAAAAGAATTCGCCAATGAAAAAGATACGGCTGTTCGCGGAATACCCATCGTTCCCAATCTTCAGAAAGACATACTAGAGATGAAGAAAGCCTTGAAACTGAATCAGTATTCGTTTCCCTTCTAATTTTCAGAAAAGAAAAAGGGTGTTATAAGACCCCAACACAAACTGGAGTAAAATAGGTGATGTTCCGCCGCCTTCCGGCAAACGGGGGCGGCGTTGTTTATAAATTTTTATTACGGGTGACTGAATGGCAATAAAAGCGTTTATTTTCGATTTTGACGGACTGATCATGGACACGGAAACTCCAGAATACGAAGCCTGGCAGACTGTTTTCCACGAACATGGATATGGATTACCTCTTTCTGAATGGCAAAAAGCTCTCGGCACTTCCCGCCTGCAATTTGATCCCCCAACTTACCTTGAAGAACTAGCCGGTCATCCCTTAGATAAGAAGAAGGTGGAGCATAACCAGAGAGTGATCTGCCTGTCAAAGATATGCCGGTTGTCAGCTCTTCCCGGTGTGGAGAATCTGATTTTAGAAGCTCACTCCAGAGGCATAAAACTGGCAGTGGCATCAAGCAGCAGTTCGGACTGGGTCTGGTGCAATTTATCGCGCATTGGGCTCGCCCGTTACTTTGATACGATCTGCACCGGTAATGAAGTAGCGGCTGTCAAACCAGATCCAGCGTTATTCAATAAAGCCATTGCCGAGGTGGGCGTTTCCTCTGAGGAGGCTATTGCGTTCGAAGACTCGCCCAATGGTATAAGCGCGGCTCAAAATGCCGGCATCTTTTGTATTGCAATCCCGAATTTCATTTCCCGGCAATTAGACACCAGCCATGCGAATTTGATTCTCAATTCCCTGGTTGATGTAACAGTTGATGAACTGATCAATATACCCAATTTTTCGCTGGAAAGGTAAAAACTAATATATGGAGATCCGATTTCCTTCCGATTTCTTGTGGGGTGCCGCCACTGCTTCGTATCAAATCGAAGGTGGATGGAATGAAGACGGACGCAGTCCTTCCATTTGGGATACATTTAGCCACGTACCCGGAAACGTTTACCAAAACCATACGGGTGATATTGCGGCAGACCATTATCACCGCTGGCAAGAAGATGTATCTCTTATGAAAGAACTCGGATTACCCTGTTATCGTTTTTCATTCGCCTGGCCTCGAATTATCCCTGGTGGAATAGGCTCTGTTAACCCAAAAGGGTTGGATTTTTACGATCGTCTGGTAGATGAGTTATTAAGTTTCGGGATCAAACCCTTCCCCACCCTGTATCACTGGGACCTACCCCAGGCACTTGAAGACAAAGGGGGATGGCCGGAGCGGAAAACCGCACAGTATTTCGCGGATTACGCCGCCACCCTCGTGGAACATTTTAGCGACCGAATAGAAAACTGGATCACTATAAATGAACCATGGGTTGTATCCATGCTTGGTTACCACGAAGGTGTGTTCGCACCCGGAGTAAAAAATCAACAAGCCGCCGCTGCCGCCACCCATCATCTTTTATTAGGGCATGGACTCGCTGTTCAGGCGATGCGGGCAGTTGCCAGACAACCTCTGCAAATCGGCATCACATTGAATTTGAGCCATGTTGAAGCTGCAACCGATTCCCCCACAGACCTTGAAGCTGTCCATCAACGGGATGCCCACTTGAACCGCATATTCCTCGATCCACTTTATTTCGGTAAATACCCGACCGAAGTAATTCAAGAACAAGCCTTTGTTTTCCCGGAAGGATATGAAAAGGATTTCCCGACAATTACGACACCAACAGACTTTCTGGGAATCAATAACTACTTCCGTGACGTCGTCCGTCATTCAACAAACGATCATCATTTTAAATATGAGATTTTCCAACCAAAAGGCAGTACCTATTCTGAAATGTGGGAGATGCACGCGGAGAGTCTGTTCAATCTCTTAATGCGTATCAAACAGGATTACCCCGTGAAAGCAATTTACATAACCGAGAATGGGACATCAGTCACCGACGGTATAGATGCCGATAACCGGGTACGAGATTCACGCCGTATCCAATATCTTCAGGACTATATCGCCGCAACCCATAAGGCGATTCAACACGGTGTTCCAGTTAAAGGCTATTTTCTTTGGTCGTTAATGGACAATTATGAGTGGAATAAAGGTTACAGCCGACGCTTTGGAATAATATTTATTGATTACGAGAATGGACAACGTCGAATCATAAAAGATAGCGCCCACTGGTACAGTAAAACAATTCAAAACAACGGGTTTCAGATTAAAACCTACTATGCCGAGCCTTTTTAGATGGTTTATATTGGTCTACCCGTAATAGATATGTATACTTATGACTGATCAAAAAAAAGGAGACAATCCTTCTAGCTTCGTATGAAAATTGAAGATTTGATGGCCATCCTTCCGGAGAATTACAGTGCCGTTGACCGTGATATGGTCCAACGGGCGTATTCATACGCGGAAAAAGCCCATCAAGACCAGAATAGAGCTTCAGGTGAACCATACGTAACCCATTGTGTGGCTGTTGCTGGAATTCTGGCTGAAATGAAAATTCCACCGGTAGTCGTAATTGCCGGTCTCTTACATGACACAGTTGAAGACACCCCAATCACCAACGATGATCTGAAGAACGAATTTGGCGAAGAAGTGGCCAAACTAGTGGATGGGGTCACAAAATTAACAAACCTTCCCCGGGTATCGCGCGGCGATCAGCATATTGAAGAGTTGAACAACGATAATAACAATGGGGAGGAATTACAGACATCGCGCAGCCGCCGTCAGGATCTTGCTTCCGAAACATTGCGTAAAACCTTCATGGCAATGGGAGAAGACATCCGGGTTGTGTTAATAAAGTTGGCCGACCGCCTGCATAATATGCGCACTCTTGGTTTCATGCCTGAAGCAAAAAGACGTCGGATTGCCAAGGAAACGCTGGACATCTTCGCTCCTCTAGCCAACCGGCTCGGAATCTGGCAGATGAAATGGGAACTGGAAGACCTCGGGTTCCGTTATGCCATGCCAGAGAAATATAAAGAAATTGCGGAAAACCTCGCAGAGCGGCAGGAGGATAGAAACCGGCAAGTACAGAGTATCCAACTCCGTCTCCAGAACATAATGGGCCAGGCGGGTTTAAAAGTGGAAATCAGCGGCCGTCCCAAACACATATACTCGATTTACAAGAAAATGATTGAAAAGGGCAAACCATTTGAAATGGTTCGTGACCTGCGCGCTTTCCGGCTTATTGTGCCTGATATTCCATCATGCTATGCGGCTCTTGGAGTGATCCACACCCGCTGGCGCCCCATTCCCCATGAATTCGATGATTACATAGCCGCCCCAAAAGATAATTTTTACCAGTCTCTGCACACGGCAATCATATATGATGACGGGAAACCACTGGAAGTACAGATCCGCACTCCGGAAATGCACCAGAACGCAGAATATGGTATCGCGGCACATTGGCGTTATAAGGAAAAAGGACGGCGTGACGAAACATACGAACAGCGAATTAACTGGCTGAGGCAATTAATGGATTGGCGTCAGGATGTTGATGACGCACAGGAATTCGTTGACAGTATGAAAACGGATGTTTTCCAGGACAGGGTGTATGTATTCACCCCACGTGGAGACATTATTGACCTTCCAGCTGGCTCAACACCAATTGACTTTGCCTACCATGTTCATACGCAGATCGGTCACAGATGCAGAGGCGCAAAGATAAACGGAAAACTGGTCACCCTTGACTACACACTCAAAACGGGAGATCAGGTAGAGATCTTAACCGCGAAACAGGGCGGACCCAGCCGTGATTGGTTGAACTCAAATCTTGGTCTTGTCAAAACCCAGAGAGCCCGTTCAAAAGCTCGTCAGTGGTTTAAAAAACAGGATCGTGACCAGAATATATCGCAGGGAAAAACACTTCTCGATAGGGAACTTCGGCGGCTGGGGATATCGGATTTCGACCTTGAAAAGATCGCCAGGGATTTTGAATACCACGATACCGATGACCTGTATGAAGACATCGGTTGTGGTGATTTTTCATTAGGCCGCATTATTAATCGACTCTCGGATGTCGAGAAAAGCAAACAACTCGAGTTACTCGAAACCAAGACACCATCTGAAACAAAGACAGTTGGAAATGCTGTCATTGTTTTGGGACTTAAAGGAATTCTCACGAGCCTGGCCCGTTGTTGTAATCCCGCGCCAGGAGATGAGATCATCGGCTACATAACCCGGGGGCGTGGTGCCACCATACACCGCCAGGATTGCCCAAACATGCTTCGCTTGACAGACCGCGAGCGTCTTGTGAAAGTGAGCTGGGGCGAAGCTCAGAAAACCTTCCCGGTGGCCGTTCAGATTAAAGCCTACGACCGCCAGGGATTAATGGGAGATATCTCATCCATTCTTACCAACGAGGGGGTAAATGTTCTGGATATCAATTTGAAAGTAAACCAAAATTTGGCAGCATTTAATCTGATCCTAGAAATAGGCGATATCGCCCAATTAAGCCGGGTATTGACAAAAATCGAGAATCTTCCTAATGTATTGGAAGCCCGTCGACAAAAACCCGGATAAGGTTCAAAATTGGGCTTTACGCATTTGCACCAATGCGGTAAAATCGCTCCGCTTTTATTGTCTATGCGAGGAAGTGAATTGGTATCCAATTTGACCTACAAAACCTGCAAGGTCATGGTAATTCACCAAAAAATCCGGAAAGGATGTGTCCCAATTTTTGTAATTGCAAATCATCGATTTGATGCTTGTAACTCAATCGTTGGGGGAAAAACATCAATTTCCCTGACAAATGTCTTTTCTGATTGGCATTTTTCTTTCTCGAGAAATCACTTTTTCGATGCTGATTTTGCTGAAAGACTCAATTTTTCGACTTTCATCCTTTTTTATCCATATTTAACTTGACCGGTATACAGAATGAGGTTATAAAGGCGGTCTGTCAGAACCCGATGATTGGCACTTGCTTTATCCCTGTAATATTGATCGTTACTCTGTTGCATTTTTTCAAGATCCAGAGTGATTACAAATTGTTTTCGGAGGAAAAGAATGGCTAGAATTCGTTGTCATTATCTTGATTGTGTCTTCCTTGATGAAGGAATGTGCAGTGCTGCCGCTGTAGAAGTTGATCCTGATTCAGGCTGTATGACATACAATCCCAACTCTGAATCTTCCTCGAATGAAGATTGGGATGAGGAAGAGGAAGAATTGGATGAATGGGAAGAAATTGATGGTGAAGAAGATGATGA
>JAAYYW010000354.1 GCA_012515195.1 Leptolinea sp.
ATAATTTATCTTATTAAGGATACGACGGTTGAAAAAATTGTAGATGCAAAAATTCCTTTTAAAGTACCAAAAAGTGTAAGCCAAGCGATTGAGAAAGATAATATTCTACTCAAAAATATCGACAACTCAATAACCATCAGACTGAATTCTTTTCAGTTAATCACTATTGATATTACAAACCCACAAGCAAATTTCTTAAGATCAGCCAAACATTATCTCTTGTTATCTCTGTTCCTGGCACTAATTATTGCCTACATACTTGTTTTTTTAATGAGGAGCACCTTACGAGAAAACAGATTCGTCCGTTTCATCAAAGAATATACAAGTGCTTTGACACATGACTTACGTTCTCCATTGAATAGTGTACATATGGCTTCAAAAATACTTGATGAAGGATCATTAAATCTTAAGCTTGAAGATAAGAAGGAATACCTTAGGATTTGCAGAGAACAAAGCAAGAATATGCTTGATAGCATCGACCGCATCCTTACTGTTGCAAAAGCAGAACATACCCAAATAATTATCAATCCTAAGCGAATGCTACTTAAGACCTTCTTATATACAGAAAAGGAGGCTTTTACTAACGACATGCTTCACGAGAAACCCGTCACAATAACGATAAACTGCGAGCCTGACAACATAGAGGTCTTTTGGGACAAAGAGCTAATGGAAAACGTAGTCAATAACCTTATGGACAATGCTGTCAAGTATTCATACGAATCGGTGGATATCACCATTAACTCCTACATCGAAAACAATGAACTAAATATACGATTTAGCGACAATGGCATGGGTATCCCCCCAAAAGATTTGGAAGGAATCTTCAAGTATTTCCATCAGGGATCCTTATTGGAAAGGAAGCGAATGTTCGGCTATGGTATCGGATTAAGTTTTATGAAAAAAGTCGTTGAAGCTCACCAAGGACGTGTTTCTGTTGAGAGTCAGGAGAATAAAGGGAGTATTTTCACCTTGACCTTTCCTATTACCGGTAATTAATAGTGCTTTTTCACCAAGCGCGTTACAGGCATAACGATACGTTTTAGCAAACGTACATCCTCTGTAATAATATCAGCGTAACCAGACAATGTTCCTTGTGCTGGAATCGTATATGAATAATTCGTCGTTAAACCATCAGGGAAAACAATTTCAGCAACATACTGACCATCTTTCAATGGGACATCCGAAAGGCTTCTGACCATCCCCTTTATAAAACCAAATTCCTTATCCGGATAATTATTCAGATGCACCTGTACCCATTGACCGGGAATAACCTTTCCGGACCCTGTAGTGGGCACCAACGCCTTACCAATGGGCGTTGATAAACCTGAGGGCATGATCGTGAACACCGTTTCACCCTCAATCACGTTTTGATTAAGACTCCAGTTGCCCATCAGGTTGACCGTACCCTTGATAGGGCTCACTAACAAATAGGCTTGCTGCCAAGCCTTCAATTGCGCCCTCAGCTGTTGATGGGCTCGCCTTAAAGCCTGAGAATAGTGACTCTCTTGTTCCCTGTCATCCTGATCAAGATCCAGTATGTTATCCTGGATCTGTGTCGTTTCAACTTCTGACTCTTTGATGGTCGCATTCAAGGCACTGAGTGATTGCAACACCTTTAATCGGTTGTTTTTCGAGGTTTCCAAGGCTTCCTCCGAAACAACACCCTTGGCAAATAACGCAGAATCTCTCCTGTATACAGCTTCTGCATTTGATAGTTGCGCCTTAAGCAACCGACGCTGCTCCATCATTTCCAGTAAATGCAATTTTCTAGCTTTAATCTGGTCTTCTTTCAATTGAATCTTCCGTTTATGGTACTCAATCGTCTGATATCGTTGATAATCCTCCAATGCAACGATATAGTTGGAAAATGGTTCCTGTAACGCACCCAATCTCAATAAGGTATCCGAAAATGAGGCTATACTTTGTTTCACCCCAGCCTCTGTTAAATGCATTTTTGACAAACAGGTATCCAACCACAACACATCCGTGTATACAGCCGGATTCTCAATAACTGCCAACGCCGTATTGGCTTCGACAACCGCTTGGTTGGTTACCAGCAGGGCAACTATCTTCCCAGTCGACCTAGCCTTTATGACAGCCGGCGACTGCTCCATGTTGATGGTAATCTCAGACCTGATGATATCGGGGTATTTGAAAAACCAGGCTCCCACCAGTACCAGAAGGATGATTATGGTTATTAAGCTTATACCCCAGCGAATCAATCCACCAGGTACGTTGCTCATGACTTCTTGTACCTGCTCTGAGGGCATCGCGTATTTCTTTGTGTTGTGTTTGTTCATTGCCCCAACTCTAATTGATTACGTACTAATTCATAGTAATGACCTTTTTGAGCCGTTAAGGTTTGATGAGTACCCGACTCAACAATGCGTCCTTTATCCAACACCAGGATGTGATCCGCTTCTTTAACCGTACTCAGACGGTGAGCTACAATGACAGCCGTCTTATTAGCCAGAAAAGTAGTCAATCGATCCAATATGCGCCTTTCGTTAGTAGCATCCAACGCATTGGTCGCCTCGTCAAAAAACAGAAATCTTGGATTCTTGTAAACAGCCCTTGCTATGAGTATCCGTTGCCTCTGACCTTGACTCAGTCCTTGGCCATCCATGCCAATTTTCGTAGCAAAGCCCAAAGGAAGCGCCTCAACTACTTCCATTAAATTGGCCACATGAGCCGCATAATGAAGACGTTCTCCATCGATTTGATCATCCCCCAATGCAATGTTGCCGGCAATGGTATCAGAAAACAAGTATCCATCTTGCAATACAGACCCCATGGCTTCACGCCAAATGTGGGGATTAATCATATCCAACGGCGTTCCTCCCATACGAATGGAAC
>JAAYYW010000355.1 GCA_012515195.1 Leptolinea sp.
AAGTATTTTGACCCGGACGATAAACCCGGTAAGATAGCTCGGATGATCGTGCAAACCCTGACCGAAAGCAGTACGTACAATCATCGAATCAATGTACGCAATTCGTTTACATGGGAAGCCATATATCGAACCCGGATTCAACCTTTATTGAATAAGGTCCTCTGAAATGTCCTCTCCCAATAAACGCATCTTCCGGCCTTTTCGCAAGGTTGTGTTGCCTGTTCTAAATGGCGAAACGACACCAGGGTCCCTGGCAGCGGCGTTAAGCATGACGTCTGATGTCCAGTTGATCGGTCTAATAACCGTTCCACCGGGCGCTTCTGCCAGTGAAAAAACCGAGGCAGCTCGGACCTTACGGCGGCAATTAAATGAGATCGCCTCGCGGGAATCGCTGGTTTTACCGCCGGAACTGATCGTTTCACCACGTCCATGGAGCGATCTCTGGAAAATTCTGGTCCGAAAAAAAGGCATCCTTCTATTGCTGGAATATCCAGCTTCATGCTCTGGCCCCTGGGGTGTAACCGATGACCTGCTGGATACGGTTCCCTGTGATCTGGCTATTTTGCGCGGCCCCTGGCCAAAAACAGATCCCGCTATCCTGGTTCCAGTGCGCGGTGGTCCCTCTGCGGAATTGGCACTCCGCCTGGGAATGTCACTGTTAAAAGAGGATTTGGAGGTGATCCACTATTCATCGGGTAAAGACCGGCACACTGACGAACCATTTAAAGGTCTTGAGAAGATCCTTCCCACTCTACCGGGTGTTAAATTCCATCGTGATCAATCAGAAAATGCTGTTGATTCCATCAAGGAACTGGCAGTCCACAAAGATATTTTGATACTCGGTGCCCCGGTCAGGGGTGTTTTGAAAAACTCACCGGCAAATTCGCTTTTTCTGAATGCTCCATGTTCGGTTATTATGGTTCGCCGGAAAGGCCCTTCCCTTCAAAAATGGAGCGGTACAGAAGGAGCCATGTCCGGCGCCAGGGCTATCAGTCTGCTGGTTGACCGGTGGTTTGCTGAAAACACCTATCACGCATCCGAATTTGATAATCTTTCACGGCTGGTGGAAAAGAAGAAAAAGCAGGGATTAAGCATCAGTCTGGCTTTGCCTGCGCTGAATGAAGAAGATACGGTTGGAAATGTGATCACGACGATAAAAAACAGCTTGATGGATCAACATCATCTGCTTGATGAGATCGTGCTGATCGATTCGGCTTCCAGCGACCGTACCCGCGAGATCGCCCGTGGACTGGATATCCCGATCTACATACACCAGGAATTGTTGCCCAAATATGGACCGCGGCGGGGTAAAGGGGAAGCCCTGTGGAAAAGCCTTTTGGTAACGAAGGGCGATATTGTCCTGTGGATCGATACGGATATAGTGAATATCCACCCGCGTTTTGTCTATGGAATAATTGGTCCACTGCTGGAAAACCCCAGATTGCAATTGGTAAAGGGGTTTTATCAGCGTCCACTGAAGAGTGAAGAACGGCTTCAGTCGGCCGCCGGAGGGCGTGTGACGGAATTAACTGCGCGCCCGATGATCAATCTGTTCTATCCTGAATTGTCCGGTATCATCCAGCCGTTGGCCGGTGAGTATGGTGGACGGCGAAGCGCATTGGAACAGATTTCATTTTCTTCCGGTTATGGAGTTGAGATCGGAATGGTCATTGATATTTTTGAAAAATTCGGGATCGAAGGCGTTGGTCAGGTGGACTTGCTGGAACGCATTCACCACAATCAATCCCTTGAAGCACTCAGTAAAATGTCTTTTGTCATCCTGCAGGCGATTTTTAAACGGCTTGAACGCCGACACGGGCGTGCATTGCTGGAAGATGTCAATAAATCCATGAAGCTGATCCATTATGCCGACCAGAACTATTTCCTGGAAGTTGAAGAGCTGCCTGAGATGGACCGTCCCCCGATGGTAGAATTGCCGGAATACCGGTCTGCCCGGGGATTAAAATAACCCGGAGCCGGAAGATTTTAGAATTTCAGGATTATTGATGGCAGAGATCTGGCTAATTCGCCACGGACAAACCGATTGGAATGTTGAAGGCAGGTTGCAGGGACAGCGCGATGTTCCCTTGAACGCGACCGGGTTGTCACAGGCGTCGGCGATGGCAGAAACGCTTAAGGGGAATAAATTCAGTGCCCTGTATTCCAGCGATTTGATGCGGGCTCGTCAAACGGCTGAGATCATTGCGGCTGTGGTTGGGCTGCCGGTTCACTTTGACCGGCGCTTGCGTGAGATATCTCAGGGGGAAGTGGAAGGCATGTTGTTTTCCGATGTAATGCAGAAGTTTGAGAGTGC
>JAAYYW010000039.1 GCA_012515195.1 Leptolinea sp.
AAATTGACCGGGTTGCAAACCGGTGGTATTTCACCCCTTGCCTTGATAAATCGCGGCTTTCAGATTTGGCTTGATTCATCCGCATGTAGTTTTACTGAAATCCACATTAGCGGCGGGCAACGGGGACTTAATATCCGCCTATCCGTTGATGATCTTGTTTCATTGACCAGTGCGCGTGTTGCCTCTGTCAGCAGCCCGGTTCCAATAGAATGATCTATCAGAACTAAAAATCCCAAAGGGAACTAACTCAATGGATTTTCCGTCAACAAAGAACACCAATTATTCAGCTTGTTCATTATAATTAACCCGTGAAGATCAATTTTGGTCGTATTGAAGCTCGTTTGAAAAAGCTCGTCGAATCCAGTTCGCGTCTGATTTCACCAGAACTGGCTGACGAAGATGGGCGCAGCTCCCGCCTGGCAGCTGCTCTTACACAATACCTGGAAGACACTGTTATTTCCAGAGTGGCAAACCCGCCTCCCATGATTCTGATTGAGCTGCCGGAATCGAAAGCGAATGATTGGAAAGATTTTCCATTCAATGATGCCATAGAATCCATATTCACAGATGCGGGGATGGATCCTTCGGCAATTCCCGGGGTTACAGTCATTTCCAGCCCATCCGTTCTCGATGATGAGATCATTATTCGAGACGCGGATCAGGATGTCCCTGCTTTGGATCGCACCGCATCCATGCAGCCTGTTTCGCCCGTAGATGATGATTTTCTCGGAGATGCTTTCCCCAGTAATGCTTTTCTGATCGTGAACGGACTCGAAACGATCCCTCTGACCAAATCGGTATGTAACATTGGGCGCCGCCTTGAGAACGATCTTGTTATTGAAGACCCGCGCATATCACGTGAGCATGCCCAAATTCGAGCCGTCAAGGGACAATTTGTTATCTTCGATCTTAATTCAACCGGGGGAACATTTGTCAATTCTGTGAGGATATCGAAACAACCACTATTTCCCGGGGACGTAATTTCGCTGTCTGGAGTACCAGTGGTCTACGGACAGGATGCTCCCACACCATTTACACGGACCGGGCCAGTGGATCCTTTCTTCAACCCGGCGAAGGATAAAGAAGGATTATGAGTGGAATTGCCGTTCTGGTTATCCGCGCGATCGTATCGCTTGCCCTGTACGCGTTCCTGGCTACAGCACTCTATGTTCTGTGGCAAGACTTGCAAATGCAATCTGATCTGGTAAAAGCAGCTCAGATACCCCTTCTCACCATTACGCCAATAACGGGTGATTTCAACCTGATGGAATTCAATACCCCCGAAGTGGTAATAGGCCGTGATCCGCTATGTAACTGCTGTATTCAGGATGAAACCATCTCCTCACGGCATGCCCGCCTGGGATATCACCACAATCAATGGTGGTTGGAAGATATGAACTCCACAAATGGCACATTTCTTAATGATGACCGTGTTTTTACACCTACCGTTGTGATAACCGGTGATGAGATCCGTTGCGGCCAGGTTGTTGTAAAAATCATAATTACGTCAAAATAAACGGTTTTTGCGCCATCAAAACAAGGGATGATCCAAACGGCAATCTGCGCCTGCCGGATAGCCAACCCGCTTCCAGGCTAAGTATCCCGCGTAAAATCTCATTCACGACGGGAATAATCTTCAGTTCATCTTCTGCCCGGCTTTCAACCGAATCCGCACCTGAACTTCCGGTATTTTCACGGGCATTCCGGGTTAGCCAGACCAGTGGATATGTCCCGGCAATATACGGTGATACAAAATCCAATTTAAAACCAGTCTCCTGCACCTTATCTGAAAGTTCCTTTTCAGAATAACGACGCACATGGTGGCTGGCAACATCAAAATAACTCCAAAGCTTTGGATCGGATGGAACAGTCAATAAAAGCCAGCCACCCGGTTTTATAAGCTTTTCAGCCTGGGACAATACATCCATATCATTTTGAATATGCTCAAGCACATCGAACATACCCAGAAGGTCCACCGGACGTTTAAATGGCGGATGGGAAAGATCCGCCTGAACTAATCCGCATTGCACCCTGCGGTGGGCAAATTGGAGACCCTCTTGAAAAAGATCCATTCCCACAAGCTCCGCCTCCGGGAATTCCGCTTCCAATGCCTGGAGCACATTACCAGTGCCACAACCAACTTCAAGAATGGATGCGTTCTGTGTTTGTCCCAGGATTTTTCGGGCCAATGCACAAATAACCTTGTTGCGGGCAACAAACCAGAAATGCCGCTCTTCAGCGGCAAACAAGGGCTCAAAATACCGGGGATCATAGGATTCTTTCGTTGGGTTCATTCAACTTCCAAGTATAACATCCGGTCAATATGTAAGCATTCGTAGAAATTCTTGTGCTATGATTCTATTATTCGTACGGCAAGAATATGGAGGAAAAATGACAAATTCACCAGTACTGGGTGTCATCGGCGGGTCAGGGCTGTATTCCATCTCTTCACTTAAAGATGTTGAATCGCTAGACATAGATACTCCATTTGGAAAACCCAGCGCTCCGGTTGTAGTGGGCACATTGAATGATAAGCGAGTGGCATTTCTTGCGCGCCACGGAATTGGACATACGATAAGTCCGACAGAAGTAAATTACCGGGCAAATATTTACGCCCTCAAAACACTTGGTATTTCACAAGTTATCAGCATCAGTGCCTGCGGCTCATTGAGAGAAGACTATTCCCCCGGTCATATCGTTATCCCTGACCAGGTTTTTGATTTCACCCGCAGCGTTCGCGCTCAGTCATTTTTCGGAGATGGAATGGTGGCTCATGTTGGAACCGCCCATCCATATTGCGATGACCTTACTGCACGTGTATTCCAGGCAGTGTCGCAGACAGGCACAGTCGCTCATGCTGGAGGAACCCTGATCACCATCGAAGGTCCACGGTTTTCAACAAAAGCGGAGTCGGATCTATTCCGGGCCTGGGGCATGTCAATCATTGGCATGACGGCCTGCCCCGAGGTTTTCCTGGCCCGCGAAGCCGAGATGTGTTATGTGACTATGGCCCATGTAACAGATTATGACGTTTGGCGTACCGCGACAGAACCGGTCAGTGTGGAGATGGTCATCCAAACCCTCAATAAGAACACGGAAGCTGCCCGCCAGGCAATCGCAAACCTGGTGGAAATCTTGCCGGATAACCGGCCCTGTCCGTGTAATGACGCCATGAAAGACGCGATCATCACAAATCCTGGTCTAATTCCAAGTGACACCCGCCGGAAACTCCGGATTCTGGTGGATAAATATTTGCCAAGTTGAAACATCTCTTTTCTGCACCTCCATCCTATAGAAATCAGGTTGAGAGCCGCCTACTCTCTCTGGCAGGCTGGTTCCTGTTTTTCTATTCAGTATGCATAACCATTACCCCGATAGCACGTTTGCATTCTTGGAACGCGCCTCTGCGTTGGGATCACTGGATAGGTTTTTTTGTCTGGCTTCTCGGCTGCGCGTTAACCTATCAACAGTTAAACAAAACTGTTCCTGACAGAGACCCATTTCTTTACCCATTGGTAATGATTCTTACAGGTTGGGGGATGCTGGAGATATGGCGCTTATCGACAGACTATGGGACGCGCCAGACGATATGGCTCGCGGTATGCCTGGCTGCCCTTTGGGGACTTACGACCCGACCTGCGATACTGGACCTATTCCGGCGGTATAAATATCTATGGCTGGCAGGCGGTTTAGGCCTGACTGCCCTCACTTTTGTAATTGGAACCTACCCGGGTGGGGTAGGCCCCCACTTATGGCTGGGTTTTTTCGGTATATATCTTCAACCATCAGAGCCACTAAAACTTCTTCTTCTTGTCTACCTGGCTGCCTACACAGCAGATCTACGTCTGCAGCGGCTCGGATTTGTTCAATGGCTTATGCCAACACTGATCATTCTGGCCGCGTCACTCCTTATCCTGCTTGCACAGCGAGACCTGGGTACAGCGACGATCTTTATCCTCATCTTTACGTTCATTGTTTTTCAGGTAACAGGCAAACGAAGAATTCTTTTGATCAGCGGGCTGACCATTACTGCTGCCGGATTTTTGGGGTATCAGCTGTTCGATGTTATCCGGGTTAGAGTTGACGCCTGGCTTAATCCATGGCTTGACCCTTCCGGCCGGTCCTATCAAATTGTTCAATCCATTATTGCCGTGGCCAGCGGAGGTGTCTTTGGCCGTGGAGCTGGACTTGGAAGTCCTGGGATCATTCCCGTTGCCCAATCTGATTTTATTTTTTCTGCCATTGCTGAAGAAACCGGCCTGGTTGGCATAATCGGGCTTCTGGTACTCATTGCCCTACTCTTCAGCCGGGGGATGAACACCGCGCTCCAGGCATCTGACTCATATCGCAGGAACCTGGCAGCGGGAGTGTCTGTTTACCTTGCCATTCAGAGCATATTTATAATCGGCGGCAACCTGCGTTTACTTCCCCTGAGTGGCGTAACATTGCCCTATGTTTCATATGGCGGTTCGTCGCTGCTCACTGGCTTTATCGCTCTTTGGATGTTGATGACCATATCCGATCAATCCAAAAATCGGACAATGAGTTCTGTAAAAGTGGAGCCCTACATTCTTTCAAGTACCTTGATATTGGCCGGATTGGTCGCCGCATCCATAGTCACTGGATGGTGGGCTGTGGTCCGTTCGATGGAATTGAACAACAGGGTAGATAATCCGCGTCGGTCAATCGCTGAGCGGTATGTTCAACGCGGCTCACTGGTCGATCGCACTGGTCAGCCGATCACACAATCTACTGGTAGTTCAGGAAATTTCGTGCGTGAGTATAAGATGCCTGAACTGGCTGCCACCACCGGTTACTCTCACCCAGTTTATGGACTTAGTGGTCTCGAGATGGCTTACGATGGATATCTCAGGGGTACACAGGGTAACCCATCCATGTTGATCTGGTCGAACCAGATTTTGTACGGGCAGCCTCCACCAGGTTTGGACATTCGCCTGAGTATCAATCTGGAAACGCAAAAACTGGTTAATGAAGCTCTGGATGGGAAACAGGGTGCCATTATTCTGATGAATGCAGAAACCGGTGAAATACTGGCTATTGGTTCCCAGCCAGGGTTCGATCCAAACACATTGGAAGAAAACTGGCTTACCTGGTCTACACAGGATGATAGCCCGATGGTGAATCGTGTTACCCAGGGACAATATCCGGTCGGTTCTGCCATTGGACCATTTATTCTTGCCTACCAGCCAAACAATGTCCCCTTAAATAACAATCCCTCAACAACCCGGCTGAATGATTGGGATTGCTCACTGATAGTTGATATGGAACCAGACTGGAATCAATCCCTCATGTCTGGATGTCCCGGTGTTATCAATGAGGTTCTAAATCGTCTTCCAGAAAACCGTTTGATTGATATATATCAATCTGCCGGCTTCTTCAGTCAGCCAGAAATCGCCATTGCTCAAGCCCCAACGATCCAAACCCATGTACTGGAAAGAAAAACCGCGATCATCGGCAGTAATGATGCTGCCGTAACTCCTTTACAAATGGTGCTGGCTGCCGCTTCCATTTCAGCAGGAGGCAGTAGACCATCACCCCGGATAGCCATGGCGGTGAACACACCGTCACAGGGATGGGTCATCCTACCCACCGGCCGGGAAACCCAATCATATTCCGCTGAGGGGATATCCATGGTCATGGAACATTTTGGGGATGGCGATATTTCAGTATGGAACGCAACAGCCAGTGTTCCAACTGGAAACGGATTGGTCCATTGGTTCATCGGTGGTACAAACCATGAATGGCAGGGAACACCCATGGCCATTGCCGTTGTGATCGAAGAGGGAACTGCAAAAGAAGCAGCAGACCTTGGAAAAAGTCTGCTGCGATCGGTTATGCTGCATTAGGATTTGCGGTCTGGTTCAGGCAAATTTAATCCGCACAAAATTTCGTTTCCCAACCTGGAGAACACCCTCATTCGGCAGTGGTTTCCGGCCGTCTGATAAAACCTGGCTATCAAGTCTGACGCCTTTTTGTTCCACTAGACGGCGTCCATCACTTCGTGAAGATACCAGCTGGCATTCGACCAACACATCTAGCAAAGATTTTTCACGTGACACAATAGCTTCCCGTATCTCATCAGGTACATCATGTTTCTGGAATAGGCGAATGAAATTGTCCTGCGCCTGGTCAGCTTCATTTTCGCCATAGAATGTTGCTGTGACAGCATAAGCCAGTTTCATTTTGGCATCGCGTGGATGCAATGAGCCAGCCTTTACGCCATCTTCAATACTTTTGATCTCGGCCGGAGTCCAGCGGGTAACCAGGCGGGAATACGTACCCATTGCAGAGTCGGGAATGCTCATCACCTTACCGAACATGTCTGAGGGGGTTGTGTTTATGGGGATGTGATTCCCCAAAGATTTACTCATTTTGACAACACCATCCGTCCCGGGAAGAATGCCGAGAATTATGGCGATATTGGGTTTTTCACCCATATATGTCATCACTTTTCGCGCCGCAGTGACAATATTGAAAAGTTGATCAGTTCCACCGACCTGAACGTCAGAACGCATAGCGTACGCATCGTAACCCTGCATGATGGAGTAGAAAGTTTCATGCAGATAGATGGCATCACCCTTCTCCCAACGAAGCTTAAAGTTCTCCCGGGTCAGGAATTGCTGAACAGTGAAATTAGATGCCAATTTGATCAAGTCACCAAAGGACAATTTGGATAACCAGTCAGCGTTATATCGGATGAGCGTTTTTTCCGGGTCAAGTATCCGGAAAGCCTGCTCCGCATAGGTGCGGCCGTTCTCTTCAACCTCTTCAGGTGTTAACTGCGGCCGCAGGATATCTTTATCTGAAGGATCACCGATCAGTGAGGTGTAATTACCGATAAGAAACGTTACTTCATGACCACAATCCTGGAATTGACGCAACTTCGTCATAGGCACTGTGTGTCCAAGATGGAGGTCTGCCTTACGGGGATCAAAACCACAATAAATGCGCAGGGGACGGTTTTCTTTTTCAGCATCGATCAGGCGTTGTTTTAACTCGTTCTTCATCGCCTGTTTTAAATTTTCATCACCGTATTCCGTTCCCTGCATGAACAACTCAACTTGATCGTCAATATTCACCATGTCCTCCACATTGACAAAAGCGCCGACAGGCGCCAGATTTTCCCGGACAGATTATACCGCATGGATAAGACCGATGGCTCAACAGATCAGATTCAGTTGTATATATCCTGCAGAGCGGATTGAACATCCGGGTACATAAACGTAAAACCGCTCTCCGATTGCAGGCGTTTCGGCAATACCCGCTGTCCATCAAGGATCAAAGTGGACATTTCCCCCAAAGCCAGTTTTAAAGCAAATGCTGGAACCGGCAGCCAGGAAGGACGATGCAGAATCCGACCAAGCAAACGACTGAATTCAGCGTTTGATACCGGTTCAGGAGCTGTCAGGTTGAACGCGCCGGATAACCCGGGGTTTTCAAGTAAATAAAGCATACCCTGTACCAGGTCATCGATATGGATCCAGGAATACATCTGCCGTCCATTTCCCATGGGACCGCCCACAAAGAACCGGAACGGAAGGTCAAGTTTAGGTAGAACACCTGCTTTTCGATTCAGAACCAGTCCAGTGCGGATGATCAACCGCCTGACTCCCAACTCTTCCACTTTGTAAGAGCTTGCTTCCCATTCGCGACAAACCGCGGCCAGACGATCGTTCCCCGGTGGGGAGTTTTCATCCAATGCCGATGTATCTCCTGCATACTGTATTCCGTAATACCCGATCGCTGACATTTGAAGCATTACCGACGGTTTTCGCGACGACCTGCGCACAGCTTCTGTCAACAATTCGCCGGTAAACACCCGACTCTCGCGTACTGCGCGCCAGTGCTCTGTGGACCACCTTTTTCCACCGATATTTTCCCCCGCCAAATTAATGAGCCAGTCCGATTTTTGAATCCAATCCATCCATAGTCCGGGGTGGACACCATCCCACTCCACACTCTCGCCAAATTCAGATCTTTTCATTACATCCCGCGTCAATACAACAACCCTGTGACCCTTTTCGAGTAACAACCGCGACAGGGCTGTACCAATCATTCCGCTTCCACCGCTGATCAATGCAAGAGCCATGGCGAACCTTCCTGTACTCATTGTACATAAATAACTTCGCCTGTCCATTGTTTATATCGGGTCGATAGATCAAACATGTGTCACATTAAAATAAGGTAAAATTTCAAAATGCCTTCTATTGTTGAATCCCTATCAAAATTTCTAAATCTTGAAAAAGAACGTGGTTTCAAGAACACAGCCATCATCGGTGGTTTGCACAAGGTCGTGCCGTATTGGGAGAATGAAGCGCGAAAGCTTGGTATTCCGGCAGAAACCATGCAATCAGTGACTGACTTGCTGGAGGAATACAGCACCGCTGAAATAGGACGCCGGCAGGATGTCATCCAGGAATTGAATATTCTCCTGATGACCATTCCTATACCCAAACCGCAGGATTTGCGTCCCCAAGCGGTAAAAAAACCAACCGGACCGCTGCAACAGATGTCAAGGAGCACACCAGCCCCGTCTCCTCAGCCCCCAAAATTCACTACGACGAAACCGGAAGAAATACGCCCCACCCCGGTTCCGCGACCTGTTCCCCAATCACCCATGCCTGTCAGTCGGACTGCAACGCCAGAACCGAGCACAACCATCCGCAAACCACGTGAATCCCAACCGCCGCACCGGATAACCCCCGGGTCCCGTCTTCCAGATTCCGCTGCTCCTGTTACCCTCGGCGCACCTCTGACGGTTATTCATGGCATCGGGGATGAAACCGCGAAGAAATTGCGAAATCTTAATCTGTATACCTTAAAAGACTTGCTCTACAACTTCCCGCGTGATTACCACGATTTCAGTCAGGCAAAGACAATCAACCGCATTATGTATGGTGATACGCTGACGGTTATCGGCACCATCCAATCGATCCATGCACGGGATGCTCGCAGTGGGAAGATCAGCATTGTTGAGGCGGTTATCGGTGACACAACCGGCAACCTCAGAATAACCTGGTTTAATCGAAAGTTTTTGGTGAATCAGTACCATCCTGGCGACCAGGTATCTGTCAGCGGAACTATCAAACAATATCTTGGCCGGTTGATGATGGATAACCCGGAAATTGAACCTCTGGAAGCGGAAAACCTGTCAACCAATCGGATCAGCCCGGTCTATCCGCTTACCGCCGGGATCACCCAGAAATTTATGAGACGGGTGATGAAACAAACTGTCGATTACAACGCCCGCCGGGTGACCGATTATTTACCCGATCAGATCCGCGATGAAGCAGATCTTTCAGACCTCTCGGACGCTTTGCTGCAAGTTCACTTTCCAGATTCCTACGAAAATCTTAATGCGGCTCAGCGCAGGATCGCTTTTGATGAGATTTTTTTGCTGCAAATGGGTGTTTTGCGCCAGAAAGCGCTCTGGCAATCCAATACTGCCCGGAAATTCCAACCGCCGGAAGGTTGGCTGGATGAGCAGCTTCCCCGCCTGCCTTTCGAGCTGACATCCGCGCAGATACAAGCCATCTCCGATATCAAGACTGATCTATCATCTGGCCGTCCCATGAACCGCCTTCTCCAGGGCGATGTTGGCTCAGGAAAAACGATCGTGGCAGCCATGGCAGCCTTGATTGTTGCTCAGGGAGGAGCTCAATCAGCATTCATGGCCCCCACCAGTATCCTTGCCGACCAGCATTATCGTGGACTAAGCCGTCTCCTGACTGAAGGAGAAAACGCACCGTTACGGCCTGAAGAGATCTGCCTGCTCATTGGTGATACATCCGAATCAGAAAAAACTGAAATTCGGCAGGCTCTGGCGGATGGAACGATTAAGATTATTGTGGGTACCCACGCCTTGATCGAAGGGCCGGTGACATTTCAGCAGCTGCAGCTTGCCGTGATCGACGAACAACATCGTTTTGGTGTAGCCCAACGTGCTGCCCTGCGACAGAAGGGTGAAAACCCACATCTACTTGTAATGACCGCTACACCCATTCCCCGCTCTCTTGCATTGACGGTTTACGGTGATCTTGATCTTTCCGTGATGGATGAAATGCCGGTGGGTCGTCTCCCCATTGAAACCCATGTAATCCATCCACTGGAAAGAGAACGGGCATACCGGTTGATCCGGAAGCAAATCTCGGATGGCTTCCAGGCTTTTGTTATTTACCCGCTGGTTGAACAGGGCGAAGATAGCGATGAAAACAATGCGGCTGTTCAGGAATACGAACGCCTGCAACAAGATGTTTTTCCAGAATTAAAACTGGGATTAATGCACGGCCGCTTAAAACCGGAAGAGAAGGACACCGTAATGGAACAGTTTCGCGCTGGCGAGATCCAGATCATGATTTCGACATCTGTGGTCGAAGTAGGTGTGGATGTACCCAACGCGACGGTGATGCTGATCGAAAGCGCAAACCGGTTCGGCCTTTCGCAACTTCACCAGTTCCGTGGACGTGTCGGCCGCGGACAGGCCCAATCTTATTGTCTTCTTATTCCCGAATCTGACACAGACCTGGAAAATGAACGACTGGCCGTTATGGAAGCAACCAACGATGGTTTCATTCTTGCAGAAAAAGATTTGGAACAACGCGGCCCGGGAGATTTTCTCGGAACACGGCAATCGGGTTACGCAGACTTGCGTATGGCAAAATTGACGGATGTCCGTTTGATCGAATCCGCCCGCCACCACGCCCAAAATCTGTTTAAGATTGATCCGTTTCTGGATAAACCGGAAAACAGTAGGCTGGCCAGTGCCCTGAACGACTTCTGGGGCGATGGAAAAGGAGATGTTAGCTGATGATCCGCGCTTTTTTTCCGGGCTCATTTGACCCCATTCACTACGGCCATATCGATATTGCCTCGCGTGCTTCACGCCTTTTTGACGAAGTTGTCATTGGCGTCTACAACAAACCCATGAAAAACATGCTGTTTACACCCGAAGAACGCATCGCGATGGCTAAAAGAACTTTTGAAGAAGAACCAAAGATCGTCGTTCAAGGATACAACAAGTTGACAGTGGATTTTGCCCGTGAGATCAACGCCAAAGTAATCGTAAGAGGATTGCGGGTTTTTTCTGATTTTGAGTATGAATTTCGCATGGCTCTAGCCAACCACCGTCTGGCGCAGGACATTGAAGTTGTTGCTCTGATAACAAATGAAGAGCACACTTTTCTTTCATCCACGACAGTTCGCGAGATCGCTTCGCTGGGAGGCAATATCTCAACCATGGTACCCTCCTATGTGGCTGAGGCACTCAATCAGAAATTCGCCGAAATGAATGACGACCGCCCGAATGTTCATATGACATCATTGAGGGATTGATCCGGGAGCGGTATTACCGATCCAGCCTGGCTCATTACTTGCAACCAATGAAACAGCGTACGCCTTGGAGGTTGGTATGGATATTCTGCATCTGGTTGACCGCCTGGAAGAACTTTTTAACGAAAGTCGATCGATCTGGTTTACTCACAGTGTCGTGGTTGATGAAGACCGCATGCTGGACCTGATCGACCAGATGCGTGTGTCAATCCCGGAAGAGATCAAAAAAGCCCAGCAATTGCTAGCACAGCGGGATCGCATCATGGCGCAAGCCCAGGAGGAAGCCAACCGCACGCTGGCCCTTGCTCGCGAAAAAGGGGAATCGCTCATCCAACAAGATTCGCTGGTGCAAGCTGCCCAAGCACGTGCCAACCAGATCATAAATGAAGCGAAAGCGGAAGCTGTCAACACCCGCCTGGAAGCCGATGATTATGTGCTTCAATCGTTATCCAAACTTGAAATGGAAATGGAACGGTCTCTAACCCAGGTTAGAAATGGCATACGCACCCTGCAAAGCGAAAAACAGGCAAAAGCCAAGTAGACATCCCCAAAAAATCAAACAGCCCGGAAAATCCGGGCTGTTTCTATTTCTGTTAAGGATAGTTATCTGTTCTGGTCAGCTCTCTTCCACCACAGATCTGTGCTAAACCAGCCAATAAAACCTGTAATGATAACCACCCATATCCCTGTCGTTCCAACCATTCCTGTCCCCTGGGAATACAAACCCGGGATGCTCCACGGAAAAAGGTCGCCCCAGCCAAACACTAAGGCCACATTCGCCACGATCATGGTCAATATGGCCATGCTCATTGGAAGCAGGTAACCGCGCCCGGCGCTTGCCAGGAGGGCAAAAGGCACCACACAGAGAATGACAAGAACTGTCGTAACCAGCTTCAGGATTATTCCCTTCTGTAACACGTCAGTACTGCCACCCGGGAGATCGATCATTGATCCCATCAACAGACTACCGCCAAGGATCAGCAGAGACATGGCGAGCGCCCATCCAATGTAAATGATGAACTTACCCAGAATAATGGTCAGTCGAGGAACAGGAACAGCCATAAGGTCTTTCGCTGTCCCATCGGCAAATTCACGGCCAAACATCCAGCTCAAAATGACAATGAACATAAAAAAACCGGCAGTAGCCAGCATTTGGGCAATGAGCGTGAGGAAACCTGGCCATTCGGTTGCCGCCAAACCGATCAGATCTGCTTTTGCGCTAATGACGCCCAGTTTGCGTGAAATTTCAGGATTTTTAGAAATAATGATCATCAGCGCGACAACTACTGGGAGAAATAATGCGCCTATCGTCGTCCATAAAGGAATCCTGGAACGGATGGCTTTGCGACATTCGATCCAAATCATGTTCTTCAAGTTATTCATTATTGATACCTTCTCCAATTCCCACAAGCCGCAGGAAATAATCTTCCAATTCTTCTTCTTCCACATACAACCGTGTCGGGGGGAACCCGGCTTTGACCAATATCTCATTTACCCTGTCTGGTTGATCAATGGAAAGCTTGTCATTCATGAGAATGCTTCCATTTAATGGTACAGACTCAATATTTCCAACCGAGCGTAATACCTGCATGGCCCTGTGATTATCGCGTGTCTGTACCATAAGCCGGCGCTGGCGATTCTGCTCCAGCTCATCACGGGTCAACTCCTGAAGCAGGCGGCCATTATGAATGATTCCAATTCTCTGTGCCAGTCGTGAGACTTCTGCCAGTATATGGCTGGACATAAAAACAGTGACACCTTCTTCATGTGTCATTTGAAGCAGTAATTCACGAATCTCTACTATCCCCGATGGGTCAAGTCCATTGGCCGGTTCGTCGAGAAATAGCAGTCTTGGTTTGTGGATCAAGGCTTTTGCCAGGCCGAGGCGTTGGATGTTTCCCAGCGAAAGATTCCCGGCCCGCCGGTTGGCATATTCTGCCAATCCCAACCGCTCGATGATCTCGCTGACCGCCGATCGGGGCGTTCCAGGATGGAGATAGCAGGCAGCTTCCAAATTCTCGACCACCGTAAGTTCGGGATAGGCATGGGGCGTTTCAACCAGATACCCGACATCCTTCCAGGGTTGATTGGAACCCAATTGCACTCTGGTTTGAATAACAGTCGCGTATCCCTTTGTGGGCTTGATCATTCCGAGCAGCATACGGATTGTGGTGGTTTTACCCGCCCCATTCAAACCGAGGAACGCGTAAATCTCACCTTCGGCTACATTAAGAGACAGGTCCTCCACTGCCCTGACCTCTCCGTAATACTTGCTGAGCCCCACAGTTTCAATCATGTTCATTCTTACTTCCCTTCTTCATAACTCTTATCCATACCACCGGACACTTGATTTTTCAGTGTAATTTCGCCCAGGCAGTAGGCAGCGATCAATTCGAGATGCATATCGATGTTTCCCATCAGGTTTTGTTTTCCGTTTCCCAAACCTGACAAATACGAAAAAACCAGAGGATAGATCAGAGCTAACAGTTCATTCGCATTAATTTGGATCGGTATACCGGCTTTCTGGCAACGCTCCGAAAACTCGACAAAGAAACCCTGGTCACTTGCCACATGGTCCTGGAACGTTTCCACAGGGACTCCCCGTAATAGGATGTCAAAATCGGTTCCGGAAAGAACCTGCAGGATGGGAAATTCCGCGAAAAGCTCAAACGCCTTTTTAAAAAGACGGAATAACCGTCCACGCGGGGAAGGACCAGGTAGATCTATGGCCGTCAAAATTTCTTTACGCCCACGGATCTCGATCTGCTCAATGATGTCCATAAAAAGCAATTCCTTCGATTCGTAGAACCGGTAGAAAGCTCCTTTCGATATTCCCACCGCCGCAGCGATTTCATTCACGTTGGTTTTTTTAAAGCCAAACCGGGAAAATTGTTTTTCGCCCTGTTCCAACAATTGGATTCGTATTTTTTCTTTTTCCTCATCTGAAAACCATTTAGGCATGTCTTCTCCTGATACCCTATGACCGATATGGTTTTTTGGTCATTACTATTATAGCATCAATGTGCATCATACTGTCAAGGGTTTCGTTATGGGAAAATACACGATGGCCTATAATATTGTTGACACAAGAAAAAAACCGCCACTGTATTGAATGGATGGGCCAATGAATAAGAAAATCCGTGTGTTGATTTTTTTCGTTGGCATTGTTGTTGTGGCATTGTTGGGTATCCTCCTGCGGCCGCCATATAATGCGCCTGTTGAATCCGGAGAAAAATCTCTTGTAACCACAGAAACCTTGGTTGCGACTCTCACTATTGTCCCCTCATCAACCTCTACTCTTACTTCGATCTCTACATCGACTCCCACTTCTATACCATCTCCTACTCCAACCGCAACCAGCCTGCCAGCAACCATATCTGGCAGATTATTCTTTGATATCAACCTTTCCGGTACTCGCGATGAGATCCGCATGAAGTATTTCGATGGGTTGATCCACCCCGGGTTTCGACCACAGACACAGAATGCAGATTTTGTTCGAGCACTCGAAGACTACACACAATCACATCCACACACCCGGGACTGGACCTATATTATGCTTTTGGAGCCTGGCTTATCCAACATCGAAGTCTGCGCTTCATTAAAGGGTGTTCAACAGGCCTGTGTTCTCACCGATGAACAAGGGTTTTACTCCTTGAAAGCTTCAGCCATTCGGCAGGGTGACTTTATCGGCTTGAAATTTACGGATCTGAATGAAGGTGAAATACACAAAATGACTTATCAGAACCGTCCTGTAAAACCGGTCACTATTCCTCCCTATGAGTTAAATGGAATATCAGTACCCGAACAAAATTTGGTCCAGACACATCTTATGAAGATAACAAACATATACTATATCGAAGCGGGAAAGGGAGATGTCAACATTGGCCTGACGCAGGGTGCCCTTCCGTATCCGCCTATAAAGGGAGAACCGTATATTTACAGCTTCTTTGACCACGATCCCCGGATCGGATGGGGATTGGACTGGCGCACCAGAACAGCCCTCAGCCCTAAAAGCTACAATCAACTTCCAAACAGGTTGACGGATAATTTGGATGGGGTTGACGTCGGCGGACAGAAAGGTGACCTTGTCGTATCGGTTGGTTTCGGCATGGCCACTATCCGAAGGTCAGAGAATATGGGAAACCAGATCATCGTAATGGTGGATAATTTCCCTCATCTGATCACATACAGTCACCTTGATACTGTATTGATCTCTGGCACTCAGGAGGTCTTCACCGGGCAGATCATTGGCGTTGTCGGGCGTACCGGCAAGAATGTTGGCGCACCTCATGTCCACCTGGATGTCGGATCATCCGGTTATGATCCCTTTGGAAATCCAGATGGGGCTTATCCACAGCTCTGGACAAGGGCTTTTTCTCCCATAGAATTCCAATAAAAAAGGTGCCCTCACCGGTATCATGATGGCACCAATTGATCACGCTTTCTGTTCCCCGGTTGATGCTTTTTCTTTGGAGGTCTTTTTGACGGTTTTTTTCCCAGAGTGAGTTCGAGGTATGCGGTCAACGGGTGGATGCAATGCCACATCCAGAATCTGGTCCATATGCGTCACCGCAATGACTTTAATATCCGAAAGTACTTTTTTTGGAACATCCACCAGGTCTTTTACATTGCGGTCAGGCATGATGATCCTCTTAAGTCCGGAACGATGCGCGGCCAGGATCTTTTCCTTCAGACCACCAATCGGCAAAACCCTTCCACGTAAAGTGATCTCTCCGGTCATTCCCACATCCTTGTAGATCGGTCTTTCCGTAAAAGCCGAGATCAATGCGGTGGCAATGGTAATACCCGCACTCGGGCCATCCTTTGGAATAGCCCCTTCAGGAATGTGGATGTGAATATCAAGATGTTCAAATTCCTCGGGATCGATCGCCAACTGGTGGCACCGTGATTTCAGGTACGAGAATGCCGCTTGCGCAGATTCCTGCATAACCTCACCCACCTGGCCTGTGATCTGTAAATTTCCCTTTCCATCCAGTATCAGCACTTCCACTGGCATGATCTCGCCACCATTCTCAGTCCAGGCAATGGCCGTCGCCACCCCGACTTCATCGGTGCGTTCAGCTTCTGTCAATAGAAATTCTGGTGGCCCCAGGAATTTTTCAATAATAGCTGGTGAAACACGGGCGGGAAATTTTTTCTTTTCCGACTTTAACCGGGCAATCTTGCGACAGGTGCGACCGATCTCACGTTCCAGATTACGCACTCCGGCTTCATAAGTATATTCCCGGACAATCTTCCGTAGTGCGGCTTCTTCGATCTTGGTTTCACCTTCATCAAGTCCGCTCTCTTCCATCTGGCGGGGAATGAGAAATCGCCGGGCGATTTCAACCTTTTCCTCTTCAATATAACCGGGGAATTCGATCAGCTCCATACGGTCCATTAATGCCGGGGGGATGGAGGCGATACTGTTGGCGGTTGTAATGAACATTACCTTAGACAAATCAAAGGATAGCTCCAGGTAATGATCGGAAAACGCGTTGTTCTGTTCGGGGTCAAGCACTTCGAGCAGTGCAGCGGAAGGATCGCCGCGGAAATCAGCGCCCAACTTGTCTATTTCATCCAGCATGAAAAGCGGGTTTATAGAACCAGCTCTTCGCATGGTCTGCAAAATCCGGCCGGGAAGCGCGCCGATATACGTTCGCCTGTGCCCGCGGATCTCAGCTTCATCACGTACACCACCCAGTGAAAGACGAACGAATTTTCGTCCGAGTGCTTCAGCAATTGAACGCCCCAGCGATGTTTTGCCGGTGCCGGGTGGACCAACAAAGCAAAGAATTGGCTGCCGTTCTTTCTTCGGTTTCAAGCTTCGGACTGCTATGTATTCCAGAATGCGATCTTTGGCCTTCCCGAGGCCGTAATGGTAATTTTCCAATATTTTTGCTGCGTGTTTCACATCGAGGTTGTCTTCCGTCGCTATCGACCACGGTAGATCCAATATCCAATCCAGATAGGTTCGGATAATCCCTACTTCAGGAGCCATTTGCGGCATCTGGTTAAGACGCTCGATCTCTTTTAAGGCGGCGGTTCTCGCTTCTTGCGGAAGCTCTGTTGTCTGGATCCTTTCTTTCAGTTCGTTGATCTCACGGGTCCAAATGTCACCTTCGCCCAGTTCGACCTGAATGGCTTTCATCTGCTCGCGCAGGTAAAACTCACGCTGGCTGCGGTCCACCTCGCTCTGTACACGGGTCTGGATCTCATCCTCCAGTTGAAGTACGTCAAGTTCCTGGGCCAGCAACCAGTTGACCCGCTTCAAACGCTCTTCAGGATCAATGATCACCAGCAGTTTTTGCCGCTCATGGAGAGATAGAGAGATGGATGTGCAGATCATATCTGACAACCACCCGGGTTCATTGATATTCATGGCCACAAGGTGGGCTTCTTCCGGCAAACTGCGGTCAAGCTGGACACAGCGGTCGAAAAGATCACGGGTGGTTCGCATGAGGGCATCGATCCGCCTAGTTACCCGTACTGATTCTTCAATAATCCGTGCCCGAACCCGGGGATACGGTCCATCCTCCAATACTTCAATAACTTCAACCCGGCGGCGTCCCTGCACTAAAGCGGAGCTGTTCCCGTCAGGCATGGTTAATATTCGACCGACAACCATTTCAATGCCAATGCCCAGATATTTTCCCGATTCAGGAAAATCGAGTTCCCACTCCCGTTTCATCAAACCAATGACCGGTTCCACATTTTCCTGGCTTTCCTGTATGGCCAGTAAATTGGGACCCGGTGTGAGAAAAACCGGCAAAGTGAGCCGCGGGAAAATGACCAGATCGGTTAGCACCACACCGGGAAGCTCTATGATCCCACTGTCATCACTGACAGCATTTGGTATGCGATATAGCTCCTCCGTTCGCTGGTGAAGAGCGGCCGAATATTCGTCATTCCCATTTCCGTTGCCGGTATTCCATTCATCCATGTGTTTTTTCTTTCGTCCCTTACTTCTATTATGCCGTATCCGGCGAATTTTGTTTCATCCATGTTTCCCTGATGGCGGCCGCTACAAACAGACTACCGGCTGCCAGAACAACCCCATCTGGCTCTCCGGGGTTAAGGCTAAATCTTAACGCGACTTCGATGGAATCTGCCGTGGTCACAGAGCAATCAAATGAGTCAGCAGATTTTATCAGAGTATTAAGATCTGCAGCCCGTGGATGTGTCGAACGGGTCAGCACCAACCGCGAGCAAATGGGCAGCAATTCGCTGAACATGCCGGAAATATCCTTGTCCTCTGAGGCTCCAAAAATCAAGGTTACCGGCTTTCCCGGGAAATAGTCTTCCAGGGTCTGTCTAAGTTTTCGAGCAGAATCACGGTTGTGGGCAGAATCTACCACCAGGAATGGATCTCGGCTCAAGATTTCAAACCGACAGGGCCAGACAACATCTGCCAGTCCTTTTTGAATGGCTCTATCATTGATTTCAAAACCTAAGCGGCGTAATTGCATGATTGCCGATATGGCCGTAGCGGCATTATCGAGCTGATGCCGACCCAGAAGAGGAACAAAGAAATCAATTCCACTTTCAAAATCTCTCGGAAACAACCCCTCATCGCCGGTCGTTCCGTCAATACGATCTATAACAGGCGTTTTTACTTCAAACCATTGCCCGTCCAGGGTATGTTTAAGCATCCGGGTCTGCATGTCCCGACCAACAATAGTAAGCCGGCTGT
>JAAYYW010000040.1 GCA_012515195.1 Leptolinea sp.
CTGGCAGATGAACCGACCACAGCTCTTGATGTAACCATTCAAGCCCAGATCCTTGACCTGATGAAGCAGATCAATAAATCGCATAATACAGCGATCATTTTGGTGACCCACGACCTGGGTGTTGCGTCAGAGTTTTGCGACTCGATTGCTGTTATGTACGCGGGTCGAATTGTTGAGCGCGGCAGTGTAGACCAGGTCATCGACAATCCCCGGCACCCTTACACACAGGGGCTTCTTGAATGCCGTCCCCGGATCACAATACCCAAAGAAAAGATTTCCCCCATACCAGGAAAAGTTCCCGACCTTGCCAACCTGCCGGATGGGTGTTCCTTCGCTCCACGCTGCCCGCACGCGAAGGATATCTGTGTTGAGGGACCCGTTCCGCAGATAGAAATCGAACCCGGGCACTTTAGCCGTTGCTTGATCCACTACAATTTTGAACGGGAGATCGATTGGACCTGGGCAGACAGGATTGAAATAGAAGCCCATGCTTAGGAATAAAGGAAACTGATGTCAGAAACCCCAAAAGCTCAAAACAACACCCCGATACTTGAAGTTCAAGGATTGGTAAAGCACTTCTCCATTCCCCAAAGTCCACTGGCCCGTCTTCTTTCGAGAGAACCCGCCCCAACGGTTCATGCTGTCGACGGCGTCGACCTGTCAATCTGGCGGGGTGAAACAATTGGACTGGTAGGTGAAAGTGGAAGTGGAAAGACAACATTGGGTAGGGTACTCGCCCGCCTGTATGAGCCAACAGCCGGTGAAGTTTTCTTTGAAGGAGTTCCTTTACAACAGGAAAAGGTAACCATTTCCACTGATAGAGAAGGGAATCCATGCGCACCGTTAAAAGTGCCTTACTACCGGGTGATACAGGTAATTTTCCAAAACCCGTATTCATCGCTTAATCCACGCAAAACCGTCCGCGAAATTCTTTCCACATCTCTCAAACACCGCGGCATTCGAACCATTCATCAGAGGGAAGAAGAAATCGGGAAATTGTTGGATCGGGTAGGCTTAAGCCCACGCCACGCCAATTCGTATCCACACCAGTTTTCCGGCGGGCAGCGTCAGCGGATTTCGATCGCGCGCGCGCTGGCAATGTATCCGCGGATCGTGGTAGCCGATGAACCGGTTTCCTCCCTGGATGTATCGGTGCAAGCCCAGGTGATCAACCTGTTGCAGGAGTTGCAACAAACCCTCGGGTTGACTTACCTCTTTATCGCGCATGATCTGAGCGTGGTGTACTACATCAGCACAAGAGTTGCTGTTATGTACCTGGGAAAAATTGTTGAAACCGGCCCGACAAATGAATTATATCAAAATCCTTTACATCCCTATACTCAAGCTCTTCTTGCGGCAATCCCGCGCGTGAAGAAGGAATTCAGAACCGAGAGGATTTTATTGAAAGGCGACATCCCATCTCCACTTAATCCACCTCGGGGATGTCCATTCCAAACCCGCTGTTTTTCCAAAGTCGGCGAAATCTGCGATTCCCAGATGCCACCCACATATAAAGTTGGGGAGCAGCAAGTAGCCTGTTGGAAATATTCACAATAGAATTTAAAGCCGCTCCTTTGTCTGCCACAGGCAGAAGAAAAGCCTACCATCACGTTTTTTGAAACGGATCTTTAACCTCCAAACGGGTTTAAACATCGCCAACTTTTCCGAGTTGATGGTATTTGTTCTTCCGCTTACAGAATTCATACGTCAGTAAATACTTGAGCCGTAATTTATTCTTCTCAACAGTCATTCCATCGTGGTCTCAACAGGGATCACAACCCATCCTATAATCATCCGCATTTTTCAGTCTATACTTCTTGCCTGAAACGAAAAGGGGCATCGTGATTTGCCAGGTTTTTGTCAGGGCTTTTCCTTTTTCATTGGTTATGGCATCAAAATAAAAATTAATCGGAAAATTTCCAAATAATGTGGTATTAAATACGTCCGGGAGATTTTTCAATGTCAGATTACATTATTACCTGCTGCTCTACCATAGACTTGCCGCTGGAATACATGCGGAATAGAGACATTCCGTATGTCTGCTTCCACTTCACGATGAACGGAAAGGAATATCCCGACGATCTCGGACAATCAATTTCATTCGAAGAATTCTATGCAGAAATTGCCGCCGGCGCATTGCCAACGACATCACAGGTGAATGTGAATCAGTTTATCGCCTTTTTTGAGCCTCTCCTGTCCGAAGGAAAAGACCTCTTACATATATCGCTTTCGTCTGGACTGTCCGGCTCTTTCAATTCCGCGGTTATTGCCCGCGAACAACTGAAGAAAAAATACCCTGACCGTATGATTCAAGTCGTGGATTCATTGGGCGCGTCATCTGGCTATGGCCTTCTGGTTGACTCAGCAGTGGACATGAAAAATGCCGGGGCTTCCCTCCAGGATGTTGTAGATTGGATCGAAGAGAATAAATTGAAAATTCATCACTGGTTCTTTTCAACCGACCTTTCACACTATAAACGCGGCGGTAGAATTTCAACCGCTTCAGCGGTGGTGGGCGGTTTATTGAATATCTGCCCGCTGATGAACATGGATAACCACGGAAAATTGATCCCACGCGAGAAAATCCGTGGCAAGAAACAGGTCATCCGCCAAATCGTCAAGAAAATGAAAACTCATGCCCAAAACGGTTTGGACTATTCGGGTAAATGCTTTATCTCCAATTCCGCCTGTTATGAAGACGCCCGCATGGTGGCTGATCTTGTTGAAGAGACGTTCCCCCACCTGAGAGGTAAAGTTTTGATAAACAGTGTTGGAACCGTAATCGGCTCACATACGGGGCCCGGTACGGTCGCTCTGTTCTTCATCGGTGATGAACGGGTGAGTTGATGTCCTTGCGCTAAACCATCAATTTAGGACAGACGGGACCGGAACCTACCATATTTACATCGGATCCCCTGCCTGCGGCCAATCGAACATTAGGTACTTTGTGTATCCATGTTTTTCCACACCGTATACCCGTCCGAATGATGGCTCCTGGCAGCCGGGTTCGTCCATCACTTTTACGGTATTCTCATTGACTCCGAGTGGAACAAAGGTACGTTGACCATCTCGGCAAACCCAGGCTTCCAAAAGATAGGCTTCCTGATCGGAACTATCACCTGGTTTCAATACCAAGGGTGACCAACTTACCGTTACCTCAGGTCCAGTACGTTCCGCCTTCGCGAAACTCAAGCCGGGATAATACGGCGACCAGGGCAGCTTGATATCCATGGGATCAACCGGCATCACGTTACTGATTTCTCCCCGAACATCCATTAACTCCAGTTTCATCCAACAGGGATTATCCCCTCCTATCGCCTGCACCTGGATATATCCTGTGTCCGGCATGAACCCGATAACATCCAACCGGCTTTCCTTTAATAAACCATACTTGTATAAATAAGCCTCAGACGGGCCATAATAACAATTCACACGCTCCTGGTTTACCGTTCCCCGTAAAACAATATAGGTTGGTTTCGGGGTAATGGTGAATGTGGCTGTAGTGGTTGGGGATGCAGTCGCTGTTTTCGTTTGGGTATTTGTTGCCGTTGGTATTGGGCTGGGAGTATTAGTAATAGTCAGGGATGGTTTTGGTGTTGCAGTCTCTCTCATTTCAGCGATTGTCTCCGTCATTGTGGGAACCGGATCAGATATGACAGGATCACAGGCAACCGCAAAGTTAATAATGACAATAAACAATATAACTCTCATTACCTGGCGCGCTATCATGCGATCATTCTAGCATACACAGATCGTTACGCGAATCACATGATTTCAATTCCGGACAGACAATTTACCAGGAATTTATGCGCTTTGGTCAGGTTGATTTACTATAATGAACAGGAGCTTGTTGTCATACTGAACATCAACATTTAAGGGGAAAAGAAAATCTACGCAAAAGGGACAACCATGAAAACTTCATATCCATTGGCATTGGTCTTAATCGCGTTATCCATGCTTTGTTTTAGCGGTTTCACACCGGCTGATACCTTACCCGGTGATACATCCCCTCTTCCCTGCCAGATCGCATTTGAATCAGACAGGGATGGGAATCGGGAAGTATATGTTATGGAACCGGACGGGTCGAATCTGACAAACTTGACCAATAATCCGGCGGATGATATGCAGCCCGCCTGGTCGCCGGATGGCAGCCGGATCACTTTTGTGTCCGACCGGGAAAATGAGGGGGAAGGTGGCCAGTTTATTTATGTGATGGATGCCGACGGCGGAAACGTGCGGCAATTGAACAATGAGAATGAAAGTCAATGGCCAGATTGGTCCCCGGATGGAAAAAGGATCATCTACGATCACCTGGGGGATATCTATGTGATCAGCGCGGATGGTGGTCAGAAATCCAAAAATCTCACCGGTTCACCTGAGAATGATGTACAACCCAAATGGTCGCCGGATGGGAATAATATCCTGTGGCTGTCCGGTGAAGAAGGTAAAAAAGACATCCACGTAATGGATGCGGACGGTCACAACAAATCAAGAGTAACAAAAGATGCCGGAGTCCATGATGCCGTCTGGTCTGTGGACGGAAGAATCATCGGTCATTGGGATGGAAAGGAAGCCGGGTGTTTCAATTGTCTCATCAACGCGGACGGATCAAACACAGTTGACGCAGGTGGCAAAGGCACAATTCAGAATTATGTGCCTTTCTGGACGGCCGATGGACAATTGGTGGAAATCAACTCCGGTGACCATCTTAACGGAAACAACGAGATATTTCTGGCATCCAGCATATTCCCGGATATGTTTCTGAACTTAACAAACAACAAGGCAAATGATATTAATCCGGATTGGCCCAAAAACTGCGGAAATACGACCAAAACCCCAGCTGACAATAAATCATTAGAGAATGATGGTGTATTGGAAACGAACACAAATTCATCGCCAGATATTATCCTTGGTTATGAAGGCGACCCCAATTCCATTTCAGACCTACACATGAACGATCTCCGAAAAGCCTGTGATGAATTGAAGATCAAATGTGTTCAAGGCGAAGACATATCCAAATTAGTGGATCAAAACGTGGACGCGATAATCTCCTACTCCAATCGCTGGCATGTATTGGGATCGTTTCCCGCGTTCCTATCAGCGGTAGAAAAAGGTATACCCGTCATTGTCCTTAACGCCGAGACAAGTGTTCAAGGAGCCTATAATCTATCCATTGAATCAGCCGCAATGCGTGGAGGTTTAAAATGGATGTTGGATGGAATGAATGGCAAAGGAGAATTTGTCTATTTCAACGTAGGCAAAAACGATTGGCATCAATCGATCATAGATGAAGTTTTGAAGGATTATCCAGGGATTACAGCCATATCCGTCCCGGCGGATTACGAAGGGAACCGCATTACGGAGAAGAAAATCATGGATTTGGCAAAATCAAAACCAAATCTGGGAGCAATATGGGCGGATGAAAACCTTCAGGATGTTTTCTGGGGAATCAAGAATGGAGAAATCGAACCTATACCTGCTATGCTATGTACCCCACGGCAGGACGCGTGGCAATTCTGGAGGGATTGGATCAATGACGGAACGGGCATCCGCTGCTATTCTATCGTCAAACCTGGCGGAACGGCGTATGAAGGTGTATACGTTGCCTATTACCTGTTGACCGGTGAGGAGATTGCCCCATCCGCGCTGGGTGGCAATTTCAATAATACATTCCTCTATGATTTTCCGGTGATAACAAATGAGGATCTTGACGAATGGCTGGGCAGGACGGACGAATTCCGGATTGGCGATGGGGATACAATGGAATTACCACCTATGACCCCTGAAGAGATCAAAGAAAAATGGTTTGTAAAATAGAGGAAGAAGAAGAAGGGCAGTCGAAAATTGTAACTGCCCTTCTTTTTTATTGTTTTATGAGACTACCAAATAATGATCCGATATGACCTCACCAATCTTCCACAAAGGGATATGGCTTGACAACGCTTCATCTTGGCACTCATCTGCCCGTTCAGGTGAAACGGTAAAGATTAAACCGCCACTCGTCTGCGGGTCGAATAGAAGCATTTGCTGTTCCTGTGTTATTCGATCAGCAAATTTGACAAATTCACCAAAATATTCCGCATTATCAAAACTGCCCCCCGGAAAACACCACTGCGCAGCCAGTTCCTCCACATGGTCAAAAAGAGGAATATGGTCATAATTTAATCGCAGTCCTAACCCGGAAGCGGAACACATTTCCCGCGCGTGACCCAGCAAGCTAAAACCGGTAACATCCGTCGCGGAACCGCTGCCGTATCGAATGGCCATTCTGGTTGCATCGCGGTTCAAACGTTTCATCCAATCAACCGTTTCTCTCACCTCTTCAGGATCGATTTTTTCTGCCTTTACAGCCGATGCAATCACACCGCTGCCGATCGGTTTGCTCAAGTAGAGAATATCTCCCGGATGCATACCTCCCTTGGTCAGTACACGATTCAACGGAACAAAGCCCAGGGCAGCCAAACCGAATTTCGGTTCCTTATCCTGCACAGTATGACCACCCGCTATAACAACGCCGGCTTCTTTTGCTTTCTCCGCTCCACCACGAAGTATCTCAGATGCAACCTCAGGAGGAAGCTGCGGCGGAATAGCGGAAATATTCAATGCCATGAACGGTTCACCTCCCATAGCGTAAATATCAGAAAGGCTATTTGCGGCTGAGATCGATCCAAAATCATAAGGATCATCCACAACCGGCGTAAAGAAATCGGTCGTTACTACCAGCGCGCGGTTTTCATCCAACTTCCAGACAGCCGCATCATCTGGCGTAGAGAGACCAGCCAGGAGATTGGGATATGATTCCGCGGGGAATAGATTTCGAATGGGACGCAGAACCTGCGCCAGCGCTCCGGGCGCGAATTTTGACGCTCAACCGGAACAGGTCGCCAGCGCTGTCAATCTGATCTTGTGTTCACTGGGTGTCATAAAGCCTCAATTTTCTGAATTGTGATCTGTTGATTTTCCAAAATTGTCCTTACATTCTCAACATCGTCCGATGAGATACGGACACAAACACCGCAATCTGAACTTAAATGCCTTGGTACCGGAATCATTTTGCATCCCAAACCATATGTGCCAAGAATTTTTTCTATACGCATCGCATGACTGGTGGAATCGACCAGTATCACAGAGTAATTCATAACCTTTTCGCCCCTTTAGCCAGCTCATCAACCGCCTTTATGGCTCTTTGAACATCATATGCTTCGGTAAAAGCACCCAGCCCAAAGCGAACGCAGCCAGTTGGAAAAGTACCTAAAGTCTGGTGCGCAGACGGAGCGCAGTGAAGGCCAACCCGGCACAATATGCCAAAGTTATCATCCAAGCGCAAACCGACTTCGGAAGGTTCCAGGCCATCAATCGTGAACGCCACAGTTGCTGTCTGCCTGTCGGGATTGTGTGTGCCGTAGACAGTCACCCCGGGTATCCCTGTTAAACCTTCAATCAACATTCCACATAGTTCCCTTTCATGGGCATGGATGGTCTCAATACCTCTCGTGAGTATCCATTTTAAGGAAGCGGATAATCCCGCCAATCCAACCGCGTTGGGCGTACCACTCTCGCATTGATCCGGGAAAAAATCCGGTTGAAGCTCATTCTCAGATCGACTCCCGGTACCACCCTGCCGGATCGGTTTCAAATCATGCGGTGCAATCCGGTCACCTGCGATTAGACCGCCTGTGCCCATGGGTCCATATAATGATTTATGGCCGGTGAATGCCAGCAAATCGATATTGTCTTGAACCATATCCAATGGTATGACCCCTGCTGTCTGGGCTGTATCCACCAGAAATAGAATACTATGCCGGCGGGCTATCAAACCCGCTTCATGGATTGGGAGGATCGTACCGCAAACGTTAGAAGCATGATTCAACACGATCAGCCGCGTTCTAGATTGAACAGCGGGTTCAATCAGGGCTGGATCCAATGTGCCATCAGCACCACATTTTAAGCGTGTAAACTCCACACCAGACGAGGCAAGATCCAATAATGGGCGCATAACCGAGTTATGCTCCATGGATGACGTGATTACATGATCCCCGGGTTTAAGTAAACCATGCAAAGCCAGGTTGATACCATCAGTAACGTTTATGCCGAAAAATACCCTTAAGGGATCAGGCGCATGAAATAATTTGGCTATGGCTTCCCGTGTGTTATACACAATACGGGCTGCCTCAATAGACATGCGATGCCCCGACCGACCCGGATTCGCGCCAACCTGGTCCATAAAGTGGACCATGGCTTTGGCGACTTCCGGCGGTTTGGGCCAGGAAGTCGCCGCATTGTCCATGTATAGAGCACCATCAACCCTGGTCGAGCAAGGGTTTTCCTCATTTGTCCTTTTCATTTTGTTATTGTCAGCTTGAATTCGTCACCCGTTTGCTCAATCTCGACCCGGCACCCCAAACGTTCGGCCATCCGTCGCACATTTTCACGGGAGGTAACTGTGTCAACCATTACTTCAACGGGAAATTTCGCTTCAGAGATGGCTTTCTGGGACATGATCACGGGTTGTGGACAAGAAAATCCACGCGCATCAACAGTTACAGTCATTTCCATTCTCCTTTATCTATGCCATCTTTTCCCGCATCGTAAAGCCGATCAGCAGGCAGACAATTAAACCAAGAACCACCGCAATCATGCCATAGTGGGTAATACCACCCACCTGAAGAACTCCATCCACCAGGGCGTCCGGTTTTCCTGCCAGGTTGAAGTTGTGAGAGATTCCTGCTCCTGTGATCATACCCAGGACAAAAATCGCTGAATCGCCGTCACCTTCACCGGAAAGAAACAACTGCCTACCCGGGCATCCGCCAGCAAGGGCATAGGCAAGACCGGCCAGAACCATGCCCAGTACATTCCATAACCAATTGCTATGGGCCACTGGCATTCCACCATAACCAAATTTAAATTGGCCGAGGGCTAAATTGGTGATAAACGCAAATACTATGAAAGCCAATAATCCGCTGAGTAAATGAAAATCCCGCATAAGAATAACATCACGCACCGCTCCCATCGTACAAAAGCGAGTTCTCTGAGCAAGAAAGCCGATCAAGAGACCCACACCAAGAGAAAGCAACAGGGGGGCATACATAGAACCGGGACCACTTTCAGAGAAGAAAATCGGACCACCTTCACTGAACGAAGGCTTGAAAATGAGCAGCAATAACAAGCCGAGCATCATGACCGGCATGATCCATCCGACAGCCGGATATGTTTTCTGGCTGCGTCCCAGGTTATAGCCTGAACGCAGGAAAAGAACACCCCCCCATATACCAATGACAAGTCCGAGGAATCCGGTCAGGGAAGTCATATCACCTCCTGCCAACCGGAAACCAGCCCTCCATGGACAGCCAAGAAACGCCAGCGCGCCAATCATGGCAAATGCGCCCAATACGAAACGGACAATGGGCGCAGAACCCACGCGTGCTTTAAACTCATGAAAGATCAAAGCTGCAACAGTTGACCCAAGAACAAAACCAACAATTTCTGGACGAATGTATTGAACTACGGCAGCACGGTGCAAACCCAGAGCCCCGGCAATATCCCTTTCAAAACAGGCTACACATATTCCCATGTTGGGAGGATTCCCGAAC
>JAAYYW010000356.1 GCA_012515195.1 Leptolinea sp.
AATGAGGGTCACCTTCCAGAACACGGCGGTTCATAAATGCACCCGGGTCGCCTTCATCAGCGTTGCAGACGATATATTTTTCTTCACCAATTGAATCACGGGCTAACATCCACTTTTTTCCAGTGGGAAAACCTGCACCTCCGCGACCGCGGAGACCTGATTTGAGAACAACTTCGATCACATCATCAGGAGACATGGATGACAGGACTTTTGCCAAAGCTTGGTATCCATCCTCAGCGATGTAATCTTCAATATTGCACGGATCAATCACACCGCAATTTCGAAGGACAATACGCATTTCTTTAGCAGTGGGTGCTGATAGTTCTTCATCGGCGGCTTTGGTTGTTTCAATTACGAACTTTTTTGCAATTCTGCCTTTTAAGAAATGTTCCTCTACCAGGAAAGGGACATCATCCACTGTTAAGGCTCCATAATGCACGCCTTCAGGATAGACCATTATTTCTGGTCCCTGTGAGCAAGCTCCGATCCTTGATGTCTCCAGAACCTGAACCTCATCAATCAATCCTTGAGATACAAGTTCATCCTGAATGGCATCAATCACCTCGTGGGCGCCTTTCTCAAGACACTCCGGGTCAACACAAACTAAAACATGAGAACGAAAATACTTCATTTTTAGAACCTTCGATAATAGAGTACACCGCAATGCGGTGCGGTAATTAGGCTTGAATTAAATATTCCTGAACAATTTTTCCCTGTCCAATGTGCTCTTTCATAATGCGCCGAGCTACTTCGGGTGTTACTTTTCCATAAGTTACTTTTTGCTCATTTCCAACAGAAACCTGAACAATTGGTTCTTTTTCGCAAAGTCCAATACACCCGGTTTGAGAAACGATAATGCCGCTGATGTTATCTTTCTCAATAATATCCAGTACTGCTTTCATAGTGTCCCGGGCGCCAGCAGCGATCCCGCATGTACCCATGGCAACTGTTACTTGCGCTTTTCCTTCGGATGTTCTTACCTTGCGTTTCTCAAGAGCCTCTTCACGAATTCTTTTCAAATCTTCCAGTGATTTTATTGTGGACATCGTTTCTCTCCTGATAACAGGGTGGGGTTCAGGCTGCAGGTTGTACACTGCGGACACCTGATTCGATCAAATTTCGTAGAAAACCTAGAACTATGGGTTCTGTCAAGGAAATACCCTGAAGTTCTTCTTTAATTAACTCATCATCCAACAAAAATTCTTCTTTTCCAATTGTGTAACGAAAGACAAAATGTATCTCAGGATGCGCGATCATTAAATTTAGAAAAGTTGTCGCGACATCACCCAGAGGCATTCTGTCAATATGGTTTCTTTTGAAATCTACAAAGATACGCGTACCCTTCCCCAACGCAGAAGTAATTTCAAGACTGCCCTCGCAAGCTTCAGCCGCTTCTTTCAATAGGGGAATTCCAAGTCCAACTTTGCGTGTTGTACGTGACGTAACGAATGGGTCAGTTACTTTCTGAACCATTTCTTCCGTCATTCCTTTTCCATCGTCTTCAATACTCATACTAAACCGATCGTTTGAGATATCTTCACATATCTCAATGCGAATAGTTCTAGCTTCAGCTGCGGCGCTATTTTCAGCGATGTCCAACAGGTGAAGAGCCAGATCACGCATTTTTCTTTACCCCTGCTCCTGGTCTGGGTGAATATTTTTTATCAGTTGCGGGAACTTGTTGGGGCGGACCCGTCCGTGCATATCTTCATCAACGACAATTACTGGCGCCTGGCTGCAAGCTCCTACGCAACGGCAAAGTTCGAGGGTAATTTCACCGTCTTCCGTTGTTTGACCTGGATCAATGCCTAATACCTGTTTTGCTTTTTCGATGATCTGTGGCATTCCACCAACATAACATGCTGTGCCGAGGCAAAACTTGATAGTGTGCTTGCCGCGTGGACTAGTAGTAAAGAAGGAATAGAAGGACACAACGCCATGGACCTGGCTTACAGGTACTCCCAACCTCTGCGCTATGTACATTTGCATAGGTCGGGATATGAAACCGATCTTTCCCTGCATCTCGTTTAGTACAACCATTGTTGCACCACTCAAGGCTTTATTTTTGTCGATAATTTCATCAATTATCTTTTTTTGTTCCGGAATTGAAAGTGGATCATTCAAAGTAAGTGTGTTTTTTAATTCTGCCATTATCGGCTCCAAATAATTATAGAGTTTCCTCTTTGATTTCCTAATCTTACCAATACTCTCCACATTGTATTTTTATAGTCTACTCATAACTTGAATTTGGACTATGGATGTATGTAACAAAATATCAGGAAAGATGGTCATCAAAAATGTTGATTATCAATGAATAAGTATTCACTGATTTTGCTGCTTGATTTTACCCTAACCTGTGATTTCTGTCACAAATTTGGGTGAATTAATTTATAAGACCGTCTATCTATCTCATCAAAAGCCATTTTCAACTCTTCAATAGATGGTCGTTCAAGCAAGAAATGGTTCACACCAAGAAATTCGTCCAGTCGATGAACATCTCCACCCTGAATTAACGTCCTGTTGATAAGAAAAGGGTATGTAGCCATTGCCTCTCCCGGTGTGATATGCCGTGAGATTTCCATCACTTGATGATCATTTAGCTCATCGGGAATAAACCCCAGAACAGGTAAAAGTCCAAAGGCCTTTCGATTAATATGGGCTGGAATTAGTAATCCCTTTAGATCACTGACTAGATCACAGGCTGCTTTGATTGAAAGACCGGAAGACGTAAGCAATAACCTTTCTTCTCTTCGCACGAAATCTCCTGTTTCGTCAACAATAAATTGCTCTCCAAAATAATCTGGGCGGTTGGCAATATTGGGTAGTGTTGTGTCTACAATGTCTTGCATGCTTTCAGCCTGTTCGATGGTGTCAAAAAGGCACAGCACATGAACATCTTCAATGGTCTGTAATTCCATTCCCGGGAATACTGAAATACCTGTCCCCTTTGCCGCATCAATCACTGATTTAGTATTAGCGGTAGCATTGTGATCTGTTATTCCCAGAAAATTTATACCCATATCCAACGCCTCTCTGATGATGAGAGGCGGAATCATTTCCACTTCAGCGCAGGGAGAGAGAACCGTATGAATGTGAAGTTCAGCGCGATACGAATGAAGACGACTCACGGATTCCGCAGACCCATCTCCCAAAGGTGGCCGATTACGTTGAATGTAGAACAAGAGGTAGAGAGAAGGGTGACACCCTCATCATTGGCCTTCTGAATTGTCGTTTCATCAGGCATAGCGCCCTCGGTAATGATGACAGCCGTTATTTCTAGTAGAGCAGCAACAGCGACTATATTTCCATGAGCCTGTAAGGTTACCCAGATACCCTGTTTCGGGGCGCCAGCCATGACACAGCTTAATAGATCTGAAGAATATCCGAAAGTTGGTTCAATAGATGAAAATTCTTTTGTTTCAGTCAGTATTTTCAAGTCCAGTTCATTAATTATCTGCTGAATATTCATTTTATTTTTTCTCCGACTGATCTGAATTTTGCTCGCCCAGGGTTTCCATGCTGTCCAAATTTATTTTCATTTTTAAACGGGTGCCTTTGTCGATCACCGATTCAAGTTTCATACTATCTACGCAACGGGCAATATTCGCCAATCCCATTCCGGCTCCAAAACCCAACTCTCTGATTTCTTCGCTGGCGGTTGAATACCCTGGTCGCATCGCTTGTTCCACGTTTTCAATTCCCGGGCCATCGTCAGACACGTCTATTGTGATCTGATGTGGTTCTATTTCCACGCGTAGGATCCCACCATTGTTAGTGTGAATGATTAAATTGATCTCAGCTTCGTAAATAGCAATGGAACAACGACGAGTAATTTGAGGGTTCGCACCTAGACGAACCAATGCTCTTTTTATGTGGCTCGAAGCAGTTCCTCCATGCACAAAATCCCGCGGTTTTATATTGTAGCGAAGAATCAGGCTTGTTCTGTCAGATTCGATATCTTCAAAAAGATGGGAAGCCCGGTAACGGCGCATCTCTTCTTCCTGCGTTTTTGATTGAAGGACTTTA
>JAAYYW010000357.1 GCA_012515195.1 Leptolinea sp.
ACAGGTCCTGTTTTAGCTGGTTGTGGTGGGTGACGAACGGTTTGGCGGCGGCACCGCCGTAGATGGGCTGCAGGATGGGGGTTTCCACTTCAAGAAAACCATGGTCATCCAAAAATTGCCGCATGGAGCGGACGATCCCCGCGCGAGTCTGGAACACTTTACGCACATCCGCGTTAACGGCCAGGTCAGCGTAGCGCTGACGGTAACGGGTTTCAGGATCCGAAAGGGTGGCATGCCGGATGACTTCTCCATCCACCACTTCATCCTTGGCAGCCGGCAGCGGGGTTATGGCTTTGGCCAGCATTTTGTATTCCGCCACCTCAAGTGTGATCTCGCCGGTACGGGTACGGAACAGTTTTCCCGTTGCCTGGATAAAATCCCCCAGATCAAAATCATCCAGGAACTGTTGCATACCTTCTTCGCCCAGGGTGTTAACGCGGAAGAAGAGTTGGATGCGGCCAAAGCCATCTTCAATGTGGGCAAAGATGATCTTTCCCATGGGGCGGGTAGCGCGGATGCGACCGCCCAGGGTGTACTGCGTTTCCACCGTCTCATCCTTTAAAAAGGAAGAAATCGCATCGGCTATATTGCCTGTCACATTGGTGCGCGTCGGGTAAGGTTCCCGGCCGTTTTCACGCATGTGAATAGCTTTGTCCAATCGCACTTTTTCAAGATCATTTAATTCCATGGATCGTACCTCTCAGGTATAAAAAACCCCGCCCCAGGATTAGCGGGCGGGGGTTGTCTTCTTCCCCGTGGATCATTCCACCTTAACAATGGTTACGGAAAATGCGCCATCAGGCGCCTCAACAGTTACAACATCACCGACTTTCTGGTTGATCAGGGCTTTGCCCAGCGGCGATTCATTGGATACCTTACCATGAGCCGGATCAGATTCTGCCGCCCCAACAATGGTATAGACTTCGGCTGGTCCGCCTTCTTCCTGGATGGTTACAGTGGAACCAACCTGGATGGAATCTGCAGCCACAGAATCTTCGTCAATGACGCGGGCGGTAGCCAGAAGCACGTCAAGGTCTTTTATACGGCCTTCAACAAACGCCTGTTCATTTTTGGCGGCTTCATATTCGGCGTTTTCTATGAGCTCTCCACCTTCCATGGCTTCATGGAGGCGGTTTGCGATCTCCTGCCGTTTTACTGTACGGAGGAAGTCAAGCTCTTCCTGAAGTTTCTGATAACCTTCACGGGTCAGGAATGAGGTTGGCATTTTACCTTCCTTGCATCATGATGTGGTTTGGAACGCGGGATAATCCCCTTACAGCTGATCAATTTTTTCGAATTAATGCGAAAAACCACTCCTGATGGAGCGATTTTACCCTGGTGCAATCGGTTGATTGTCAACTGGTAAAGATAATACCATGTTTTTATCTTTGGTGCAAATAGCCGCAGGTGATAACCAGGGAGAAACACTCCTTTGGCAGGCTCATCAGGAATCCTTTAGAAGGTCAACTCCTTCTGACTGGCAGATTGTTCCAGTAATTTTGCCATGACATGAACGGTGTGTGTTTTTTCTCCGATGACCATTCCGTGCTTTGTTTGGATATGTGTGAATCCCATCCGCTTCCAGAAATGGTGACCGGGGATGTTTTTCGCCAGCACACCCAGTCGGATTTCATTTCCCCGCATTAAACAAACTAGCTGCTCCAATAACCGGCAGATCCGGCCGCCAAGACCGATCCCGCGGTAGGACGGGTGGATCAGCAGCAACCCGATCCACCAGATATGCTCCTCCGGGTAATCGCGGACAATCTCCACAAGGGCGGCAATCCGATGGTCAAGGTCAACACTGATGGCAAACTTGTCTGATGGTTGTTTGTTGGGCGGTAGATCTGTAACAAAGGTTTGCCCATCCGTGTCGCGGGGGAGACGTCCATTTTCAAGCAAGAAGTAATCACTATTTTCTTGAAGAAATTCAAAGATCTCATCCCTGTCTTCTTTGGTCAATGATCGGATGGAATACCCGGAAATTTCATATTTCGAAAGTGATGTCCAAAATGGATCCATATTTATGATCATTCCATTTTCTTTTCTGTACAACTCTTGCGTGTTTTGGTATTCTAAATAGTAATCCCTTTTATTACAATAAAGGAAAAACCTCGTGTACGATTCATTCAGCAACGAATACGATCGTTTTGTGAATTGGAAAAATCGGCTGGATTTTGAAATCCCTTTTATCATTGAGGAGATCAAAAAAAACAATCCGAACAAACCATCTGAAATCCAAATACTCGATACCGCCACCGGAACGGGTATGCATGCCATCGCCCTCGTGCAAAAAGGGTACGCAGCATGGGGTGTTGACTTGAGCGCTGGAATGATACAAAAAGCACGAGATAACGCAGCCCAAAACAAGGTGGATTGCCGTTTTGAAGTAGCCGGTTTCGGTAGAATTTCCCGCATGTTATTGGAGAAAAACAGAGAGGAAAACTCTTTTCCCACTCAGTTTGATGTTGTTCTATGCCTGGGCAATTCCCTGCCACATATTAATGGGCTGACAGAATTGGACAGTACGCTGAATGATTTTGCCCGTTGTCTCAAACCGGATGGGTTGTTGCTGGTGCAAAATCGCAATTTCGACGCGGTTTTGTCATCTCAGGAACGCTGGATGGAGCCGCAGTCTTTTATTGACAGCGAAGGTGAATGGCTCTATCTTCGGATGTACGATTTCCTTCCCGATGGTTGTATCCAGTTCAATATCATCACGCTCTCACGCGCGCATCGTACAGAAAACTGGACTCAGAAAATAACAGAGAATAGACTATTCCCCATTCTAAAAAAAGACATGGTTAAATCCCTCAAAATGGCCGGTTTTAATCGGATAAACCTTTACGGTTCGCTGGCTAACACACCCTTTGATGAAAAAGAAAGCTCGAACCTCGTTGTTTTGGCCCGAAAGAAGAAATGAAAAACGCTCCCGCGCGGGAGCGTTTTTCAAGTTTTTTCTAAACTTGATTCACATCGAATTCAGTTTAAAGCGGGAAACAAGAGCAATCAACATCTGGGCTGTTTCAGCAAGTCCCTGCGCTGAGGCACTAACGTCCTCCACCTGAGCCGTCATCTCTTCTGTCGAAGCGCTGACCTCTTGAACGGATGCGCTATTCTCTTCACTTACACTGGCAATATTTTCAATTGCCAGTGTTACATCATCAGAATCTTTCTTCATGGTATCCGAAGCAGCAGAATTCGTCTCTGCTATTCTGGCCACTTCATCCACTGATTTAACCAGTTCTTCGGAAAAATCGTTCATGCGGATTGTTGCCTCTGCCGCTTGACCAGCCTGGAAAAATACAGCTTCAATAGTGGACAGAATGTTCTCGAGTGCTTTCCCAGATTCGTTGGCCAGTGACACGCCATTCGTCACCTCGGTGGCGCCATCGTTCATGGCTACCACTGCCTCGTTGACCGTCCGCTGAATATCTTTGATCAATTCAGCAATCTCTTTGGTGGCCATGCTTGAACGCTCAGCCAATTTTCGAACCTCATCGGCGACCACGGCAAAACCCTTCCCGTGTTCTCCGGCGCGGGCTGCCTCGATGGCCGCGTTTAACGCCAGTAGATTCGTCTGTGAGGCGATATCATCAATCGTCTCTACAATCACCCCGATCTGATTCGAGCGATTTCCCATATCATGCACTTTTTCTGCCGAAAGCCCTACCTTTTCCTGGATGCGGCGCATGCCCTCGATAGTGGTGTTGATGGTCTGCGATCCACTCCTGGCCGCATCGGCTGCCAGGTTGGAATCACGAGTGACCGCTTCCGCGTTCCCGCTAACCTGCTGAATGGTTTCGCTGAGAGCGGCCGTTAATTCAGCCGCTTTTGCCGCAGCGTTACCCTGGTCTTTTGCTCCTCTTTCCACAGATTCAATGGTGTGTGACATATTTTCCACCAGGGCGGCTGTGCGTGATGATGATTCTGCCTGTTGTGTTGTACCGGTGGCAATCTGCTGAACCGTCATGGAAATCTGCTGGGTTGCCAGATTGGCCTGTTCCGAGGAAGACGCAAGCTGCCTGGATGACGATTCAATATCCGTAGCACTGGCTGC
>JAAYYW010000358.1 GCA_012515195.1 Leptolinea sp.
ATAAAAGAGGCCGGAACAAGGGGAAGAATCAGGGAACGCATTCCCTGTCCCCAGTACAACGCCTGGGGAAGGTCAGGTGCCAGGGCAAAGCCGCCGGTAAGGATTAAAGCCGTAGGTAAAACCGCGAGCGCAAGCCGGTCGATTCTGGGCCGAATTCCGATCAATTGCCAGGCGGAGAGTACCATACCCGAGAGAATCAGGAATACTGCCGTACCGGTTTCCCACATCATGGCGGAAGGGGGCAGGTAACCCATGAGACTGTCAAAAAAACTGGCTGAAAAACGCCCGGACCAGTTGACATACCAATCCAGTGTGGCAGCCAGAATACCTTTGTTCACTGCAAGCGTGGCAGAGCTGAAATCATCCGCCACGAAGCGGCTGAATGAACCCATATAGGAATGAGCGGCCAATGGTAAAAGAGACACAATCGCGAATGAAACAAACGGATTCCGGATCAACCATCGCACGGGTCTGCGCAACAACCATAAACTGATGACCAGCACAAGAAGGAACAGAGCGCCATGAAAGCCAATCTGTATCAAAATGTTCCGGCCGTGAAGCGCCTTCCCGGAGGTCAATATCGAAAAAACCGGAAAAGCTATGAACCGGGTGATGGCCAGGCTGAAAATACAACAAACGATCAGGATTGATTTTTCGCTACAAGAGAAAAAGGAATGAATCTTGTTCATTGGCTTAATTGGCTTGATCCTCTTATCGCAAAAATAATACCGTACAATCAACAAAAAAGGTTCCCGAGATTCGGGAACCTTTGATCGGAAATCCTAATCCGGGTTCAGAAAATACCCCAATCTCCACCCAGACCTTCTTCCATCATGGAAAAATCCCATGCTTCCATGCCAAAATCGATCCGAACCGGCATCTTAAGGCCTTCTTCCGCTTTTAACCGGGTGTTTTCCAGCATAGCCGGTCCATACGGACAAAAAGGTGTGGTCAGGATCATCCTTACCACCGCTATCTCAGAATCGATGGTCACATCGCGCACGAGTCCGAGTTGCAGAATGTTGTACCCGATCTCAGGATCAACAACCTGTTCTAGAGATTCTTTCAAAGATGGCATCAATTCAGGGTGGGTGGATTCGGCCTGCCAGGCAGGCCGATTGGTGCCAGATATACCTGTCATGAGTGGATACCTTCCGGTTTTTCTTCTGAAATGCTATACGCGCAACTCGAATCGCCATTCAAAACGCAGGCTACCTTGGATACAGGGATATCCATAACCCGGGAGATCAATGTGTGTCCAACGGAGCAGACTTCAGGATGAGATTGGCTGATGTGAAAATACGGGCATCCATTCTCATAGATCAGATAGCGTGAGTCTTCCTTTTTCCAACTTACGGAGAATCCCTGTTTTTGAAGAAGCTCTTTTATGTAATCCAGTTTTTGCTCGGTTGAAAAACCTTCCGTTGATTTTTCAAAATCCTTGATCATGTTTTCCGCGATATCGGTGAAAAATTTATCAATCACGGCGGGGGGAAGGGTTTCTTTCATCTGATCCAGAAGGCGGGAAGTCAACTCGAAATAACGGTTTGGGAACCGTTCTATCCCTTTCTGGCTCAACGAGTAAACCATTCTGGGGCGTCCAACACCATGCCGTTCTTCTTCCCCCTGGACCAAACCCTCTGCCAGCAAACTGGTCAGATGGTGGCGGACAGAAATGGAATTAATGGAGACTACACGTGCCAGATCGTTAATGGTTGACTGGGGGTTCTCCATAAGATTTTCTAGAATTTTTTCTCTTGTGCTTTTCATAGTACCTCAAATGTGTGAAAAACTATAAAATAGTATAGCATGAGGGATTTAATTTCGTCAATATACATGATATTTATACTATAAATTATCCAATATTGATAGGCAGGTAAAGGTTGCAAGACAATACATCCGTCGTTAAAATGAGTACACGGTCTCTCTGTTCGGATGACTGAAAGGAAATCAGGTCAATGAAGAACCACATCCCAACCAATGGATTGATACTTTATCTTGCTTTGTTGTGTATCTGGCTGGCCGTATGCTGCGCCGCCTTCTTTTTCACAGACATCAATACAGCCATGGCAGGAACACTGATACTTTCAGCGGTGGCTGTTGCTTCACTATCACTGGGATCAGGGGTACTTGTTTTCAGTGTTAATCTGTTTA
>JAAYYW010000359.1 GCA_012515195.1 Leptolinea sp.
CATAATTCTTGCGGTCTTTGCTGGTTTTTCGGCCGGTATTCTTTGCCGCTTGTTCTTTTACAGAATGCCCCGAATTGCCCGATGGTTCTTTTCCTGTTTATCGGTGATTGGTACGCTGGCCGCAGGCGGTTTGGTCGGGCAGTACTGGATCAAGATTGACCTGACCGGGATCCGATCTGCCACAGTAAATAATGATTTTCTTATCCTTTCACTCATCGGTTGGGTAACGGCTTTTGTGACCGTTTTCGCATGGAGTTCGCGGAAAAATCAGGGAATGGAACAGGTTACAGAGATCGATCCAGTGGATGCTTACACACCGATCCCATTGACATACGATCCAGTCCCGGAACCGATGTCGATTGCCGTGGTCAGCAGCCGTCCTCAGGTGCGTGCGCGAAATACATCGCAAAAGATCCGATGGCGTCGGATCAAAAAGCAGGTCTTAAAAGGATTGAATTCACTCATTACTCCTGGAAGACGGGCTGCATCGAATCCCATACTGTCACTGCTCAGACCGCAAACATCGTCACGGCGAGGATCCAGACAGACATCAGCCCAATTGCATATTCGGGTGCCCGAACGGCTTGGCGTTCCACCCGTTTCGCTCCCGGTCAGGATGCCAAAGAAGCATTCCAGCCGGCGGCACCATAAAACTGTTCGATTTGTTGGGAAAGAAGAGATGCGCTGCCCGTACTGCCTGCAGGTGATCGACCCGAGAGACCCAAAAGGTATCGTGGTCTGCCCCATCTGCCATTCACCCCACCACAAAGAATGCTGGGATATCACCGGCTCTTGCCAGGTACCCCATAATCATGCCGTACTGTAAAACTGCTGCTGGAGGATTGCATGCCTGATCGTTCCATTACCATCGTACTGCCAAATGGCGGGGCCCGCCGGGCTGATATTCCGGATGATGTCGCGGTTGGAGATATTTTGGCCGAATTGACATCGCTGCTTCAATTACCAACCATTGGACCTGATGGACGTCCCATGGGCTACCGGTTGGATAGCAAAGCCCTGGGCCGTGAACTGATTGAACGTGAGACACTGGCGGAAGCCAGTGTACCTGACGGCGACCGCCTTATCCTCACAACAGACATAACCGCGGGTGCCGGGCCTCTGGATCAGAGCCCGCGTATGCGCCGGTTGCGTGCTGACCACGAACTAATGCAGGAACTGGTTGCACGCAGTGATTTGGTCTCAATGCAGGCAAAATCGGCGATTCCTGGAATGCCCCCGGAGCGATACATCATCACCTTTAAATGCAAGTCAATCGTAGGCGTTGATTCCAAGGGAAACCCGAAATTCGCAGAACATCATCAGGTGGAGATCTATCTGCATGCTCAATATCCACAACGTTGGCCTGGGATGAGCTGGTTAACCCCGATCTGGCATCCGAACATCAACCATTTGAATGGAACAGTGTGTATCGATGCCGCGTGGTGGGCCGCCAGCCGTTCGCTCGACAGACTGGTTATCATGCTGGGTGAGATGCTGCAGTACAAGAATTTTCATGACGACCCGACCAAACCTCCGTTTCCATGGGATGCGGAGGCAGCCAAATGGTGCCGTTCATACCGCATGGTCCACCCCGGGATCTTCCCACTGGACAAGCGTGAATTACTGCGGCCGGAGCGGGTGAAATTGGTAACGTCAAAACCAACCATAAAAACGGTTGAGAAAAAGACGGCAAAACCGGTCGTAAAACCGGCGCCAAAACCAAAATTCAAACTGAAATTGAAATAACCGATATCAAGGTGCACCTTGTTTTGGAAAACTATGTAACCAATTTGGAGGAAATATGCCAGACAAAAGCGTAACATTCATCTTACCTTCCGGTGGAAGCCGCACGGCAGAAGTACCGGATGATGTAGCTGTTTCCGATCTCATACCGGAATTGGCGACATCACTGCAACTACCCACCACCGGCCCAGA
>JAAYYW010000360.1 GCA_012515195.1 Leptolinea sp.
GCTGGTTCCATATCAGGACGTTTGTCGTATCCCTCCGAGTCACTTCCTCCGATGAGGATTGTGGCCGTGAATATCCTGACGGGCGAGCAGTTTGCTACGGAAGAATATGAAGGCGGCTTATATGGAATTCAGGGGTTACCCGCCGGCACATATCATGTTTTTGCGTATCCAGTGGATACCAAAGATGCTACGAAGGATCTGGCAGCGGGATTTACGGAATTTGTTACCTGTGGTTTGACGGCTGAATGTCAGGATCATTCGTTGATCGATGTAGTAGTCGCGGCCAATACAGTGACCAGCGATGTAAATCCGGGGGACTGGTACGCGCCACCTGGAAGTTTCCCACCGGATCCGTTCAGACAATAATAAAACGCCCAATGATTCACCCGGCTTCGGTCGGGTTGTTTGTGTTAGAATATTTGTACTGATAAAATGTACCGTATGGAGATCATATGGATTTCAAACTGACTGCTCCCTATATTCCGACAGGCGACCAGCCCACAGCCATTGATCAATTGGTTGAGGGAATAAATAAAGGTATGAAGCACCAGGTACTTCTGGGTGCCACGGCGACTGGAAAAACTTTCACCATGGCCAATATCATCCAGAAGGTGCAAATGCCGGCATTGGTTATGGCGCACAACAAAACACTGGCTGCCCAGCTTTACGCGGAATTCCGGGAATTCTTCCCTGAAAATGCCGTGGAATATTTTATTTCTTATTACGATTATTACCAACCCGAAGCTTACGTTCCACAACGAGACCTGTATATCGAAAAAGAAACAGATATCAACGAAGAGATCGATCGATTGCGGTTGGCCGCAACCGCAGCCATGATGTCACGCAAAGATGTGATCATCGTGGCATCGGTTTCGTGTATATACGGGCTGGGCGACCCGGCCAATTACGGACGCGTCGTGGTCCACATGGAAACCGGTGAGATTTTTCGCCGCAATGCATTATTGCGCCAGTTGATCGAGAGCCAGTACCAGAGAAATGACATGGATCTTCGTCCTGGAACTTTTCGGGTGCGAGGCGATACACTGGAAATATTTCCGGCATATGAGGAACAAAAGGTGTACCGGGCGACATTCTTTGGTGATGAGATAGAGAAGATCACTGCATTGAACCCGGTCTCAGGGGAGATCTATGACCACCCGGCATCCATCGATATCTACCCGGCCAAGCACTATATCGCCAACGAGGACCGGTTAAAGAAAGCCATCGAAGATATTGAGATGGAACTGGAAGACCAACTGGCATACTTTAAGTCCAATGAAAAATATCTTGAAGCCCAACGCATTGAGCAAAGAACTCGCTACGATTTGGAGATGCTTAAAGAGGTCGGGTATTGCTCAGGGATCGAGAATTATTCGCGGCATCTTGACCAGCGACCTCCTGGATCCGCTCCATGGACGTTAATGGATTACCTGCCGAGCGAATACCTGCTTTTCATTGACGAATCGCATATGACCATTCCGCAGGTACGAGGAATGTTTAATGGCGACCAATCGCGAAAACGGGTTCTGGCCGAGTATGGTTTCCGGCTGCCATCGGCGTTGGATAACCGCCCATTAATGTTTGAAGAATTTGAATCGCGGATGGGATACGCTATTTACACATCGGCCACGCCAGGCCCATATGAACTAAACCATGCTGACCAGATTGCCGAACAGATCATCCGGCCGACTGGTCTGATTGATCCGCAGGTGGAGGTCAGGCCGACAAAAGGGCAGGTAGATGACTTAATTGCTGAGATAAACAAGCGTGTTGAGCGGGGTGAACGTACCCTTGTAACAACCCTGACGAAGCGCATGTCAGAAGATCTGTCAGATTACCTGAAAGAGATAGGCATCAAGGTTAATTACCTGCATTCTGAAGTGGACACACTGGAACGGGTGAGCATTTTGCGCGACTTGCGGCTGGGTACCTATGATGTGCTGGTTGGTATCAATCTGCTGCGTGAGGGATTGGATCTCCCCGAAGTATCGCTCATCGGCATCCTCGACGCGGACAAAGAAGGTTTTCTGAGGTCTGGAACGGCACTGATACAGACGATTGGAAGAGCTGCGCGTAATGTAAATGGAACTGTCATCATGTATGCCGACAAAATGACCGATTCGATGAAGTTTGCCATCGAAGAAACCAATAGACGCCGGGAGAAACAGGCGGCTTACAACCGGGAACACAATATTGAACCGGTCACAGTCATGAAAGCAGTGCATGATCTGACGGAGAGGTTATCCTTTTCTCAGAGTATTGCTGAAAAAAGGGAGGAGTACAAAGCCGGTCAGGGCTCTGGTGTGGTGCCAGTCAAGGAACTTCAGCGTATTATTCATGAGCTGGAAAAACAAATGAAACAGTCGGCAAAAGATCTTGAGTTTGAACGGGCAGCTGCCTTGCGTGACCAGATATATGAGTTGAGAAACGAACTGGCAGACCAATCCGATATGCCACCATGGAAGAAAATAAAACTTTTATCAGGTGAGGAATAACTTAGTGAGTTGGGCGCACTTCGAACAGACGATATTCGCCGCGGGCCGGTTCCCAACTATCCCGTACTCTGGATATGAAAGACAATCGCGGTCCTTTCCGCAATGATTCGAGCAACTCATCCAGGTCCGCATGGTTTCCCTCTGCCACCACTTCCACATTCCCCTCATGTGTATTGCGAACCCAACCAGTCAGGTTGAGTTGCTGGGCGCAGTTTAATACAAAATATCGGAATCCGACTCCCTGAACATGCCCTTCAACGATCGCGTGCAGACGGTCGTATTCCCTGTCAGTCATATTCCCGCCCGGATTCATCTTCAGAATAATATTCATCATCTGTCTCACCGTCGGCATACTCGTCATGTGAATCATCAAAGATATCGGCGGACTTATCAAGGTTGTTCAAATCAAGGAAATCAAGTCCCAGTGATCCACTCGCGTAGCCTACGTTTTCAATGGCTTCTTCAATGAAATCGGCTTCCTCATCGTTACGGGCGTTATCAAGAAGAGCTTCCAAAGCAGCATTGGCTTTTTCACCACCGATCTCTGACAACGACCAGATAGCTGCATGCCGAAACTCCTTATTAGTCTCTTCAATGGTATCCAGCATTTCCAACATGGGTTCCACGGCACGTGTAAGAGTCAAAGCACCGGCCGCACGGATGGCTTCAATACGAACAACAACATCCGGATGGAAGAGGCTTTTCAATACGTGCATTTCCCATTCTTCAGAAGCAGACCTTCCCATGGCAACCAGGGCGCTGGCCACCCAGTCAGGATCTGCCTCTTCAAAGGCTTCAGAGATCAGGTGCGTCATTTCTTTTCGGCTCGAATAACCCATGGCTTCCAGGGCGCTACGGCGAACCAGGTCATCATCGGTTCCAGTGATTCTTGGAAGGAGGACATGCTCTATCCGGGATAGTTTTTCATGCGAAATCTTATCAAGTTCACCAAGAAGGACAAATGGACCAAGCCCACTGGCGGCTGCTGCCCGAACAAGCAGTTGTTTGTCACGCTCCACCAGTCGGATCAGACGATCGACCATACGTGGATCTTCCGATTCGCGCAGAAGACGGACACCGCCAGAACGTACACGGGCGTCGGAATCTGTCAAAAAAAATACTGCTACATCATCAAAGCAAACGATGGTGTTTTTCTCGTTATATTTGATGAGGTCTTCAACCAGAGATAAACGCCGTTTAGGCTTGATATCAGCCCATGAATTTTTTAGCAAAACCAGGTCAGATGATAGGATATCAGAAAAACGGTTAAGGTAGCTTTGAGGAAATGGTTTTCCTGACTCGATAAGCGAATCCAGAACAGCCTGAAAGGGTACAGAGTTGGTTTGATTGGTCATATCGCAAAGAACCTGTCAGGGAAGTACTATTCTGTTGGTAATATCCTGCGTTGTGATGTAGACCATCAATGCTAGGAGAGCGGCGAATCCGATCAGATGAACCATGTTCTCATACTGGGCGGGAACACGTTTGCGGAATAGCAATTCCGGCAATACGAACAGTATCCGGCCGCCATCCAGCGCGGGCAGGGGGAGGAGATTGGTAAACCCGAGAGCGATGGAAATGATGCCCATCAGCCAGAGGCGGTTGAGTGAGTCAGCTGCTTCACTGGCTGGTTGTGCTTCGGCGTTAAGATCGCGGGTGCGGACCTGTGAATAGATGTCATACATACCCACCGGGCCGACCATGCGTGCGTCTTCAGCAGCAACCTCACCTTCCAGCAATTTGATTGGCATGGTGATCAGTGCAGCCCCCTGCGCGGCAGTGGTGATCAGAGAATATGGCAACGCTTCTACAAAAGAGATAGGTCTCACCGGGTTTCCCATCACAATTCCCAGAGAACCCTGGTCGGGTGGTGGGTTTAATCTTGGAGTGGCTTTCACTTCTATTGTTTGATCAGTCCGGCCGAGAGTTATGGTGATCTCTTTACCGAGGTTCTGCTTAACAATAGCAGAAAGATCATTTGTGCCAAGGATGTCCGTTCCGTTAACCTTTAGGACGATATCTTCGGGCAAAATTCCAACTGCTTCAGCGGGGGAACCTTTGGCGACTTCCACGATCTGAACAGTTTTTGTATCTGGCGCACCGGTTTTGGTAAATAAAACCGTAAAGATAATTATGCCGGTCAGAATGTTCATAAACGGACCACCGACAAGAACGCCGAGACGTTTCCATGGGTTGGCGGAAGCCAATCCTCCAGGTGATTCTGGATCATTTTCACCTTTAGGGCGAACGAATGCTCCAAAAGGTATCCAGTTCAGCGTGAAATCTGTCCCTTTCCAGGTAAATAACTTAACCAGACGGGGAGGGAACCCAAATCCGAATTCTTCCACTTCGATTCCAAAGAGACGGGCTGTAATGAAATGCCCGAATTCATGAATAAAAAGGAGCAATCCAAATGCAATGATAAATTCAAGTATTGTGATGATTAATGTGAAATCCATTCTTTTTCCTGTATATATAAATCAAACCAAGTTTCTTTTTTTATTATAGCCAGTTTAGTGCATGATTGAATTGTTTTTATAAACTTCTCATCAGTCTACGAGATGAGCCGGACCGCCAGGTCCTGATTCAAGTAACTGGTTAATTCCTTCAATCATATTAAGTTGTCTGATAACAGATTCCTTTGATGTGGACGGGCAGAGCACATGAACATTGGGTCCCGCATCCAGGGTATATGCGCAGGGAATGCCCTGCCGACGCCAAAGCGGAACGGCTTTAATGATCTGCAGGGACACGGGCTCCCAATAAAAAAGCGGTGGTGTCGATGTCATCATCACGGAGTGCATCATATCGCTATCCAATTCCATGATCGTCGCAAGGGAATCGAAGTCACGGTTTAAAAATGCATCTCTGCAAATCTGAAGGCGGCGTGGCGTATCAGCTACGCGGGCTTCCTGAAGAGGACTGGTGTTAGCTATACCATGTCCTTCCGTCGACCCAACTTTCTTTTCACCACCCGCAACAACCGCGATAAGGTCCACCAAGTCCCAATGGGATGCCGGGGCGA
>JAAYYW010000361.1 GCA_012515195.1 Leptolinea sp.
GTTTTACTATCCCGTATCCGTGTAGAAGAGAAATGGCTTCTAACAAGTATGGAAAAACGCGGGATTGACTTTGATCGAATCGAAGATGGAAATCTCCAACTGGATGTCACCTCACCCGGGGATTGGATGAATTACGATGTAGTGCTAGAGCGTTCTCTTTCTTTTACCCGCGGTTTATACACAACATCCATACTGAACTCTTGGGGTATCCCCACGGTTAATATGGCTTCTGTTGCTCAGATATGCGGCGACAAATTGGCCACAACGGCTGCCCTGGCTAAAGCTGGTATCCCTCAGCCTAAAGTAAAAGTTGCCTTTACACCGGAATCAGCATTGGATGCCATTGAAGAACTTGGTTATCCAGTCGTATTAAAACCGGTCGTTGGGTCATGGGGACGCCTCCTTTCAAAAATCAATGACCGTGACGCAGCTGAAGCCGTATTGGAACACAAGGATACTCTTGGATCTTTCCAGCATTCGGTCTTCTACATTCAGGAATACATCAAAAAACCTGGCCGCGATATTCGGGCAATGGTTGTGGGCGATGAAACTGTATGTGCCATTTACCGTACTTCATCCCATTGGATCACGAACACCGCTCGCGGTGGACAGGGTGAAGTCTGCCCGATTACTCCTGAGCTTCACGAGATCTGCCAGGCTGCAGCCAAGGCGGTTGGCGGTGGTGTTCTGGCCGTGGATGTGTTGGAAGACTCCAACAACGGTCTTTTGGTAAATGAAGTGAATCACACCATGGAATTTCACACACTTGCTCCCGTAACCGGAATTGATATTGCCGGTGTAATAATTGATCACACGTTGAAAATGGCGGGTCAATCTGTAATGCCTGTCCTATCTCCAACTCCTATGCCTGTCCACGTGACAGCCTATCCCATTCATACAGTAGGTGCCTGACAATGAAAGTATCCATCATCGGAGGTTCTGGTTACGCAGGTGGTGAATTATTGCGTTTGCTATTAAATCACCCCAACGTTGAAGTTCAACAGGCGACATCTGAAAGTCATCTGGGTGAATTCGTATACCAGCAGCACCCCAATCTGCGCAAACAAACAAAAAAGAAATTCACATCGCGGCAGGTTCTGGAACCCTGTGATGTTCTTTTCCTTGCCCTCCCCCATGGAGAAGCACAGAAAAATATCGATCATTATGCCGGAATGGCACCAAAAATTATTGATCTTTCGGCCGATTTCCGTCTTCATGACCAGGTTTTGTACAAGAAATTCTATGAAGCGGACCATCTGGCTCCCACATGGGTAGAAAAATTCACTTACGGTCTTCCGGAATTACATCGGGAAGAAATGACTTCTTCTTCTTTTATTAGTGGGGTGGGTTGCAATGCCACGGCTTCCATCCTATCTCTTTTCGTTGGTGTGAAGTATGGTTTTCTGGATACAGATCAACCAATTTTTGTGGATATAAAAGTTGGTTCTTCAGAAGGCGGAGCGTCACCCAACCCGGGATCCCATCACCCTGAACGCAGCAATGTGATCCGCACTTTCGCACCATATGGACACCGTCATACGGCTGAAGTAATGCAGGAACTGGGATTGGAGAATGTTCACCTTACTATGACGTCCGTTGATCTAGTTCGTGGAGCGCTGGCTGCGTCACACAGTTTTGTCAAATCAGGGGTAACAGAAAAGGATCTTTGGAAAGCGTATCGTGATTGGGCGGAAAAGGAACCATTTATCCGACTGGTCAAAGACAAACGTGGAATCTACCGCGTCCCTGAGCCAAAAATTCTGGCCGGAACCAACTTTGCCGACGTGGGATTCGACCTGGACCCTGAAACTGGTCACCTTGTAAGCATCGCTGCCATTGATAACCTGATGAAAGGTGCTTCCGGATCTGCCGTGCAATCAATGAATATCATTTGCGGTTTTGAAGAAACAGCCGGTCTCGACTTCTGCGGTCTTCATCCCATCTAATACGGAGAGAAACAACATTATGCTTGTCGTAAAAATTGGCGGTTCGCAGGGTGTAGGGCTTGATGCTGTGTGCCAGGATATTGTGGAACTGGTAAAACAGGGAAAATCGGTTGTTGTTGTTCATGGCGGATCAGCTGAGACGAATGAAATATCAGAAAAACTTGGTTTTCCTCCACGTTTTGTCACCAACCAGTCAGGATTCACAAGCCGCTATACTGATCGTAATACATTGGAAATCTTTGCTATGGTCACCAATGGGCGGATCAATACAATGATTGTCGAACGGCTTCAGAGAGCTGGTGTCAACGCGATTGGTTTATCTGGTCTGGATGCGAGAGTCATGGTTGCAAAACGGAAGGATGCCATCCGAATTGTTGAAAACGGCAGGCAGCGGATGCTTCGGGATGATTTCACAGGAAAGATCGAAACTGTTAATAGCGATTTCCTAACCATGCTTGTGAATTCTGGTCTCACGCCAGTTATTTCCCCGTTGGCCATGTCTCATGAAGGCGTTGCCCTGAATGTTGATGCTGATCGTGCGGCTGCCATGGTAGCGGGGGCAGTCCAGGCGGAGGAATTGATTATTCTCACAAATGTCCCTGGGCTGATGCGTGAATTTCCTGATGAAAGTACAGTGATTCCTCATATTCCAAAATCCGGAATCGAAGCTGCCTTAACTCTGGCAGAGGGTCGTATGAAGAAAAAAGTGCTTGGCGCCAGTGAAGCTCTAAAACTCGGTGTGTCTCGTATCATATTCGCTGACGGCCGAATTGAAACCCCATTGATGAAAGCCCTTGCAGGCGCAGGGACTGTGATTTCTTAACCGGAGGCTACTAAAATGATCCAACCAGGAATTATTTTGTCTGAATTTGAAAAACAAGAAGAGAGTTACTCTCCCGATGAAATTAGAGAAAAAGAATCAGTACATACTTCCGGTGTGTATAGTAAACGTCAGGTCACAATTGTTCGCGGCAAAGGGGCCCATTTATGGGACGCGGATGGAAAAGAATACATAGATTGCGTTGGCGGACAGGGCGCGGCCAATATTGGTCATGCTAACCAGGTAGTCGCCGAGGCAATTTATCGGCAGGCGCAAATCCTTGTTAGCTGCCCTGAGATGTTCTACAACGACAAACGAGCCATGGTTGGAGAGAAATTATGCAATTTGACCGGTATGGCAAGGGTTTTTCTGTGTAATTCTGGTACAGAAGCTGTAGAAGCTGGGATCAAATTTGCCCGTTTGTTGACCGGACGTACCGAAATGATAGCTGCCATGCGTGGTTTTCATGGAAGAACATTCGGGGCTCTTTCAGCCACCTGGGAAAAGAAATACCGCACACCTTTTGAACCACTGGTTCCCGGGTATAAACATATTCCGTACAACGACCTTGATGCTTTAGAAAATGCGATTACTGATCAAACTGCGGCAGTTATTCTAGAGGTTGTTCAGGGTGAAGGTGGTGTAAACCCGGGGAAAGAAGAATTCCTGTTAGGTGCGCGCGAAATTACACGTAAAAATGGCTGTTTGTTGATCCTTGATGAGGTTCAAACCGGGTTTGGCCGCACGGGGAAAATGTTTGCTTTTCAGCACTTTGGAATCATTCCCGATATTTTGTGTCTGGCAAAATCGATTGCCGGAGGAATCCCGATGGGTGCGTGTTTGCTTTCAACTGAGATGACCGCTTTAGCTCCTCAAACCCACGGTTCAACATTTGGTGGAAACCCCCTCGCTGCTTCTGCCGCTCTTGCGTCAATCCAGTTCATTGAAGAGAATAATCTGCCTTCGCGTGCGGCAGAACTTGGAGTCTGGTTTGTGCAGCAACTTGCTGGAATACAATCACCATTGATTCGGGAAGTCAGAGGAAAAGGGTTAATGGTAGGTGTGGAGCTGAAACAAAAAGTGACTCCCTTTTTGCAAAAGCTAATGGATAAAGGTGTAATGGCTTTGCCGGCAGGTTTGACGGTTATGCGTTTCTTGCCGCCGCTGGTAATTGAAAAATCCGATCTTGAAATAGTCGTTACGGCTGTACGTGACGTGCTTACCGATTCTCTTGAAAGTGGCGACTAATGATTGAACCGGTATCCTTATTGACAGGACTTCTGGAGCGTTACAGCCCTACTCTTTCTGAGGGTCAGGCTGTGACGTATCTGATTGAGTCAATGCGTCAATTAGGGTTTCAATCTCATGTTGATCCGGCCGGTAATGCTGTTGGCACGATTGGATCTGGCCCTAATGAAATCCTCCTTTTGGGACACATAGATACTGTTGTAGGTGAAATCCAGATCCGGCAGGAAGTTGGTAATTTATATGGTCGCGGATCAGTTGACGCGAAAGGTCCATTGGCTTCATTCGTTTGTGCCGCTTCCTCAATAGGATTATTTCCTGAATGGCGGATTACGGTAATAGGAGCGGTCGGTGAAGAAAGTGATTCCCGTGGGGCACAATACCTTTGCGAGCATTATCCAGCCCCTGCGGCTGTGGTTATCGGAGAACCAAGTGGATGGAATAGCATTACGCTGGGATACAAAGGCACTTACACAGCAGAGTTGACTTTCCGTCAGGCTGCCTCACA
>JAAYYW010000041.1 GCA_012515195.1 Leptolinea sp.
ATCTTTTTTTGTGTCAAGTGCCATAGGTGAGTCCAAGAAGGAATTTTGGTGATTTTTTTATTCAAATTTTCTTAATATGGTTTGGTAATACCCCGTCATCTGTCCTGCCAGAGAATCCCTATCCACCCTGTCTGATATGATCTGACGGTTTAATAAAGCCGCGGTTTTGACCAATTCCCCCTTTTTGAGCGCCTCTATCACGGCCCGCGCGGCACCGTTTTCGTCATCAGGTTTAACAAGACGACCATTCTGCCCATCGGTAATCCACTCGCGGGTGGATTCAATATTCCCGACAACCGGGTAACAACCCAACGCCATAGCTTCCAACAATGAATTGGGGGTGCCATCGTGCTGGCTAATGGACATACTCACCGTGGAACGTCTGAAAAGCCGCCAGAGATCCTCCTGTTTCAGGAAGGGCAGCAACCGGACAGACCGTGTCAGGTCCAGTTTTTCCACCCATTCCATGGCTTCCGGTTGATCTGCCATTCCAACACAGACAAAGATCGTTTCGGGAATCTCTTCCAGGATCAATGGGATGGACCGGAAGAAAGTGTCATTCCGTACACTTCCCGGTCGAAATCCGCGCGGATTGATGACGACTGGATCGCCCAGTGGCAGATCAACCGGCAAAGGAATATCCGCATCGACAGCATCGGTTATAGTCTGCAGGTCTATCCCTCCACCACCAGGAAAGCAAACCGCCGGCACATCCGGCTTCAACCCCCAGTCAAGCGCAAGCCGCAAATCACGGCTGGCATCTGCCATAAGTCCATCAGCTCGCTTTAACGTCTGGCGGGTTTCATATCCCATAAATGGTGATCCATGCGCGTGAAGGGTTAGGTCATTTCCCCAAATAGAAACAACAAACGGGATTTCAGGAGGTGTGATCCGTGAAACCATTCCTTCGAAAGGTATGCGCAGGGCATGAACAATGTCCGGCTGTTCTTTTTCCAGAATTTCCAGGAATACTCTACGCGATTCCGGAAGTGTGGCTGGTCCCAGCCAGTAGCGGCCAAGCATGAACAGGTTCCGGAAACGACTGATAAGACTTCCGCTCTGGTTGGATCCATTAGATTTTCTGCTTCCAACCTGACTTCCAGCCACGGATGAAAACGCAGCCGGTATTACACCAGCGTTTTTTATGCCGTGAACGGGTGGACAAATAAATGTGGAAACCAGCACGACATCAAAACCAGCGGTTTTCAGTGTGCTCGCCCAACCATGGGTGATGGGACTGCGACCATCCGCAACCAGAAGTATCTTCATCCGCTTCCCTGTTTAAGAACATAGTGGACAGCTTCCTCAAAGATTTCCGCCATACGTTCCAGATTTATTTCCTCTCGTACGATCCGGAATGATTCCCGCCCTTTTTGGGTCAACGTCTCCGGATCGCTTAACGCTATTTGAAGCGTTCTTCTCAGGCTTTCCAGGTCACCCGGTTTTACCAACCATCCATTTTCGGGTCGAACGAGGTCTACCTGAGTACCGTCTCCTTCAGCCGCAATTGCTGGCAAAGCGAAAGCCAAAGCCTGTTGCAGGGACAATCCACCGGTTCCCGGAAGGGCAAAAAGGTCAGCCTTCCTAAAAAGGTCGTCCAATTCTTTTCCCCGCCGGTCGCCCTCGAAAACCGCCAACGGATATATTTGCCCGGCCAACCTTTCCAAAGAAGCGCGTTCCGGTCCATCACCGACTATGATCAGTTTTGGCTGCATTTGCTCATCAAGCTGTGAACAGGCTCTGATCAAAAGATCAACCCGTTTGCGATCCTGCAGTCGGCCGACAAAGATGACGGTCAGCCTGGTATCAACAAAAGATAACTGTCGAGCTGGAGCTTCAGCTGCCGGACGGAATGCCGCCGCATTAGGGGCGATAAATACCTTTTCTTCCGGGATACCGGCGGTTACATAACCTACCTTTCCCTGTCTGCTATAGGTGATGATGGCATCGAATTCTTTCAGGAAAGTGATCCGCAAGCTGGATCTCAACCCACCCGAGGCAGGTACGCCCAAACCCCACCCGATGACCGGCCTGTTGCGTTGATGCATCCAGCGGATCGCCTGCGGTGTGGATAGGTAGCGCGGGTTCCCTTCAACAATGAGAACATCCGGGTTGAGCTCTGTCAGCCATTCAATTACCCCGCGCTGTTGACACAGATACAGTCCACCTTTCAGAATATGGATGTTCTGTACCGGATAAAAACCTGCTTTTTGAGGAGTTCCCGGTCTTATCTGCTCTTCAGGCCGGGCTTCTCCGGCCGCGATTTCAAGCCCGGCAGGGAAACTATCTGCCAGTAGGTCGAAGAATACCGCCCGGTAATCGGTCAGTACTCTCTGCAATATGCCAGGTCTGACATCCTCCGTAGTCATCAGGATCAGGCCACCGTTACTCGCGAGCTTTGGAAATTCTTTTCCACCTCGATTCGGGCGGGGAAAGCCTCCTTCAGCTCTTCCAGATGGGTAATGACCAGTATCTTCTTAAAATCAGGCTGCACCATGTTTATTGTCTCTATCAAGCGTTGCCGTCCGTCCACATCCTGGCTGCCAAAGCCTTCGTCAATCACCAGAGTCTGCAATCGGGCGCCGGCACGATGGGCTAATACCCTTGAAAGTGCCAATCGGATGGCGAAGTTTACCCGGAATGCTTCTCCTCCTGAGAACAGTTCGTACACACGGGATCCAGCGCCGTCGCTGATCAAAATGTCCAGGGTTTCGCGTTTGTCATCACGATTCTTGTCTTTGTATTCCTTCTGGGTGGCAAATTGAACTGACATATTGCCTCCGCTCAGACGGTCCAGTATCTCGTTGGCGTGAGTTTCGATCTCCGGTAAAGCTTCTTCAATCAACAGGGCTTGGACGCCATCTTTGCCGAATGCCCTTTCCAGTATCTTATAGCGTGCCACCCTGGTTGTCAATTCCACACGACGGGTGTTCAATTCGGTCTGACGCTCGCGCAGCTTATCCAACACCAATACATTCTGTCGTGCTTTCCCATAATCACCGATCAACTTCACTTCCCGCGCTTTTAGGTCATCCAATTCCGCGCGGAGTGAATTCAGATCCGGCAATCCAGCAGATTGTTCTTCAAGTTCGTGCCGGGCTTTTTCAAATTCAGATTCGCGAAGGGCCGCTTCAGATTCAATCTCTTGAACCTGGTTTTCCAGCGAAATCTTCTCGCGGAGCATGGGCTCAAGCCGGGCTTTGGCTTCCCCTATCTGGTTTCGCTTTTCAATGACCGGGCGCAGCCGGTTTTCCAGTAAAGATACAGTTTCCAGCCGGTCCGGGTCAAACCCCAGTGCGATCATTTCTCCGGCTAACTTTTTCACCAGAGTGTCAACATCTTGCGCGTATTTGCCGGAAGCAAGCAGGGGTTGGATCTCGTCCATTCGTTTTTGGGCTACATCCAGTTCCTGTCGTTGTTGTTCCAACATCACCTGGCGGGCTGTTGCCTGGTTATAGGCACCCAGTCCCTGTTGATGCGCCCGCGCAGCCTGATCGCATTCTTTTAGCCGGTTCTCCAGGGACGCTTTCTCCTCGGTCTTCACGGCAATCAACCGGTTATTTGCCAGGTAGGTCTCTTTAAGGGCTATTCCTTCGCGCTCAAGGCTGTTTGTCAGCTCCACGCGATGATCGCTCGATAATTCCTGTCCACACAGGGGACAATCCGCGCCAGCCGCAGCCTGCAGCGTCTTAATTCGTTCCCTGAGCTCATCCATTTCTCCCTTCAGGCTTTTGTTCTCAGCTTCAAGCCTGGCTTTTTCTTCGTTGACGTTTCGCAATTCCGCGTCCAGCAGCGGTCGGCTCTCCATTATGGCCGAAGCATTATCCAATGTCACTTTTAATTCAGGGATTGTTTTGCCAAGTGTTTCCAACTCCTGCCGAATAGCCGGAGCTTTTTTGAATTCAGTTTCCAACGAGGCCAATTCCTGTTCCAGCCTTGCTTTAGCGGCAGCCATCATCCGCAGGGGTTCCTGCTGCTGCGTCTCAAGATGCCGGTAACGGGTGGCCAACTTTTCAAGGTCTTCTTTTTCCTTGCGGGCAGCTTCCCAGGCAGAGAAGTCCTTTTCAATCTGTTCTTCATCACGCAATAATTCTTCCGCGGTTTGAATATCCACTGAACGCCCATGCAAATGGGTCGACAGTTTTTCCTTACGGGATTGAATAGCCAGAAGGTCAAGTTCCATTCGGTTGACGGCATCGCGTTGAGCCTTCAACGCCACTTCCAGTTTTTCATATCCCTGAAGGGTTTTTTCCTGCGCGGATCGCTGTCTTGATAAGGCTTCTTTTTCCGTTTCAGCCTGGAGCAACTCCTGTTTGCGTCTTTCTTCTTCGCCCAGTTCGGCCGAAATCTCACCCAACCGCCCATCCAGCATATCAATCTCAGCCTGTACCTGTTTCTTCCTGCGACCAGCTTCTTCCTGATAGGCAGCCCAGCGCTCCAACCCAAGAATGGATCCAAGGATGCGCTTGCGATCAGCCGGTCGTTGTTGAGCGAATTGATCCGCTTTTCCCTGCAGGAAAAAAGAGGCATTAATGAAAGTCTCGTAATCCATGCGAAGGGTTTGACAGATGCGTGCTTCGGTAGCGCGAATCGACTCAGAAGTCAAAATATTCCATCCACCAGATTTTGTCTGAACGGTGAATTCTAGAGATCCGGTCTTATTTTTGGACTTTTGGCGCTCCACCCGGTATGTTTCCTCTTCATATTGGAAAACCAGTACCACCCGGGCTGTGTCTGAGCGGGTGTTAATAATGGAATCATCATTTCGGCGGGCACTTCCAAACAATACCCAGGTAATGGCGTCCAATAAAGAGGATTTTCCGGCCCCATTGGCTCCAGAGATACAGGCCAAATCAAACCCGGAAAAATCAATCTCGACCGGGTCCTGATAGGAAAGGAATCCGTGTATCTGCAATTTAACCGGTATCATGCCGATATTACCCTATTCATATTCTTCCGGCGTTTCCACCAGTTCCACCAGGACTTTATCGACCCGGCGGCCGTCCATATCGATAACCTCAAACCGGAAACCTTCCAACTCAAAATACTGGCCGGTTGAAGGTATCTCGCCCAGTTGGTGCATCATTAACCCACCAAGGGTTTGAAAACCGGCATGATCCTCATCCGGCAGTTTGTCCAGATCAAGGATATCTTTCAATACATCAATTTGAAGCTGGCCATCGAAGAGGTACGAGCCATCTTCCCTTTCGATGATCTGTGGTTCGAAAGACTCGCCCGGTATCGGAATGTCCCCGATTATGGCTTCCAATACATCAGAAAGGGTAACCATGCCCTGAGGTGAACCATACTCATCAACGACCAGTGCCGCGCGGTTACCAGGTGTTTTCAACAGTTCCAGAACCTTTAACGCCGGCATACTTTCAGGCACGTATAGAGGCGGAAGGACAATATCAGCCAGGCGAACATCTTCACCATTCAATTTACGCCCAACCAGCTCTTTGGCGCGAACAATACCGATGATCTCGTCCAGGCTGCCATCCCCCACTGGAAAAAGCGAGTGATTGGATGATAGGACTTTTCCAATATTCACATCCAAAGGTTCCCGGCTGTCCAGCCAGATCAATTCAATGCGCGGGGTCATTATGGCATCCGCTCGCCGGTCTCCCAGCCGAAAGATGCTTTCCACCATATCTTGTTCCAGCCCTTCCACCGCGCCTTTTTCACGGGCCTGTTCCACAAGCATCATGATCTCTTCATCAGAAACAGGGGATTCTTCTGATTCTTTTACCCCAAGGATTTTCAACCCAAATTCTGTTGAAACTGCCAATAGGTTAACGACGGGAGATACCATGCGCGAGATGATTTGCATGGGACGGGCCATCGCCAGAGTGATCTTTTCGGATGAATGTAAAGCCAACCGCTTGGGAATAAGTTCGCCAATGACCAATGAAAAATATGTGATGATTAAAACAACAACCACCAGGGAAATTCCGTAGCTGTACGGGACCAGGTAGGGGATCTTATCCAGCAAGGTGGACAACTCTTTGGCGAAACTCGCGCCTCCCAGCGCACCGGCAAATACTCCGACCAACGAAATTCCCACTTGCACCGTAGAAAAGAATCTGTTTGGTGATTCAATCAGTTGCAATGCTGTTTGCGCATCCTTGCTGCCTTCCTCAGCCTGTTGCTCAATTCGCGATTTACGAACCGACACGAGGGCTATCTCGGTCATGGCAAATAATCCATTCAGCAGGATCATCAAGAAAATTAGTATTACCTCAAACCAATTACCGTTCATCAAACTCCCCGGAGTTATTACTCCCCTTCGAAATCACCTGTTCCATCGGTCGCCGTGAATATTTCAGACGCCAACTGGTTTAACATCTCCCGATCTTCGGAAGCTGTATTACGAGTCAACCAGTACGTATTCAACTGATCATCCACGCTCATACCACTCAATCCGGCTCCATCACCCACTCGTGACCGTGCTTCCACCCGGACTTTGCGTACCAGGTGAAATTCCAATCTCAGTTCAGCATCACGCCGAATGGCTGGTTCGTCAATCATAGGTTCAAGAGAGCGTGGATAATCCAGAGTCAAGCGAAAAATTGCACCTTCCATTTCTTCCTTTGAAGGCATGACCTTACGCAGTTTTTCCTCTAATTCCACACCGTTGTCTATTCGCACGAATTTATCCAAAAATTTTCGTCCTTCAAGAACACGCCGCTCAACCGTGGTTGGTTTACCAGATTCTATGGTAGTTATGACATATCCCTTTTCATCACGGACCTCACCGAAATCAACCCGTTCTATCGAGCCTGAATAAATAACCGGAGGCTGGTTGCCCGCATTTAGATCTTGATATTTATGAATATGGCCCAGCGCGGTATAGGCCAGACGTGGATCTTTTACCAGAGACCCGGGTAAGACAAGGTCATTTCCCAGACTGATGGTACGTTCAGAACCCAGCTCCGCACCCTGAACCATGCCATGCGCGGTTAAAACAATTGGGATTTCAGGGTCTGCTTCATCAAGCCACCGGTTGACCAACCCGGTAACCCGTTTTTCGATCTCTTCGTACACATTCCGTCCGCTGACATCCTCGCCCGATGCCGACAATGTTGCCATCATTCCCGAACGTGATATCCACGGCAGGGCGATGATCTGCAATGGCAATCCTTCCAAATCATCGAGGTTGAGAAATGACGGTTTGGCCAGTACCCGCACATGCGGCACTTCCAATGTGTCAAATTCCTGGAGCGCGTTCGCGCGTCCTGAAGCAGGCGGTAGATCATGGTTTCCAACCAGAAGTAAGGTCTGGATGCCAGCCTGAGACAGGCGCATGATTCGCCGGCCCCATTCACGTTGATAGGTGGGAACCGGTGTGCGATCCTTATAGGCATCTCCCGCAAAAAGAACCAGGTCCACCTTTTCATTGATCGCTGTATCCACAATCGCGTCCAGTGCTTTCAAGAAATCCAACACGCGAATCGGAAGCCCGCTTTCAGGATCTCGCCGGCGTTGACTGGCGATATCAATGTGAGCGTCAGCAAAATGCAGTATTCGCATGGAGTTTCCCGCCAATCATTGAATGATCATTATTCAGGTTGTATAGAGGCAAATAAAAATGTGTACTACTGTAATATTCCATTCGGTTTATCGGATTGATACATTCTACCCGTCTATTTTACAGAAAAAAATCGGGGAAATAAAACATATGGTAGTTTCCCCATTAAGAAATAGATGAGATTAATTCGCTCCCATCTCCTGCAGTTTCAACATACTTGGCCCAAAATCTGGATGGATTTTCAGGGTAGTTTTCAAATCAGCAATCGCGGCATCCCGGTTACCGATCGCCGCATTCCCCATTGCACGCCAGTAGTTGGATTCTTCCAATCCAAGATGATTGGTCAAACCCAACGTGAAGTCTGCCAGGTTCACCACATCCTGGTAACGGCCGGCGTAGTAGTAAGCCATATAAGGGCCTGTCTGATACCAGACCATGCGAAACGGTCTTGTATCTACCGGCAAGGTTTCGTAGATGGCAAAAGCTTCATCAAAAGACTGGGCAGCCCCCGCATAATCCTGCAGCTTCACCATGCTCGTTCCACGGTTATACCAGGCAAAATATTGATAAATATCCGTCATTTCCGCAATCTCGCGATTAGCCCGCTCATACGCGGCACGGTTGGCTGCGGTTTCGTCCCACATGGGACCCATTATTCCGCGCAAAAGGGATTCTTTTTCTGCTGTGTGAACGACCATGTACAGAAAATTGAATGAGCGCCATTCTTTTTCAAACTCCGTGTACTTAACCCGCCTATTGGCACTTTTGTAAGCATCTTGGGTAATAAACTCGCCGGTTGATTCATCGTAGCCGGTGACAAGAACATAATGCCCCATCCAACTGACATTATTCGCCAGATCCAACTGGTAAACACCCATCTCTGTTAATACCGGGAATCCACCGGCAACGAGCGATTTTAAAAGATCGATTGTTCCCCCAATTCGGGTTATGGATCGAAGGCCGGCATTATTGATCGCGTATTCCTCCAATTCATACGGCATGACATTGTAATCATCTTCATACGGCTTTACAGCCTTTCCAATGTCTGTTCGTGTCCCTTTCCATCCCCAGTAAGAAAGAGCCATACCGAGAGTGGATGGCGCGCAATAATTTCGAACGCCATGCTGGTCCATATATCGGACTCCAGTTAAAGCTACTTTTTCTGGAAGCGGCGTTGATGTAATTGTTGGCGTAAAGACAGCAGTTGCTTCTACAACGGCCGTTGGTTCTACTGTCGGCGTGGGAGTATTAGTTGGTGGCAGGGTGATAACGGGAGTGGACGCCGGAGTGTTCTCCTTCTGTGGAACAAACACTTCTTTTTCCGGCGGACGAATGATGGACATGATCTGCATCCGCCAGGTATTCAAGCGCCAGTCAACCCTTTCCTTCACCGGCGGTAGAAAATACACGATAACCCCAACTACCAACAACGCAAGAATGACCTGCGGCAGGTTGGAACGGTGTCTTCGTCTTCTTGGTGGAATGGTTGACATACCGGCATTATATCATCCACGTTATTTATGTACCCCCGCCTCGACTATAATAACCCGGATGAAAAAGTGGTTAAAAACGCAACAATCCGCACTGCTAATACTTTCTACGTCTTTTTTTCTGACATATCCACTCGTCTGTCGTGTTTATGGATTCTTTGAACGTCCTCTTACGGGCAAGCTATTGGTATTTCTAACCCTTTGGGCTGGAATCACAGGTGCCCTCTGGTTGTTTACCCTGCGGTTTGATACGTTCTCATCCAGGCGCAAACCCGCTTTGAAGCCGTTCGTAGTAGCTTTATTCACAGCCATAACCATGCTTTTCGTGTTTCACTGGCAGCCCCCGGCTTTCCCGTCCACATTTCAGATTAACATTCAGGCAGACACCCCGGCAAAATTGATAGGCATTACGGCCGGTGGAAAGTCCTTCGCACTGGACCACTTTAAATCTGAAGGGGATTGGTCGCTGGCCGAATCTGGTTGGCATACAGAGGGAAATGCTGATGAACGCCTTATGTTCTCCGGTTCAGTCAGCGCACCGATACAACTGACCTTTGCCACAGGTCCGGAATTCGGGTCAGCAACAGTAACCTGGCAAAACCATCCAAAAAGGGTTGATCTTTACACACCCCAACCTGACACAACCATTTCCCAGCCATTCCCGGGATCTTACGGTTCAGTCTCCATGATCTGGACGGTTTGGGTTGGTTTGTTACTGGTCTGTGAATTTTTATTGCTGACGGGAGTTTTCTTTCTTCTTTTTTCCCGATACCCTTATGGAACAGCCGCGTTTTTGATCCCATTTTTGTTCCTGCTTCCATATGTAACAACGATTTCCGGACATAATGTGTCACTGGGCAATGATTTTGGGCCGTTTTATTACGTCTATAAAGCGTATCTTCTGGATTTTCTCTCTCAAGGGATATTCCCCATGTGGTCACCATCAGAAGCCGCCGGTTTTCCCTTCTTCTCCAACCCGCTGGCACAGGCTTTTTATCCGGCGAACGTTCTACTCGCGTTCTTTTACAACGTCAATGATGGATATACGCGCCTTGACCACCAGGTTTTCACCATAACAGCCATCGCTTGGTTCTCTCTCGGGTTATTTGTCTGGCTGCGGTCACTTCGGGTGGAAAATCGTCATGCGCTGTTCGCCGCGTTGGTCATGGCGTTGAGTTACAAAATGACTGAATTGCTGCGTTTCCCGAATGCCGCTCATGAAGCCGCCTGGTATCCATGGATTTTTTATACGCTGACCCGCATGTTTACCGCACAAACATGGAAATCGGTCTGTTACTGGTCTGCTGGTCTGGGCGCCTCACTGATCTGCCTTTTTACCGCCGGATACCCGTATTATGTGTATTATCTGCCATTCCTGGCAGGTCCATATATGCTTTTCATGCTCATACCGGCCGTGCGGACAGTCATATTCGGTATTGAAAAACCAAATTGGCGGAAGTTTTTGACTGGATTTTCTGCTGCATCTGCTGCTTCCCTACTTACCTGCGGACCGTACCTGTTCCACATGGCACAGACCATCGAGCTGACTGCCGGACGGGCAGGCGATGATTTCATCCACGCGACCATGTACCCGTTCGATTTCCTCGACACGCTTGAGTCTTTGGTCTACCCGGTTGCCGCCCGACCTGAAGGTTGGTTTTATTTCGGCGCGCTGCCGATGAGCCTGATCATACTTTTTCTTTGTAGACCTCAACGGGTTGTTGCGCATGAGGATAAAACCATCACCACCCGGCGCGCGTGGCAGGTAAAAACCGCATTGGTCTTGTGGTTAGTATTTCTCAGCTACATTTCCTACGGAGACAGGTCGTATCTATACCTTGTTTTCTATAAGGTTTTGCCGGGTTTTTCCGCCCTCCGAGGATGGGGGCGCCTGAGCATAGCGCTTCTTCCAGGATTGGCTTTGCTGTTGGCCTATGCTCTGGCCGATCTTGAATCAAGATGGAACAAAGAGAGAGAAGGCAGCCTGTTTAAGCCCTATACATGGCTTCCGTTGATAGGCATCGCGATATTCAGTCTGGGTTTCCAACTATTCGAATTCTCACGTAGTCTCACGGATGAATACTGGGATATTTATTTCATCCCACGAACCGCGTATCTCATCCAAACTGCGGCCAATGTCACAGGTCATGAAATCAACCTGGACAGGTCAGTACTATCGACGGTATTCAGCTATTCCTATATGATCTTCAGCCTGCTGGCCGTATTTATTCTGGCGGGTCTTCTCTGGCGCAAGCGATCTTATTCCGTTAGTAGGCGAAATTGGATACTTGCCCTCTTGGGTTTATTCTCTCTTGTTAATTTGTGGTACGGCGGACCATGGCTTTGGAATAACGGGTTTGCATCAAAAGAGAACCGTGAACCCGGAAATTATGCCCGCCTTATGCCGGTGGCGCTAAAAACCCCCCGTAAAAACGAGAATTCAACCCTCACATTATCACCCGCCTTTTCGGTGGGCAGTCCGCCGAAGTGGCATTATTCCACTTACCAGGATTTCTATTTCGATCCACAAAACGCATCGATCGCTCGCGATGAGTTACTGGGCGTAATCGACGGCCGCCGTTTCTTCTTTAGTTCATCAATTGATCAAAACTCTATCGACACATTCCTTATGGATACCCGAGAATATGATATTAAACCGGAGATCATCGAATACACCGGCGATTTCCTGCAGATGAATCTGTCAGCCGCCTCACCAGGCTACATATCTTTCATTGACAACCTGGATACTAATTGGATAGCCCGGGTCGATGGAGAACCGTTAAGCCTGAAACCGCTTTTTGGCACATTTAAAAGCCTGAGACTCGATGCCGGGGAACATGAGATAATCATGGCATATTGCCCCCGCCTTTTCGAATGGGCCAACCCGGTCTGTACTGATTAATGACGGTAATAAGCAGATAAAAAATCCCGACGGTCAATAATAACCGTCGGGATTTTATCGTTTTGTTCGTTATTTCAGGCTTCCTTGAACTCACCGTCCACCACATCACCTGTCGCATTTGGTTCTGGTTCGGGTGTTGGGGAAGTGTTTGCGGCTGCCTGTGAAGCTACAATCTCCGCGGCTTGTTGAACTTCCTGAATGAGGGTTTGCATGCGTGAGGTATCTTCCCCATTCATTGCCTGCCGTAGCGCATCTATCTTTTCTTTGAGAGCGCCATGTTCAGCAGTAGGACTTTCACTAATCACTTTCTCTGCTGCGTATGCAACAGTATCGGCCTGGTTTCTGGTTTCGACCAGCATTTTCCGGCGGATATCTTCTGCGCGATTGGCTTCAGCATCCTTCATCAGCCGGTCAATTTCCGCTTTGTTAAGATTGGTCGAGGCAGTAATGGTCACTTTTTGTTCATGTCCACTTGCCTTATCCTTTGCAGATACGTTGAGAATACCATTGGCATCAATGTCGAATGTGACTTCCACCTGAGGAATTCCGCGGGGAGCCATAGGGATACCTTCCAACCGGAAGCGTCCCAGACTCATATTGTCACCGGCCATAGGCCGCTCACCCTGAAGTACATGAATATCAACTGCGGTCTGGTTATCATCCGCTGTCGAGAAGACCTGCGATTTCTTTACCGGAATGGTCGTATTGCGTTCGATAAGCGGTGTCATTACACCACCCAGTGTCTCGAGACCCAGAGTCAGCGGAGTTACATCCAATAAAAGTACATCTTTGACCTCACCGCCCAGCACACCACCCTGGATGGCCGCACCGATTGATACAACCTCATCCGGGTTTACACCGCGGTTGGGGTCTTTTCCAGTAAGGGAACGTACCAACTCCTGAACCATGGGCATACGGGTTGAGCCGCCAACCAGTACCACTTCGTCGATTTGTGAAGCCGACAGGCCGGAATCATGTAACGCGGATTCGAATGGACCTTTACACCGGTTAAGCAGGTCGGCAGTCATCTGTTCAAATTTCGCCCGGTTGAGTTTCATCTGAAGATGACGCGGCCCACTGGCATCAGCTGTGATATAGGGTAGATTGATCTCGGTTTCCATCAAAGTGGAAAGCTCGATCTTAGCCTTTTCAGCCGCTTCCCGCAGGCGCTGCAACGCCTGGCGATCCTGGCGCAGGTCAATTCCCTGATCTTTCTTGAATTCATCAGCCAGCCAGTTCACGATCTTTTCGTCCCAGTCATCGCCTCCCAGGTGAGTATCACCATTGGTCGATTTGACTTCAAAAACACCGTCACCAACTTCCAAAACGGAGACATCAAATGTTCCACCACCGAGGTCAAAAACAAGGATCTTTTCGTTGGCTTTTTTATCCAACCCGTAGGCCAGAGCAGACGCAGTTGGCTCGTTGATTATGCGCAGCACTTCAAGCCCGGCAATTCGTCCGGCATCTTTTGTGGCCTGACGCTGGCTGTCATTGAAGTAAGCTGGAACAGTGATCACAGCCTGGGTAACCTTTTCTCCCAGATGTGCTTCGGCGTCTGTCTTCAACTTGGACAGGATCATAGCTGATATTTCTTGAGGGGTGTATTCCTTCCCGGTCTGCGAAACTTTTACACGGGCATCTCCGCCCGCTCCTCTCACCACCGGAAATGGAACCATCTTTCTCTCTTGTTCCACCTCATCAAACTTGCGCCCCATAAAGCGTTTGATGGACGAGATCGTATTCTCTGAATTTATGACGGCCTGGCGTTTTGCTGTCTGTCCAACAAGGCGTTCCCCATTTTTGCTGAAAGCCACAACCGAGGGGCATAAACGTGAGCCTTCCGCTGTGGTGATAACGACGGGTTCTCCGCCTTCCATAACGGCAACAACACTGTTGGTCGTACCCAGGTCAATACCGATAATTTTTCCCATAGTTCACTCTCCTGCAAATAGTCTTTATCTATGCAAGGATACGCTATTAGTACAAAATTTTTATTAACTATTTGAAAGAATTGCATATAAAACCGAAGGTCGTTACAACAACGTACAGCCTTGTCTCTTTTGTCCTACGGAGTGCGTATAATGAAGATATGAAACGTTACTCAATACAACTGTGGATTTTAATCGCATTCGCCTTATCCGCCCTATCAGCCGGCGCGCACACACAGGCTGTTTACGCCCAGAAACCGGTCCCGCGTGTTCTTTTGTTGAAATATGATGGACCGGTTACTTCGGTTATGGTCGATTACGTCGCTCGAGGCATTCAAACGGCAGAAGTTCAATCATACTCAGCCGTTGTCCTGGAAATGAACACGCCAGGTGGAAGTATAGATTTAATGAACCGGGTCGTGCAATCGATCCGCTCGAGTAAAGTACCTGTAATTGTCTACATAAGCCCGCGAGGCGCCATGGCTGGCAGCGCCGGGACAATCATCACACTGGCCGGTCATGCCTCTGCCATGGCCCCTGAGACTGCCATTGGAGCAGCCAGCCCGGTAGGCGGCAGTGGTGAGGACATTGGCTCGACCATGGAGTCCAAGGTCAAAGAGATATTGAAAGCTACAGTCAGAGGATTGGCAGCTAAGCGGGGAACTGAAGCGATCAGATTGGCGGAAGACACAATCGAAAACGCGATAGCTGTTTCCGCTTCTGAGGCAGTTGAAATTAACCTCGTAGATGCACAGGCAGAGGATATGGAAGACCTGCTGAAGCAATTAAACGGATTATCGGTTTCCCTCCCTGGAGGGGAACAGGTACTTGAATTAGAGGATGCGTCAATTGAACCATTCGATATGTCATTTATCGAAAGGCTTTTAATGATGCTCACCAATCCGAACCTGTTATTCCTTTTACTCTCGCTAGGAGTCCAGGCCATTCTGATAGAGATATCTTCTCCCGGCGGATGGGTGGCTGGATTTTTGGGCATGTGTTGCGTCGCTCTTGCCATCTATGGGATGGGGATACTACCGGTTAATCTTTTTGGGCTGGTTTTTATGATCGCAGCCTTTGTGTTGTTCATTCTTGATATAAAAGCTCCTACGCATGGCGCGCTGACAGCTGCAGGCACTGTTTCATTTATTGTGGGTGCGCTTGTCATGTTTAACAGCATCCGGTTACCGGGGTATCCAACTGTCTCCATTCCGTTAGTTATCGGTACCGGATTATTTCTGGGAGCTTTTTTCTTCGGGATCGTATCTATTGGCATACTGGCACAAAAGAAACCTATAATAGCGGGGCGGGAGTCAATGGTAGGACGTACAGGTTATGCGGTGAATGACCTTGAACCTACGGGAGAGGTACAGGTCGCGGGCGAACGTTGGAGCGCCTCTGTCGAACCCGGAAATCCTGGTATTCCAGCTGGTAGCAAGATTTCGGTTACCGCCATTGAAGGAATTCGCCTACGGGTTAGGCAACTTAAGGATTGATAGATTTCACGCCCGCCAGAAGCCGCGCCGCATCGGCCGGACATCTTCGCGAGTGACAAAAGCTTCGGGGTCGGTTTCCAGGATGACTGTTTCCAACCGGTCAACATCCTTGCGAAAAACACTCGTAAGGATAACGGAGACTGTGCCGTTTTTTCCCCTACCAGCCATCTCTGTGGCGCCAAACCCGGCGATTCGCAGCGCGTCGCTGATAGCTGCCCCGCGGGTGGCACTCATTATGGTCAACTGAATATGGCCGACTGCCAGCCGTTCTTCGATCATCATACCGAGAACATTTCCAGTGGCAAAACCGGCCGCATAACCGATCACATTCAACACATTATCCAACTGGGTTAGCACCGAGGTTATGGCGATTACAAACAGCATTGATTGAAAGAAACCCAAAATCCACGAAATGGTTTTCTTACCACGGACAACAAAAAGAACCCGCAGGGTATCCAGAGACATATCGCCCACCCTGAGAGCAAAAATGATCAGGGCATACAACCATGGTGGGATGGACGATAAGAATTCGAAGATCATGCTTTCTCGTTTTCCGTCTCTTCTTCCAACCTGTCACTATCCAATATCTCAGGGAAATACATCTGGGTCATGTATTCTTTTAACATGCGCCGGGTGCTAAATTGCGGTGCCAGTGTCCGGAGTGATTCTTTGATCATACCCACCCATTCGTTGGGCAGATTATCGGCTGACCGGTTTGAGTAGTAGAGTGGAATAATCTCTTTCTCCAATGTGTCATACATCGAAGCGGCGTCCAGCTCATCCTGTTCATTAGGATCGCGGCCTTCCACCTCATCACCAATTGCCCAACCGTTGCGACCGTTATACCCTTCCCGCCACCATCCATCCATTACAGAGAAGTTCAAAACGCCATTAACAGCTGCTTTTTCACCGGACGTTCCGCTGGCTTCGAGCGGGCGGCGGGGTGTATTCATCCAAACATCCACGCCCTGAACCAGGTAACGGGCAACATTCATATCATAATCTTCCAGGAATACCAGGCGTCCGCCGGCATGTGAATCCTTCACCATCCGGTACACTTCCTGGATCAGGAACTTTCCGGGTTCATCGGCCGGATGCGCTTTTCCGGCAAAAATGATTTGCACCGGCATGGATGGGTTGTTGATAATCCGCAATAAACGATCAACATCCCGCATGATCAGGTTGGCTCGTTTATAGGTGGCAAACCGGCGGGCGAATCCAATCGTGAGAGAATACTGTTCGAGCAGAACTCCTCCGGCAATGACTTGTACAGGATGGATCGAATGGCTCATCCAGGCACGTCGCGCGCGTTCATTCGCGAACGTGATCAGTTTCCGTTTTAAATGTCGTCGGATAGCCCATAACTCGGCATCCGGGATCTCATCGATCTGCGACCACATATCAGGATCATCAATGTGTTGCATCCAATCCGGTCCAAAATAGCGGTCGAATAGCAACCGCATTCGCCGTGCGATCCATGAACCGGTATGCACTCCATTGGTAATGTGCGAGATGGGAACTTGCTGTTCGGTCAGATTGGGCCACAGGAATTGCCACATGCGCCGTGAAACTTGACCGTGTAATTCCGAAACCCCATTGCGCTGTTCAGATAATTTCAGGGCAAGAACCGGCATGCTGAATTGTTCACCCCATTCCGACTGACTGCTGCCAAGAGCAATGAACTGGTCACGGCTCAAGTTCAGTTCAGGCCAGTAATGGGCAAAATACTTATCAAGGAGCCAGAACGGGAACGCGTCATTTCCAGCCGGGACCGGAGTGTGGGTTGTAAATACATTCGTTTTACGTACTTTAGCGGCCGCATCATCAAACGTTGCGCCTTTTTCAACCAGTTCACGGATGCGTTCCAGAGTTAGGAACGCGGAATGGCCTTCATTCATGTGCCAGACAGTCGGGTTGTAATTTAATTTGCGAAGTACGCGCACTCCGCCAATTCCCAGCAAAATCTCCTGGGAAATTCGCACATCCAAATCACTTGAATACAGCCGCGACGTCAACTGCTGGTCCGTCTGGTTGTTGGAGGCCACATTTGTATCCATCAAATATAATGAAACCCGCCCAACTTGCACTTTCCAGAGCCGTGCCGCAACTGTCCGTTTGGGGAGTTCCACATGCACAACCAGTGGTCGCGCCTCTTCATCATATAGAGGTATTACTGGCATTTCATCCAGTTTTAATACCTGCGTGCGGGTCTCCTGCCAACCATCTTCGGTGATCCGTTGGGCAAAATAACCAAGAATGTAAACGAATCCGATTCCCACCAGGGGTATACCCAGATCACTGGCTTCTTTCAGGTGATCGCCAGAAAGAATTCCGAGACCGCCCGCGTAAACCGGCAGTGATTCGTGCAGTCCGAATTCAAAAGAAAAGTACGCGAGTTGTTTATCTTTATGCTCTGGGTATGTTCGGTTGTACCAGGTATCGTCGGCCTTCATGTAATTATCAAAATTCCGTAACACCCGATCATAAAAATCAAGGTAGTTACGGTCGCCAATGACAGCATTTAGTTTTGCGCGTTCAACCTGGCGTAGAAATGCGATCGGGTTGTGTGACAGTCGCTCCCAGAGCAGCTTGTCGATGTAGGAAAAAAGCATCTGGGCTTCCGGGTTCCAGGTCCACCACAGGTTGTAGGCAAGTTCAGATAATCTTGATAGACGTCGGGGTAAACTAAAGTGATTGGGTAATACTCGTAAATTTTGCTCCATAGAGCCACCTATTCATAAGGTTGCAAGTTCGATTCCCAGAAAGGGATTTTCCGAACTGCAAAAAAGATTCAAAAAAGTAACGGATAGCTAATCCTACCCATATAGTCGTGCGATTATACCATTCTGTCAAGTGGATCCGGACAAAGACGTCCATAATGGTATACATTAAGTTTGACCATCCGGCCTACTCTTCAACAGTATCCTGCCCGGATAGATCTTCGATGGCATCAATGCCCCAGACTGAGTTTTCGATTGTTAACAAGAAGCGGCGCTGGTACTCCTTGCCACCCGCAAGGATGGTCACTTCAATGGAAGCAGTTGGTGGTTCGGGACTTACAGCCGCGGATTGCACAACCATACCACCTAAATCACCGTTAATTTGCAGCATGGAAGTAGCTCCACCGGGGGGTTGTTGCGCACGGCGCGAAGACACCAGGAAGTGGGACATTCGGTCAGGCGCTTCCTGGTAGGCGGCAAGGAACGCCAGTACTACTTCTTCTGGATTTGAAGGATATTCCCCGATGGGAGAAAGCACAATGATGTCATTGATCTTCCATTCACCATTTTCCAAAACAAGCGAGAACTGGACATTTATCGGTTCCGGGATGTAGAGCGTGCTCTCCAAAGTGGAACTCATCGAATCACTTGAAATGGTTGGGTAACCTACTTTGAACTCACCCAGATCTTCTGTCGTGCCAAATATACCTGCCAAACCCGCATCATCTTTTATTTGGCTGGCATAATCCGCGCTGAACAAATTGGATGTCAGATTGTAGGAAGCTCCAGATTTTAAACCATCTAAAAACAAAGTTACGGTCTGTTCCGGTTGAATTTTGGGTTGTACTGGAAGCGAAGGAACCTCTGTTGCTGTTGGTTCTTGCGGAACAGGTGTGTTTGTCGCCACAACTTCGACAACATCAGATGCCAGGGTGGCAACCTGAGCGAGAGTGGGTACGGCCACACCCGGTATTTGGAATGGCAAATTAGCACAACCGCCCAGAAGGGAAAAAAGAAGGAAAACAGGTATGAGTTTTTTCAATGGAAATCTCCTGCTTGATAAACATAGAACACGGGGTTTGAAATTCCACATCTGCGAATTTCACCCCGTGCCCTTTGTTCAATAATTGAGTTGATTATCGAGAGGAACTGTTGTAAAACCAGTTGAAGGCGTAGTACCCCGAGGTACTATCCATGCGAATGGCTATTGACTCGCTGCCTTTTAGTTCATCGGGGATTGTATACGTGGCAGTGAAGTCACCGCCTTTACCGGTGTCCGTTGTTGAGATCACCTTGCCGCCAACAGCTGCGGTACCATATTCACCCATTCGGACGGTAAATGTTTGATCTGCCGGAAAATCTTTGGCAAAAATAGATACCATTGAGTCTTTTACAACAGAGCTTATCGTAAACGAAGGAACCGCATTGTAATCAGAGGAAACATTTGGGCTGACTACTGGAGCTACTTCCTCTTCATCTATAGGTGCGGATTCGTCCGTCAGTGGAGATACCGGAGTGGGAGTGGGTCCATCAAAACTGGACACAACCGCAGCGGGATTGGTACTCAAGTTACGGAACCAATTATAGGCATAATATCCATTGGAAGCTTCCAACCGAAGGGCAACAAAATCACTCCCTTTCAAACTATCAGGAATGATAAATGTCAATCTCTGGTTGCCATTATCAGTCACAGAACCGGTACCGGAGACCGATCCCCCAACACCCATTGACCCGTATTGTCCCATGTAAACGGTATATTCGGTGTTCAAAGGCATATTGGTAGTTACGATTGTGACTGTGGAATCTCTCTCAACCTCACTAATTGCAAATGAAGGAGTTCCTGCATAAGGTGGTTCAATCACTGTTGGCGAAACCTCGGCACCCTCTGTCATCCCCTCGCCACCAGCACCACCGGTTCCTCCTGTTCCGCCGGTTCCGCTGGAGCCTGGAACAGACGTGGTTCTATTGAAGAACCAGTTATAGGAGAATAGGTAAGTTGAAGCGTCCATCCGGATGGCGATCTGTTCAACATCACGGAGTGATGCTGGAATTTCATAGGTTTCTTCCAGTTCGCCGCCCTCACCCGTGTTGGTTGTTCCGACAACTTCACCACCCTTCGCCAGGGTTCCAAAATACCCCATGCGGACAGTAAAGTCACGATCGGCCGGGAAATTGTGCATTTTGATGGTGACCTTGGAATCCTCCACCACATCTGAGATGGAGAATGTGGGTATTCCCTTGTAACCGGAGGAAGCTATCACCGTGCCGTCTGCTGTGGTTGTAGTAGGCGGTGCAGGGAATATCGCGCTTGCCGGGTTCAAGAAATTGGGATCATTACGGAAATAGTTATAGGCATAATATCCGCCCGGGGCATCCATCCGAATGGCAATAATATCCTGTCCTTTTAAGATATCCGGAATGAGGTACGTTTCCTGAAACGCACCGCCAGCCCCCGAATTGGTCGTTGCCACAACAACGCCGCCCGATCCATTTGTGTTTCCATACCCCATACGTACCGTAAATAGCTTGTCAGCCGGGAATGTGGATGTCTGGATCGTGACTGAAACATCTTTGACGACAGAAACTATATTTAATGTGGGAATCGCTTTTGCCTGGTTTACGGAACCCGGACAAAAAGCCAATCCTGCCGCCAGAGCAATAATAACGAAAGCTTGAAGCAGTATCAGGAATTTGGAGGTCTTTCTAGTCTGGCTTTCGGTCATTTGTCTTTCCTCCTGAATCGAATCATACCAAAATACCAGAATAGTATAGCTTGAAAATGGTATTCTTGCACGATTCCGTTGGTTATTTGTGCTTAAAATGTTAGTGAAGAATCCGTTCTATTTTTCGTCAGGCAGATCCAAAAACAATTCCAGGTCTCCAAACAGGGTTTTAACGGCATTCGGTTCGATCTCGTGACGCGTGATTCTTCCCTCCTCCCAGGAACGAATTAGACCAGCCTCCCGCAGGACTTTCGCGTGGATACTTACAGTGGGCCTTGATAAACCCAGGTAAGCTGCCATATCTGTGTTGGTCATACTGAATGTACGGATCAACCTTAAAATAATTAACCGTGTAGGGTCGGCCAGTGCCTGAACCTGTTCCGCAAGTTTGCGAGTATGCGTTAGAAAGTCCTGGTACATTTGGCCCGGTTCCGCGAATGCCAGATAAATCTTTCCAGGAAGAAGAAGGAAAGTATCAGCGAATTCAAACGGCTCAAGCCAGAAGTTGACAAACAGTCGACCGTTCTGGATGGCAGATTTTATCTCCGGGTACCGTAATCCCGGATTGACATCAGACAACCAACCAATATTCGGTATCGCACCCTCGGATCTCGTCGTTCCCAACATGGTTAATAGTTTCTGTTCAAGATCTAAAAGTAACGGCTGCCGGTTCTCCCGCCAGGGACGATACACCTCAAAATAATAACGGTCCAACCAATGCCAGTAACGGTCATGCAAACTGCCCCCCTGAAGAATGGCAGTGCAGAATTGCATTTCCCGTTTCAGGCGATTTTCATACAAAGGATCCTGTGGATGACTAAATTTGATTTCGGCATAGGCAGAACGCCGGTATCGCAGGAATAATTGTATAAATGTGTCTTCGGGGGATAGATTTCTCCCCTCTTCATTTTCAGAACCATTGATCAGATGGCGCAGTTTTTTTATCGCGTCATCCAAGGTTGTCTGTCGAATGGCCATGGTGGCCAGCGAATAGTCGCTCTCTTCCAGTACACCAGAGACCAGGGACGCGGTTTCCAGCACGTTGGCAAACCATGTCATTGTTCCATAGAACTCGTGCCATTCCTCCATCCAATCGGTTGGGCAAGATTGTCGCAACGCAACAATACCGGTCGATAAACTACCCGCCCCGAACCGTCGGCCGGCAATACCAAGAGCCGCATCAAGTTCCATGGGCATGGATTGAACAATTTTCCATCCCGCATTTGATATGCTGGTTTTCCCTGGTTTTTTCATTTTTAAGATCCCTAACCTGGCCCAATCAGCTGTCGTCCTGTTTTCCCAAATACCTGGATTGTCAGGTAGACCACTACTAATGCCATTAGAACCGACATTCCAAGAAAATATACATCCATTTTTACCATAGAGGGAACCAGTATAGGGGTAACCACCATCCCGATCAGCTGGCTGGCAACCATAATCATCTGAAGCCAACCACCTACCTGGCCAAGAATTTCTGATGGAGTGATCAATTGGACGATCGTTCCCACTTGTACATGGACCAAACCATTCCCAATTCCCCCTACCAGACAGGCAGTCAGCACAAAGTACAGCGCCATTGGATTATCGCCAAAAGAATAGACTGCGGCAAGAACCAGGGGAATTGAACCCAGTAGCGCAAACCCAATAATCAGATCCCGCCATGGATCAGCTGTTTTTTTGCGCGTAAGGATCAACATTGTGGCGATCAACGATCCAATCCCGACCAGGCTGATCGAGAGACCAAAAATACGTTCACCCTGATGGAGTACATCGCGTGTGTAAACCGATGAAAGAACATCAAAGCCTATGATTCCGAGAATAGCGGTAAAAACACCGGTAAAAAGCAGTCGCAATCGGGGAATTGAGCGGAGAACTGCCAAAGGTCGGGCTGCCGACCCTTTCTCGTTTCCTTCCTCCCGTTTGCCATGGGCGGGTAACGAAGGAAGGAATGTCAAAACAAAAGCAGACAGGAAAAAAGAAACCACATCAAACAGGATAGCCGTACGAGGCTCCATAATAGAAAGCGCAATCCCCGCAATGAATGGAGAAAAGACTTTCATAAGTCCTGACAGTTGTTGGAGGAAAGCGTTGGCTTTCGGGAGGTCATCACGGGATACCAGGTCGGGGATCACAGCCTGACGTGATGGAGTGACAACCGATAGAACAATCGCTTCAAGCGCTAATATGGCATAAATATATTCAACCTGAATTGTGAAAAACAATAGACTCACTACGAGCCCGGACAGGACCTGACTTGTAATCAGCAAAAACTTGCGGTTAAATCGGTCGACCAACCATCCGGCAAATGGACTGATTATGAGCGTAGGCAGCAAACCAGCCAGAAAAACACCACTGGTTTCCACCACACCACCGCCGCCCCGAAAAACAAGGATGGCCAGAACAGCCATGAATGTGATCCAGTCACCTATAGCGCTGACTGACTCTGCCAAACCCAGAATTAACAACGACGTATTTCCAAAAATTCGTTTCATTCACTCTCCTATACGTAGTTTATTGTCTACGTTTTAAATATAGCACATAACACACGCGTGTCAATAGGATTCTTTTGAAACCCGGATCTTTTTCATATAATTCATTCATGACCAATCAATCAATTTTTTCCGTACGCCCTGTTGGGGTGAAAGACGCATCGGATATTTGTTTGCTCGCCGATCAACTGGGTTACCCGGATACCCTGGATGCCGTCAAAACTCGCCTTGAAATAATTCTGACGAACCCAAATCAGGCGGTTTTTGTCATCGAAATGAACGGGGGAAAAGTTGTCGGGTATGTGCATGTCGTCCGGCAGGTCTATGTTGAGGCAGGGCCACTGGTCGAACTGGGCGGTCTTGTCATCCATGCCAATTTCCGCCATATGGGATTGGGGAAATTGTTAATAGCGGAAGCAGAGAAGTGGACTCATGAGAAAGGCTGCCACACTATCCGGTTGCGAAGCAATATCATCCGGTCCGAAGCCCACAACTTTTACCGTAATCTGGGATTTGAAATCACGAAAACCCAGCATTACTTCATCAAGACGTTAGGAAAGAGATAGTACAAAACGAATTGGATTAGTTTATTGCTGTCCCAATCGAGTTCTTTTCCTTATCAATGCCCGCCATCGCAGAAAAAGAGAGAGTGCGTATCCGGGAATTAGGATAAGGATTACTGCATACCCCGCGTAGAAATAATTCCAGGTATCCATCTATCCGATTACTCCATCTTCAATGCCAGAAATTGCAGTGGAGTCTTCCATATCTTCCATCATTCGTGCCAACAAGAACCGGTGGCACAACAAATCAACAAACAAAATAGTAAAAGTCAGCAAGCTGACAAACAGAGCGATTTGCATCGAATCGCTTAACCCGAACCCATCGGTGGGTGTTTCACCAGCCGCCAGAAGAACCGGATGTATCGTTCGGAACATCCGGATCGATAAAAACGTCAGTGGAACTG
>JAAYYW010000362.1 GCA_012515195.1 Leptolinea sp.
AAAGTAGCGGATGTGCACAAATTTACCCATCATCTTAATCCAGAATTCTGCGACATCCCTCTTTCCACTGCGAAAATCGTCGAGTATGTGTTGAACCTTATCCATGCTTGATGGCGGATGGCACAATTGTACTTTGCGTCCGATTATCGCTGGCTGCCGTTCAAAGATACGTTCCTTCGTTTGTGAAAAGAAACACACCTCATCATTTTCATCTACAAACGTGACGTCCACCGGCAGGTTGGTTAAGAGCAAATTTATCTGCTCAATACTCAATGCACCTGTATCCAGATTATGTAACTTTTGTAAATTCTCGCTTGTATTGGACTTCTTTTCAAAGTATTGTATTTCTTCTTCCAGTATCTTTCGATCCGCCGGCAACCAATCGTCTCCCGGTTGTATTCGGAAAAAACCAAGTTCATTTTCCTGCAATCGAATGGAATACCACTCTTCTTCTGTCAATCTTTCCAGTGAAGCCGGGAATAGAATTTTTTCTTCTTTATAAAACATTTCCCGCATGGGTGTGGCAAATGATTCAAAGACATCTTTGATTTTCATAGCAAGTACAACCGGGTTAATGGTTGCGTCTTGAATAAGGACTTCGTGCATTTGTTTCATTCCCACGCGGATCTGATCATGAATTCCCCACATTACTTGAGATGGGCCAGTAAACCCATAGCGTTCAAGAATGGGAAATAGCAAATTCTCCTTCCGAAGGTAATGGCGGGGAAATTCAAGGAGCTGCTCTAATATCATCAACACTGGAAATTTCTTCACATCAATCGGATCATCGACATAGGCAGCGATCACTTTTTGAAGCGCATCTAAAAGACCGGCAGCTTCTTCGTTTTCAGCTCTCATACTATGAATGGGATGACCCGGACGGCTTTCAGATGGTTGTTGTTGATTCAACGACTCCCGAACCACCGCGACATGTAAATCGCACAAATTCTGGATTTCCGAAACCGGCAATCCTTCAGCTATCAATTGTTGCTCGACTTCGGCAATTTCTCCCGAATCGGCAATTTGAACCAATTCTGCAAAACGAGCTTTAACGTCTTCGACCGGCTCGCCCGCATGTAAACCTTTTATAATATCCTTTAATAACGCGATCCGTTTTGACCGGTTATTGATAAATTCGCTCATATTTTCCTCCTGGATGTTCAGATGATTGGTTTTCAGGAACGCGGTGACAACGCCCATTCAATGGTGAATGGCACACTGATAGCCCCTATCGGGCATGCAGATTCGCATTCACCACATAATGTGCACATGCCCTTCTCTTTTACCCTGGGAATTCCATCTTGACAGCTTATCGCGTCTGCTGGGCAGACTGCCTCACAAGCCCCACATCTAATACATAGGGCCGGGTCAATTAATGGGCTAAAGTCATTCTGGTCAGGCATAAACAACATTCCTTTGTCTTTCTCTTCTCATCATAGCGTCTCAAGGGGATTTTTCATACGACTAATGTCTTATTTATTAAGAATTGGCCTCTTCTTCCAGTTTGCTGCGGCTCAGTAGTAAAAGACGAGGTCCTTCCCGGCGGATAAGGCCAGCATCCATGAAATCCCGCAGACTTCGACCCACTACATCCCGCACCGTTCCGAGCTGAGCTGCGATCTCATCCTGTGTCCATCTGCCAGATACCACAGTACCGTTCGCTTGAGCCAACAAAAACCGGGCCAAACGCCCTCGCACTGAACGTAACGACAAGTCCTCCACCAAATCAGTCATATGCTCAAGCCGGAGGGACAGATCTTTCAACATGGCAAATCCAAATTCAGCCCGTGTTTGGAGGAGACTAAGATAATCAATCCTCGAAATGAAAAGTAAAGAAACGGGCGTCAACGCCTGTATCGAAGCCAAAAGAATCTGCTTATTTTGAATTACCGGGATGGCGTTGAAATGCATGCCGGGTCCCATAGTACGCATAACCTGTTCGCGACCATTTGGCCTGGAACGATATACACGTAGAGCCCCTTTGAGAATAAAACCAACCCGACAGCATTCATCACCCTCAACTTGAATATACTGACCAGCCGGAAAGGTTATCATGCTGGTATATGCCAAGATGGCTTCCATTGTTTGGCTCGAAAATGATGAAAAAAGTGGAAATTCCGTTATCATATCTTTGTCAGGCTTCATGTAGCTTGAATTATATGCAACCTGATGAAGATTTGCCTGTTCATGTCTCTTATTATCAACCAGATATCGCGGCCCAATGATCAATACATCGATTGTTGAAGTTTCCCGTATATAGAAGTGTTTACACCCACTTCAAATAGATCAGGAGCATTCATTATGGTAGAAAAAATCCTAGTGACCTACGCCACAAAGTATGGTTCCACGCAAGGAGTAGCCGAAGCCATTACCCAGCAACTCCGTTCGACCGGAAAATCTGTTGACCTTATCCCGGCCCGTGATGTCAAATCTGTTGACGGGTACAGAGCGGTCGTGATGGGTTCACCGCTTTACATCGGGAATATCCTGGGAGATGCGTCAAAATTTTTATCCCGTTATAAAAAACAACTTTCCAGTCTCCCGGTTGCCTTCTTTGTCCTCGGTCCACTGGAAAAGAAACCCAAAGATATGGCTGACGTTCAAGTACAGTTGGATACCATGCTGAATAACAAGTACTCCTGGTTCAAACCTGCTGTAGTTGAAATTTTCACCGGGGCTATGGATATGGA
>JAAYYW010000042.1 GCA_012515195.1 Leptolinea sp.
AGCCAGCAGCTGTATCTGGGCGAGGACCTGCCGGTAATGCTGTTGCTGATCGCTTTCTGCGTCCTTTTGCTGGTGGTGGGCTTCATCCGCAACGGCAGCTCATTTCAGGGCTACGACAGACTGTTGAAAGAAAGCGGGCGGATTGCATCTGATTTCATCCTGCAGCATGACGCACCGCTGGTACTGATTAATATGGGGTTGTGCGGACTGATCAGCATCGCATATGTTATCATTTCGCAGGGTGTTTTCAATGGCCCGGTGCTTGGCGGTTTCTTTACCATCATCGGCTTCGCTGCCTTTGGCAAACATCCGCGCAACATCATTCCAGTGCTAGCCGGCATCCTGATCGCCAATCATTTCGGCGTTCACCAGATCAGCTCAACCGGCGCCATCTTGTCAGGGCTGTTCGGCACATGCCTGGCACCAATCGCGGGGTATTATGGCTGGGCTTTGGGGCTGGTTGCGGGCGTTTTTCATGCCGCGATGGTTAACAATGTCGGCTTCCTGCATGGTGGCTTGAATTTATATAACAATGGATTTTCGGGTGGATTTGTGGCAGCAGTACTGGCTCCGATATTCGATCTGCTCACGCATCGCCTGCCGAATGACCCAAAGTGAACTGAGGAATTTGTATGTACGAACGGGCAAAAACACGCAAATTGTCGAACGCGATTGTCGGTTATTTTTTCAGGCACCACATCACCAATGTCGACGTCAGAATTCGCATGGATGATGACAAGACCGATATCACGGTTGAGGGATATACAGAGCATTCGATCGAGGGGATTGAGGGGCTGTGCGAGCGCACCTACAACACCCGGCGGGTTGAATTTGAAGATACCTATGATGAGTTGCTTGGCATCCGCGATTCAGATGACGAAATGGAACTGATCGGTTACCTCGTCGATGAAGCGCATGTCTATTTTGGGAATAACAAACTGGCTTTTAATGTTGTGCGTTATCGTCGCCAGGGCTTTGATCCTGCACCGCACGGTAAACTCTAAACTTCATATGGTTCTGGAGGAAAAGTATGTCTCAGTTTTTTGAGTCGCTGATGTTGATCTGTTTTGGAATTTCCTGGCCGCTCTCGATTATGAAATCCTGGAAATCGCGCACATCCAAAGGGAAAAGCGCCATTTTTCTGGTATTTATCCTGATCGGATATGTGAGCGGGATCATCGCCAAAATAATCTCCGGAAATGTTACCTACGTCGTTTTCTTCTACGCTCTGAATTTTGTGCTGGTCGCCACCGATCTGGTGTTGTATTTCCGCAATGACCGGCTTGACAAAATGCGCTGAGCGCTTCCTTTTCTTTTCCTGAATTCGCTTCCCATTTTTCTATCTGTAAAGACAGATAACTGTTCCTTTCCTTCGTATTGAAGAAGATGGAAGGTTTCTTAAAAGATATCCTGAATGAGGTAATAGCAAGCCTGAGATTCTCCTCTGAAATATTCCAATAATTTTACACACGTTTTTTTTGGTCAGGCAAAAAAATGATTTATAAAAAGCCCAATATATTGTCAAGGGCGGTAAATCCCTGATATGATAAGGCGAATGCTTCACCTCAGAGGGTTTCAAATTTGTCAGGTCGGGTATCCCGACAACTATCACATACGACAGAGAGCGAATACAAACGATGGACTACAACGAATGCCTTGAAAAACTTGCAGCGGGAACCGTCCGACAGCAGCTGGGGAACCTTGAGATTATCCGAAAGCCGATCCCGGACGATGACCGGATTGGGGTCGCTGACGAACGCGTTGCCAAATGGTACCGCACACTGCCACCCAGAGGACCGTTCAAAAATCCAAACGCAATCTCAGCTGAGGAAATCGAACAGATCCGCGCCAACATGGGCTGCGAAAACGATAATCTGAGCACAGGCGTCAGCACACGCCATGATGTGATCAAAACCCCGGACGGCTACGTGCCGATTTTCATCTACACGCCTGATGGTGAAGGGAAGAAATCCGCAATCTGTTACATTCATGGCGGCGCCTTTATCGGCGGAAAAGCGATTGTGGTCGAAAACTTCTGCAAACTGCTGGCAGAGCGATCAAACTCGATTGTTGTTTCGCTTGAATATGGACTGGCTCCGGAA
>JAAYYW010000363.1 GCA_012515195.1 Leptolinea sp.
CGCAAAATTAGTATTTCAGATTATATGTTTTTTTAACGATCTCCATGATCAGAAAGTCAAAAGCGTTCAATGGACATGTCTGATCATTCATAATTCCCACCAGATTCATGCCCCAGACAAAATCCTCTTATATGCCCCGGTAACATTTACGTCCAGTTGCAATTCTAGTGAACTCAAACGTCCTCTTGACAAGCAACCACCCCTCAGGTAAAATGCTTTCACTCTGTAGTTGGGCCTGTAGCGCAGTTGGGAGCGCGCTTCAATCGCACTGAAGAGGCCGAGGGTTCGAATCCCTCCAGGTCCACTGGATTGGGATCGAGAAGCAGAGTTTAACAATTGAATGGGCCCATAGCGCAGTTGGGAGCGCGTCTCAATGGCATTGAGAAGGCCGAGAGTTCGAATCTCTCTGGGTCCACAAAAGAACGGGAGTAGTACGCCATCCGTCAGAGAATCGGGTAAAAAGGTGTAAGCCCGATACGTGTTGCGGAACACATCAGGCAGAACTCGCCCGTCATACCGAACACCGGTATGCAGCCGAGGTGAACCGAAAAACCGCGGCGGGTGCGCCCGATACAGCGTCCAGAGCGGCTTGAGTATTCAGGCAAGCAGGGTGGTACCACGGAGAAAGTCCCTTCGCCCCTGACGGCGGAGGACTTTTTATTTAATTTTTTATCTGGAGAAAACTATGAGTCAGGCTTCAATCCCAACGTATGATCCCGGAGAAATAGAACCTCGCTGGCAAAAGAAATGGGAAGCAGATGGGTTATATCACTCGGATATCGATCCGGAGAAACCCAAGCATTACGCCCTGACCATGCTCCCCTACCCGTCCGGTGATCTTCATATCGGACATTGGTACGCCATGACTCCGGCTGATTCACGCGCGCGTTTTATGCGTATGCGTGGTTTTAATGTGCTGTTTCCGATGGGATTCGATGCGTTTGGTCTTCCAGCAGAAAACGCGGCGATAAAAAAGAACATCCATCCCAAAACCTGGACTTACGCGAATATTGACCGGATGCGCGGTCAGCTCAAAAGCATGGGTGGTATGTTTGACTGGCGCCGAGAAGCCGTTTCAGCAGATCCAAAATATTACAAATGGTCCCAATGGTTCTTCACCCAACTCTACAAACATGGGCTGGCTTACCGAAAACATTCCCCTGTGGACTGGTGCCCAAACTGTAATACGACACTCGCCCGTGAGCAGGTCTGGGGTGATGATCGACATTGCGAGCGTTGCAATACCCCTGTCATCAAAAAAAATCTAAACCAGTGGTTCTTCAAGATCACTGCGTATGCCGAAGAATTGTTGGATTTCAGCACGATCGACTGGCCTGAAAGGGTGAAAACCCTGCAAACCAACTGGATCGGGAAATCAACCGGGGCAGCCGTCACGTTTCACACCGACCAGGGTGATCCGCTGGAAGTGTTCACAACACGGCCTGATACGTTGTGGGGTGTCACCTTCATGGTACTGGCACCCGAACATCCATTGGTAGCCAAGCTGACTACTCCCGAACAGAAATCTCAAGTTGATGCCTATCTGGCTGATACTGTCCGACAGACCGACATCCAGCGGGAAGCGGCAGATAAAGAAAAAACCGGCGTTTTCACAGGCGGATACGCTGTAAACCCGGTAAATGGCGAGAAAATCCCTGTCTGGATTGCTGATTATGTCCTGATGACATACGGGACAGGTGCCATAATGGGCGTTCCAGCACACGACCAACGCGATTTTGAATTTGCCCGTAAATTCAACCTTCCCGTTCGTGTTGTAATTCTGGCTGAAGGAGAACCAGAGATTGATGGTAATTCTATGCCAGAAGCTGTTCCGGCTAAAGGCCGCATGGTCAATTCCGGCGAGCTAACAGGTACCCCGGAAGACCAGGCCATGCCCCGCGTTATCAAGTTTCTTGAGGACAAAAAAGCCGGTCATGCGACAACAAATTACCGCATACGCGACTGGTTAATCTCACGCCAGCGTTACTGGGGCGCGCCGATTCCCATGGTCTTCTGCGAAAAATGCGGTGTTGTACCCGTGCCTGATGACCAACTCCCCGTTTTGTTACCGGATGATGTCGAATGGAAACCCACTGGTGAAAGCCCGCTAAAACTACACCCCACGTGGAAAAAGACAACCTGTCCGCAATGCGGTGGCCCTGCTGAACGTGAAACCGATACCATGGATACCTTTATGTGTTCATCCTGGTATCACCTTCGTTATCTTTCCCCCGATTATGCTAAAGGCCCCTATGATCCGGCTGAATACGACTACTGGGCGCCTGTTGATGTCTATACCGGTGGCATTGAACATGCCACCATGCACCTCATCTATACACGCTTCTTCCAGAAAGCCCTGCGCGATATGGGTATCGCAAAAGGACCTGAACCAATGCTTACGCTTCGCAATCAGGGTATTGTTTTAGGGGAAGATTATGAAAAGATGAGCAAGAGCCGTGGGAACGTGGTAGCCCCGGATAACCTGGTCAAATCATATGGCGCCGATTCGGTTCGCGCCTATCTGATGTTCTTCGCCCGCTGGGACCTGGGTGCTCCCTGGAATAAGACCGGAATAGACGGAACGGTGCGTTGGTTGCGTCGAGTTTGGACCATCTTTCAGGAGCCATCCAAAGGTCGATCACCATCGCAAGACGCGGAAAAAAATCTTCGCCGCAAATTGCATCAGACTTTGCGGGCAGTTACCCGTGATTTCGAGAACTTTGAATTCAACACGATTGTTTCAGGTTTAATGGAATTACTTAATGAGCTGCAGAAATTCCATGCAGAGAATCCCGGTCCATCTAAGGCCTGGGACGAAGCGGTAGATATATACCTGCGTATGCTGGCCCCGGTTGCGCCGCACATTTCTGAAGAGATCTGGGCACGTCTGGGTAAAGCGTATTCCATCCATACCCGGGACTGGCCTGCCGTGGATGAAGAAGCCGCTGCAGATGAAAACATCACCCTGGTACTTCAGGTTAACGGAAAAGTTCGCGACCGTCTTGTTGTCGCGGTCTCGGTGACCGAAGAGGAAGCCAGAGCAGCCGCCTTATCCAATGAATCGGTTCAACGCGCACTTGAAGGTCGATCTCCCAGAAAAGTGATCTACGTTCCCGGACGATTGGTTAATGTGGTGGGATAAACAACCACCAATTTCTTTCTTTTTTATCCATTAATGGGACGGAGATAACAACACCGTCCCATTTTTTTTGTGCGGCCAATGCTCAGAAGGTAGAATTAGTAAAACGAATTATGGAGTTCCCAATGCGTCTGGAAGATTTAAACTGGATGGATGTGGAGGAATATCTAAACCACGACGACCGTCTTATGGTCATAATTGGTGCCTGTGAACAGCATGGATACCTGTCTTTATTGACGGATGTCCGCATACCTCAAAGCCTTGCCGATGGTGCTTCAAAACAATCAGGGGTTTTAATCGCACCACCGTTGAATTTCGGTGTTTCCCCTTATTTTCTATCATATCCAGGCACCCTCTCTCTTCGCGTTGAAACCCTGACCCGAATAGTTGAAGACATCATCCGGTCTGCGGCCGGAGTTGGTTTTAGACGATTTCTCATTCTGAATGGTCATGGTGGGAATAATGGCGCAGCAGCTCATCTGGTTCATGTGGCCAATACGCTGCCTGATATTCAGATATCCTGGTATTCCTGGTGGGAATCACATAGCGTGGAAGCAGTCTGTATGAAACACGGGTTGACCATGGAACACGGCGGTTGGGGAGAAGCCTTTTCATTTACGCGAGTTACAGATTTACCCATTTATCCCAAGCCATCAGTAAAGATCAAAGGAATGCCCAACGCTACCGAAAGCCGCCAATTATGTGGTGATGGAATGCTGGGCGGCCCGTATCAGGTGGATGACAATATCATGGCAGATGTTTTCCAGGCAGCATTGGATGATGTGCTTCACCTTCTTGAATTCTAGCTTTACATCCTTTCCGGATTGGATCAAAGTCACCATCAAGTTCTTATAATCATATGTCATGGAGACTGCAACTGCTGGCTTAAAAAAGACCGATGATCACAGCCATCTGTTTTATCGATTCTATTCAGGAGAGAATCAGAAATACAAACCCACCTATTGTCGGAAATCCCGTCAAACCTGGATGAGAAAAACCTCAGGTAGGGCTCTTCTATATCATTCCAGGCTGATTTCTTCTTTGTGGACCACTTCAGCTTGAAGGATTGGACGATTTTCACACTCGAGGTTGACTGGACAGTTCTGGTCAGGGAAAATTGAAAGCATGATTTTTAACCGCCGGTTAAACTCTTTGGCTTTTCGTTTACGGGCCCCATTTATTGCCGTCATAGTCTCGGCTGTAGCCGGTGGATTTGCTGTTATCGGGCAGGCATGGGTTTTATCAGACATATTAGATCAGATTCATATATTACAAGTTTCAATTAATCAATTGAATAGACCATTCCTATTGTTGGTTTTCATTATATTTCTGCGCGCCATTTTGGTATATGTCAACGAACAAAATGCCGCGCTGCTCTCTGAAAAAATCCGTTCAGCATTAAGAGAACGTCTTGCCGAAAAAATCCTTCGCCTGGGCCCGGCGTATACCAATCAGCAACAGGATGGAGAACTTGCCCATGTCACCACCACTGGTGTTGATTCTCTTGATTCCTATTTCAGTCAATACCTTCCCCAACTGGTGATCTGTGCCATATTACCGGTAAGCATCCTCATTATCGTCTTCCCACTGGATATTCTGTCGGCTTTTATTCTTCTGGTAACCGCGCCTCTCATACCAGTCTTTATGATCCTGATCGGACGAACCACAGAGACGTTGACACATAGGCAATATGACGCGTTTAGCGGGATGAGCGCTTTCTTTCACGATTCACTCCGTGGATTGACCGAATTGAAAAACCTCGGCCGCAGTGGAGACCATGCTTCGCGGCTTGATCGTGTTAGTGAAACGTACCGAAACGCGACTCTCAAAGTACTACGTGTTGCCTTTCTCTCAGCTTTCGTCCTTGAGCTGGCAGCGACCCTGAGCGTCGCCGTTATTGCCGTACAAATCGGGATTCGTCTGATGTATGGACAAATGGATTTTCAACAGGCATTTTTCTTCCTGGTCATAGCCCCCGATTTCTATCTGCCATTACGCCAACTCGGCGCACGGTTTCACGCTGCCCAGAATGGTGTTTCCGCGGCAAAACGCATTTTCGCCATTTTGGATGAACCAGAAATAGATTTGGCACAAACCTTGTCCGATAATCATCCCGTTTCCTTCCCGTTCTTCAAAGGTGAATTCAATATCCGTTATGAGAATGTGACTTTCACCTATCCCGGCAGAAAAACGGATGCTGTCCATAGAGTATCTTTAACAATCAGTTCCAGAGAAAAGCTCGCCATTGTCGGTTTGAATGGATCTGGCAAAAGCACACTGACCTCCCTCCTGCTTCGGTTCATCCAACCCAATGAAGGCTGCATCACATGGAACGGTGTGGACATTCAAACCATTCCAATTGACAAATGGCGCGAAGAATTTTTATACGTCAACCAACAACCAGCCCTTTTCAACGCCACCATCCGCGAAAACCTGACCATTACCGCCCCGTCAGCAGAAGAGCACCAACTGGAACAGGCATTACAGGAAGCCCATCTACTTGAAACTGTGAAAACTCTACCGGCAGGGATGGACACTCAATTAGGTGAAGATGCGTACGGGTTCAGCGGCGGTCAGGCACAGCGGTTGGTATTGGCGCGCGCGTTCCTGAAGAACGCCCCCTTTCTAATTCTGGATGAGCCTACTACCCATCTTGACCCCATTACGCAAGCAGACCTCGATTCATCAATCTCCCGATTGCAGCAAGGCCGCACCTGTGTGTTGATAGCCCACCGACGGAGAACTGCTCAAGAGGCTGACCGTGTTTTTATGATGGACCATGGCCATCTGGTCGGATCAGGACATCACATGGAATTGCTTGACACGTGCCCTTCCTACGCCAATCTTTTTAGCCGGGAGGTATTTTGATCCCGAAGAACCCTGGAAGGATAGATAAAGCGTTGGGAAAGCGATCCATTACGCGCAGATTGCTGTGGCTTGCCCATCCATTCGGGAAGGATATTTTTCTATCTTTGTTGTTTTCGGTTGCGACCACAGCAGCCAATGTCGGTTTGATGGGTACTTCGGCCTGGTTGATTTCCACAGCCGCGTTGCATCCCTC
>JAAYYW010000364.1 GCA_012515195.1 Leptolinea sp.
AATTTAGTCCGAGACTTTTGGATAATCGGAATGCTACGTTGCTGACAACCATGCTGTGTTTCCACATAGCATCAATGGAGATCGGTAAATTCTTTTCTCCCTGGTATTCAGAGAAAACATGTATCCCAAGTACAAGCGCTTGTATCGTGTTCAACCCAAGGATTGTCGCCGCTCGCTGTGGACTGCTAATACTATCGGCCAGACCAAAGAAGGCTGAATTTACCAGCTGTAAAATTTTCGCTGTCATCGCAGCATCCTGGGCGATAATATTTCCCACACTCTGGGTACTGTTATTAGGTGATTCCAATTCTTTCAGCAGACGGTTGTAAGGGACTGGGACACTGGGAAGGTGGTGTATTCCTGTTATTAGCTGCATTAGATGGGGATCTGTCAACATATCGCGCAGCCGGCAGGCGCGTTCAACAATTGAAAAGATGTGCTCCATATCACTTGGTTTTGGGATCATTTGATGGACCAGGTTAGCCGAGCGCATTACCTGTGTTTCAGTAACATTTCCGGAAAGGACAAATCGCATTACACCTGGAGCAACCTGGCTGACCAGTTCCAGTAATTGATTCCCATCCATTATTGGCATATGCATATCTGAAACTATGGCATCAAATGGATGCTCGGCGAGTTTCTTCAGCGCTTCTTTCGGATTAGAGGAAAAATCTGTGTTCCAAGAATCACTATATTCTTCAAGAGATCGTCGTAATCCTTGCAGAACCAATGGATCGTCGTCAACAAAAAGAATACTATGCATCTTACTGACCATAATGGCTCCTATTCAGGTTCTTCGATCGGTAGATCTATCGTGAAAGTTGTACCAGTTCCAACCGCTGAATCGACATTAATGGTGCCATGATGCTTCTTGATGATAATTTGATGTGCAAGTGATAATCCCTGCCCGGTACCCTTTCCCACTCCTTTGGTAGTAAAGAAAGGATCAAATATTCGCTGTTTGATCTCCTCTGGAATTCCTTTACCCGAATCCCGGATCTTAATGATCACATGGTCTCCAGCCTTTTTTGTACTGATATTGATTTTGCCCTTCTGATCGCTGCCTGGGGGGATTACTTCTTCGATGGCATGGACTGAGTTAATGATCATATTCAAAATCACCTGGTTGATCTCATCGATCTGACAGAAAACGGGTGGTAATTCCGGGTCCAGGTCGGTTTCAAGTTCAACGCTATATTTCCATTCATTTCTTGAGATCACAACTGTGGTTTCAATCCCATGATTTATGTCAGCCAGCTTTTTCTCTTTTTCGGATGGGTGAGAAAATTCACGCATGGCAAGAACGATCTTTCTCACTCGTTCTACTCCGTCCAATGCTTCCTGGACGGCAACAGGGCTTTCCTTAATATAATGCTCTATTTTTGTCTGTTTTTTTATTTCAAGCAAATGGTCAACGCAATCCTGACGCACAGGTTGATCATTCTCCAGTAGATGGCAAGCCTCTACCATTTCTGAGAATCGCGATATGGATTTTTGAAGGAAGCGGAGATTGTCTCCAATATATTGAATCGGTGTGTTGATCTCATGCGCAATACCAGCCGCAAGCTGACCGATGGCTTCCATTTTCTGCGATAACGCAGATTGTGCATCGGCCAATTGTTTTTCTGTTACATTTTGGAAAACGATTACATGTCCCATAAATTGGCCGTCGGGGTTCTTAAGCATGGAGATACTGGACGAGATCAGGATTCGTTCCCCTGATCTAGTAATAAGAGTTGGAGGTTTATAATTTGGTTCTTCAACTTGCGCCCGGCTCATTTGATACAAGTTATCAATAATTTCTGGCATGATGCTATTTGTTTTTGGATCAATGATCTGGAATACTGAATACAAAGGTTTTTCAAAGATCTCAAGGGATTGATACCCGGTGATAGATTCAGCGGCTTTGTTGAAAAGAACTATCAATCCATCTTTATCTGTGATGATTACACCCTCACCGAGACTCATAAGAGTTGTTGACAGCAATTCCTTTTCAGCCGCCAGCAATGATTGATACACATTTTTCTCATCGATTTCAATTTGCAAGTCAGTGTTGATGTGACTTAATTTTTCTGTCAGGCGTGAGCGTTGAATAAACCCACCGGCCATCTGAGCGATGAT
>JAAYYW010000365.1 GCA_012515195.1 Leptolinea sp.
TGCCGATATCGGCCTGAAAACGACCGAGCGGCAACCTCTGTTTCGCTACGCTCCACTTCGGTTGCCGCTCAGGGATAGGTTCCGCACTAACATTGTGATTGGTACAAAAAACGGGGGCAGCTCAGTATCATAGAGCGCAAAGTCGTGAAAGGTTCTCATCTTGGCAGCATCATGGTGAAGGACTGCATGGCCGATTTCATGAGCCAGGATAATCTTTTGGATGGCTTCAGGTAATTCGCTGTTGATGGTGATTTGCTTTTTCCTGGATTGATACAAAAAGAAACCCTTACAGGATTTAGGCGTTGTTCCCATGGGATGAAATAATACAATTATACCCATAGCATTCGCCAGCTTCCAGGGATCTGATTCATCATATTTGCGCATTAAGCGGTGCACTTTCTGACAAATATATTCAATAGACATGTAATCACCTTCAATTGATCTGAAATAAACGCTCATCCAGGACCGATTTCCTTAACTCCATTAAAGCAAATTGACTGTCCAAAAATACGGACTCGTAGATTACAGTACGCGAGAAATAGGATCTTAGTTTAGATAAGTCGTAAATTTACCTATACGCCTTTCTTTTTTGGATTATAGGTTTTTCTGGCTTCATCCTTACACTTCAGGTAAGCCTTCATAACGGCTTCGAAAAAAGCGTCCTTTGCTTCCTGATCCAGTTCACCACCGGCAAAGAGGGCCAAATTCTGGTCCAGTAAGCCATTCATCTCCTTGGCTGCCTTATTCCCTAAACGATCACGAGCTTCCTCAATGTAGGGAGCTTTTTCTATGCCATATTTCGGATCGGTGATTTCATCATTCAGCAAATAGTCCACAGACACCTGCAGAGCAGCCGCGAGTTTGCGGGCAACATTTCCGCGAGGCTTGGTATCGGTTGTCTCATAGGCTGCGATGGAACGCTTGGACACCCCGACCAGTTCACCCAACTGCTGCTGATTTAGCCTTAATGCCTCACGAGCATCTTTGGTTTTCTCTGAGAAAGTTTTCATTTCTTTGCCTCCCGTAATGAATATAACTTCGTCAACTTCATTTTTATATTGACTATTCTTCATCGACCTGTTAACATTGAGCTACGAGATGAAGTTATCTTCATTATACTTATCGCAACTTCATCTGTCAACAAATATGTTATATAGCCCTGGAAAGGAGTGGCTTTTCATGAAAAACGAGCGAGCAATTCTTCACAGTGATTTGAATAGCTTCTATGCATCGGTAGAAATCATGCTGAATCCAGCACTTCGGGACAAAGCAATCGCGGTCTGCGGTTCCACGGAAGATCGCCACGGTATTGTACTGGCAAAATCAGAGAAGGCAAAAAAGGCTGGTATCAAGACTGGAATGGTCAATTGGGAAGCCAAACAGAAATGTCCGGATCTTCTGATGGTACCTCCCCAGTACGATCAATACCTGAAGTATTCCAAACTCACCCGGGAGATATATCAGCGTTTCACGGATCAGGTTGAGCCTTATGGCATGGATGAATGCTGGCTGGATGTGACGGGAAGCCAGGGTGTCTGCGGTTCTGCCCTTTCCATCGCTGAGGAGATCCAGCGCACCACTCGGGAAGAGCTTGGACTCACCGTCAGTATTGGCGTCTCTTTTAACAAGATCTTTGCCAAGCTTGGCAGCGACATGAAAAAACCTGATGCCATTACCGTCATCCGTCGGGATGATTATCAGGAGATGGTTTGGCCTCTGCCTGTATCAGATTTCTTCTATGTTGGGAGAGCCACGGACAAGAAGTTGTCCCGCTACGGAATCCGGACTATTGGAGAATTGGCCAAGGCCCCGAGAGACTTCTTGCGAAGCACTCTGGGGAAAAATGGTGAGATGCTTTGGTTCTTTGCCAACGGAGAGGACAAGTCCAGAGTGATGAAAAATGACTTTTATTCCCCGGTTAAATCCATCGGACACGGCACAACCTGTACCTCGGACCTGGAGAACAATGATGAGGTCTGGAAAGTAATGCTCCACCTGACCCAGGACATTAGTCACCGTCTTCGTGTTCATGACATGAAAGCCAATGGCGTTCAGATCACCGTAAAGGACAAAGACCTATCCTATCGTCAATATCAGATGCAGCTGCCCATGGCGACCCAAAGCCCCATGGAGATCGCCATGGCAGCAAAATATCTGTTTGAAATGAACTACGCTTGGCATACACATGTGAGGGCGGTTACAGTACGCGCTATCAACCTGGAACCTAAGTTCATGCCCCAGCAGCTGATGCTCTTTGACGATGCTGCCAGGCGGGCCAGGCTGGAAAAATTGGATGACACCATCGAAACCATCCGGAGCCGTTATGGCAAATGGTCCATCTATTCAGCATCACTGCTCGACGGCATCAAAACTCCAGGAGTCAGCAGCCATGAGGTCATCATGCCCGGAATCATGTACGCCTAGTACAGGAGGGATAACAAATGAGAAATGTTCAGATCAAATGCAACCGAGAAAGAAGGCTGTTTGACACCGTTGATGGCTCAAGATTAAAGATTCTGATCAAGTGCAGTAATACGAAGGCCTGCCCTTATAAATCGGATTGTCTGAGGACTACTGAAATCATCCTCGGAGCAGATAAAGAAGCCTTCGATGAATTCTACAAACCCATCAACTGCCCTTATTGTGGCAAACGGCTTCTAGACGTCACAACTGACAGCGTCGGCATCATCACCATCAAGTGTGAGATGTGCGGCAAAGTGGCCACCATTCCGGTCATCGCAGAGCAATTCTAACGTTTACTGATTTATGGAGCACCGGCGCACTTAAAAAGTAGCGACCACCGCACAAGCAGGAAATGTACAACTGAATAAAATCTATACCGAGCACCGGAGCCGATTCACTGAGCTACCACCGCCGGATGATTACTCAATTTGAGAGGATCATCCGGCCTTTTTTATTCAGTAATCAGCTTTTTTGGCAGTGCAATCACCAATGACAGGTTCCAGCTAAAAGGAGCCTGCCATGTCAATAAAAAACTCAATAAATGACCCTGGCTGGCATCTCTCCCCGAGATGCCGTAGCCCGCCATCTCCTTTTTGTTTGCTGCTTACAAGCCAAAACAAAAAGGAGAATGAAAATGAAAAAGATAAATCTGCGGGAAGTATACCCGTTTTATGAGAATGACTGTTTTGTCATGGTTGATGATAAGATCGCTGAGATCTTCGAAGAATCGAAACGCAAAGAACTGAACTACCAGAGAAAGGTTCACTGGAATCAAGCTCACTATTCCCTGGATCGGGATGATGGCATCGAGCATGAAGCAATCTTTGTCTCCATGTCTCCCTATGAAATCTATGAAAGGAAAATGACGAAGCAGGAACTCCATGCTGCTATTTCCAATCTGCCAGACATCCAGGCCAAGAGAATCTATGCCTTCTATTTTCTGGAGATGAGCAAGTCAGACATTGCCCAGGCAGAAGGCGTCAGTGTTAAGGCTGTTTGCAAGTCGATTGCTCAGGCACTGAGAAGCCTAGAAAAAGATTTGAAAAATTTTGAGGAATAGGGTTCAAAAATGGCCCTCAATTCTCATGGCTTATGAGAGGAACTTTTATCTTCTCATAAAAGCGATCTTTGACAACTTCATATAGGAAAACCGGATACCTTTGGTGCATGAGCCGAAAGGACAAGCCGAGTGGCAGGTACGCGATGACCTTCAATATTGAAGAGAGCGATCCATACCTTTGCCGCATGCTGATTGTGGCAGATCAGCTGGCCATGACCTTGTGCATGAGATAATGATACTTCCGTATAGTCACAGTCCGAGCGTGATCAAACCGTCGCAGGCAATGAGTACGGCCCGCCA
>JAAYYW010000366.1 GCA_012515195.1 Leptolinea sp.
CATAGGTGAACACAACAGAGCTGATTGATCGGTTGGCTGTAGTACCAGCATTCCACGACACCCCTACGAGCATCAGACGATTATTGCCCGTTCCAGTTGTATGATCGAAACTGACACTCGACGCATTGGCAGCCCCAGTTTGGCTGTGGGCATCCCCATCGATCTCGACCACACCAACGGGTTCCCCCGGAACAGTAACCGTATCCTCTGTTGCGTTCACGATCGGCAGCAGGTCTGCAAATGTCCCCGCCGCCGCCATGGCTGAAAATACCAGATCCAGGCCAGCATCCCCGGCGCCAATGACATTAAATCCCACCGCCAGAACGATGATGTCACCCGTAGCTCCAGTCGCATTGGCACCATTGAAAGTGATCAAACCGGTGCCAACACTACCTGTATTGACAACGCCAGTGAAACCTGTGCCTGGTGGGACGATGTAGCTGGCATAAGACAAAACCGCCGGATTCCAATTCAGGGTGGCTGTGTAGCTGCCGAGATTGTTGTCAGGGGAATCTACATTGGTCATATCGATATGGATGTTGACCGTTAATTCTGTGCCAATTGCTGGCGCGGCGTTAGACGCGGTCGCACTTGCTGCCACAGTCCCCGTCTGCGCAAACACTGGTGCAGTCCCTTGCAGCACATTGCCCGTCAAAACGAGCAGAACAACAAATAGATTGATAAATTTCGTCCTAATTTTTGTTTTCATCTTATCTCCTTTTAAGATCAAGCTTCTTATAAACCTGCTTTCATTAATGCCAAAATCAAAACCCTGACATCCGCATCAGGGCGTACATCCAGGGGGCTGTGTTATTGTTTGCGGGCATCCCTGTTCACCAATTCCGAATGAAACGCCTAGCCCGGCATCGAAGGATAAGAGGATCAGGGCATCGGTGGAATTAACCACCCCATTCCCATCAACATCCCCGCAGTTCATCGGGCAATAGGATCCAACCGGGATCCCAACATCGGCTGAAAGAACGATCAGGGCATCGGTTGAATTGGCTGATCCATCACCATCCACATCCCCAAGGAACTCCTCCTCCACAAAGATGGCGGTGACAGTTTTTGCAGCATCCATGGTGACAAAACACGTATCAGATCCCGTACATCCTCCTTCCCAATGATCAAAGACAAAACCCGGGTTGGATGAGGCGGTTACCTCAACGACAGTCCCGGCTTCATAAGCATGCGTCCCAACGGCGGGCACAGTCGAACCGCCTTCTGGCGGACTGACGGAGATCGTCAAATCATAGTTCAAAGCTGTTGGATCAGCGGTGACATACAATAGTTCAATGCCGTCATCGGTGCCCAGGTTGCGAGAATACTGTTTGTCCGTCGCATTGTTCCAGTGTTCATGCACGCCCAAACTGGTCATGCAGGTGCCATCATGCTCCGGGTCATAGCAGGTGCCCGATGGCGGGTTATCCGCCAGCGCTGCTTCATGTAAAAAGTCCTGAACACCTTCGTATTTCAATACATCATCGGGCCACTGCTGGCTGAGAAAATCAAATGCGACCGAATCAATGGCCACCGGGTCCATTGAGAGGAAGATGCTTGAAGGCCAATCCCCGTTGAAAGGGGACATACTCCAGGTGGATGGATTGGAAGCCCAACCATCACCGCCATAGATGCCATCGACAATATACAGGAGCGTTTTGCCGCCTATGTGTGCATTTCCCATCAGGTCAACCAATGGGCGGTAAAAACCCATTCCCTGATAGAGTGTGCCGGTGTCATCCAGGGGTAACCGATTGTGAAGGTCATAGTAACCTGCAGCGATGGGGGTTCGCAGCATCGAACCGTAGTGGTTCTTTGCAGCCACCGTCATGCCGGCTCGTTCATGGCTCTTCAAAACCGCAAAATTGATCAGGTAATCCGCTTCATCATAGGATTGGATCACGCAGTCCTGCGTCTTTCCATCTGCATCTTCAGTGCTCCAATAATAGGGCACGCAAGGTGAAGTGTAGGTCGCTTGCGAGCGTCCCAGGGTGCCCCGGTTGTCTTCATAATGCACATCTGGAAATTCGGCATGAAGGGGATCGTAAAGGTAATTAACAAACAATCCGGTCGAGTCACCAATCGTGATATCGGATTGGGCAACACCTGCAGTGTTGATCAATTGATCCAATAATGCTAAAAGCAGCTGCGGTGCGTTGGCAGTCGACCCCCGGGTAACCTCACCTTTGAAGACGGGGTTATAAGAAGCATCGGCGAACCCCCCGCCAGAATTGACGGTCGTCAGGTTGATCTTGATCAGGATCTTTTCACCTGGCTGGTAAGGCGTGCCACCGTTGTAATGCCTGAAGACAGCATCCCAGGCGTCTGCAAGGTTGGCCGCTTCCGAATAGCCTTTTAATGCCCAATCCATCATGTTTGTGGCAGCTGCCTGATCGACGTGTTCATACCAGAGCTCACCCGAGTTTGGCCCCGCCCAATCGGTGACATCGGGATTATGAACCCAAACCACCCTTCCAGGTGCCAACCCTTGCGCTGTGCCAATCGGGTCATTTGCTGGATGGGGGGGATAGCTTGCCTGCGGTACACTTACTCCACTTCCAAAGGTTCCTCCTAAAAGGAGCGCGAAAATTGCAAAGGTGAACAAGACTTTCAGGAAGCGCTTCTGTTTCAGCCACTGATGCAATTTCCGGAAGGTCAATGCCGTTGCAATGGGGCCGATCAGCCAGAGGACAAAGGATGCCGCCAGCGGGATCGCGATCTGCTGGCAGGGATATCTTGCCCGGCTGGGTTTGGGCACAACCCGCACCATTACCCAGATCAGTGCAGCCAAGCCGATCAAGGGGAACAACCAGGGAGATTGCGATTCAATCGGCTGCAGCCCAACGATCTTCCCTGTTTTAGGGCATGTTTTGAAAAATTTTGTTTTGAGCGTTTTCATTTTTGATCGCAATCCGTTCATTTTTATTCTCGTCTGCTCGATTTCAGTCAATGTTTGTGTTTTTAGTGATCATTTCCATTCAAAAGATCAAGGACATCCAGGGGGTGGGGTCACACTCGCCGGGCAGCCTGGTAAGCCAACATTGAAAGATATAGGCAATCCCGCATCGAAGGACAAGAGGATCAGGGCGTCCGTGGAGTTGACAAATCCATCCCCATTGGCATCACCGCAGTTCATCGGGCAATAAGAAGCCACATTAATGCCGGCATCCGCGGATAAAACGATCAGGGCGTCGGTGGAATCAACGCCACCACTGCCATTTACATCACCCAGAACGCCTTCAGGCGCCTCGCTGGGTTCGATGGTGTAAGAATGCAGGACATTTTTATTTGTTGCAGATGTAATAAATTCAACGGATGTCTGTGTGGGGTTAACCGTCACCCGCACATAACCCGATCCCGAAACAACCGCTTCAGTATATGGGTCACTAACATTATATATTCCAAAAGAGCCAGTGAAGGATGCCGCGGGCAGCGACTGGTATACGATCCCATCGCGAACCTCATAAGCGTATTCGTGATCATGCCCGTGGAAAAAACCGCTCACACCGTTGTCGATGAAGATCTGGTGGACCGGGTCAGGTCCCCATTCACTTTCGGGTCGGCGGTCAGTGAAGCCCCAGGTGCTCCCACCCAGGTTATACCCACCCCACTCAAATAAATGAGCAGGTACCGCGCCACCGCGCACATAATCCTGGGACCCACCCACCATGTGATGGGCGAGGACAAATTTGTAGGGCGCATTGCTATTCTGAAGGGTCTGCTTCAACCAGTTGAATTGCGTCAGCCCCAGCGTCCAAACCCAGCGATCGCCAGTGTCCCCATTCCCATCGCCAGGATCCATAGTGCCCCCAGAGTAAGCTCTTGTTTCCGTGTACCAGAAAGGATCGATCACAACGAACAGGGCGTCACCCCATTCCCAGGCATAGTAATTGCCAAGCTTCCCGCCATCCCCCTCAATGTAGCTAAAAGAATCCGAGTTCCCGCCGTAAAAATCACCATCCGGAACAGGGTTCAGATAGAATTTTTTCATCGCATTGATTGACATCGCTGGCGTACTGTCAGCGACATTCGGCGTATCAAAGCGGTGCCAGCCTTCGGTCTGCTCATGATTACCGGCTGCGACATAGATCGAGGCAGAATGGCTGATGGTATTGAAAAACGGTAGCTGATAAATATAAGCTGCCTCAGCTTCATCCACCTCACCCGGGGCAACCTGAGTAAAGATCGCGAAGGTGTCACCCAGATCAATATTAAAATCCGGGTTATCCCCAGCCACATTGTTCAGAGTGTTTTGCCAGGTTGTGGCATTGCCCAGTTGAATATTGACATGCGAATCAGTGGTAATGGTGAAGGTAAAGGATGACCCTGAAGCCCGCTGAGTCCAGAAGGAATGTTCTGCCCTTGCCACCCAGCCAGTGCTATTGTAGTTGTATTGCATGCGGTAGTAATAACGCGTGTTGGGGCTCAGCCCGGAGAGGGTGATGGTGGAGGGCTGCCCTGCACCAGCAGTGACCGTTTCCGTCTGCCAGTCATAATCACCTGACGCGGTGCCATACTGGTAGTAGTACTGGATGGCACTCGCCGGCACGATCTTAATCGTGATCGAGGTGTCCGTAGGCCGTCCAAGCATTTCCGCGCCGGTAAATGTGATCGTTTGCTGCGCCGTTACTGCCTTTTCGGGCTGTAATCCGAGGATCAACCCAATCATAATCAGGACGGTCATGCACCGGAATAATAAATGGTGCTTTCTCAAAGATCGTGGGTTGGCTACATTTTTTGTGTTCACAAGGTTTTCCTTCCACCGTGCAAAAAATTAATTATGTGGTCTCATCTTCTACTTTTCTTGATCTATGGCGGTTATCAAAATCACCAACCGTTGATACGTTCGATCATTTTTCCTCTGCCTATCATCTATTTTTATGACTAAGGTGCAGAGCATCCTGATGGCTGTGTAATCGTCAACGGACAACCCGGCAATCCAATATCAAATGACACGCCTAGCCCGGCATCGAAGGATAAGAGGATCAGTGCGTCCGTGGAGTTCACCAATCCATCACGATTCACATCGCCGCAATTCATTGGACAAAAAGATGTCACGTTAATACCGGCATCCGCTGATAAAACGATCAGGGCATCGGTGGAATCAACGCCACCACTGCCATTTACATCACCCAGCATGCCTTCAGGCGCCTCACTGGGTTCAATATCAAAGGAATAATTGACCGTTCCGCCAGATGTCGCAATATAGTCAAAGGTTGCAACGCTGGGTGTCACATGGACACGGACATGCCCCGGGCTGGGTAGTGCCTGGATGGTGTAACCGCTGCCGGTTGAATAAATATTAAAACCGCTACCCGAAAAACCGGCTGCAGGCATGGAAAGGTAAACAACGCCGTCCCGCGCTTCATAAGCATATTGATGGTCATGCCCATGGATGAATGCGCTGACCTGGTTTGCCACAAGAATATCGTGAATTGTTTCCGATCCCCAACCTGATCTTCTTGATTCCCATTCATAAGTTGTGCCTGCTTCGTTGTATCCTCCCCATTCGACCAGATGAGCCGGGTTGGCACCACCGCGAACGTAGTCATCGGATCCGCCAACCATATGATGAGCAAAAATGAATTTATAGGATGCGTGACTGTTCTCAAGTGTTTGTTTCAACCAATCATACTGATCCTGTCCCAACGTCCAGTCCCAACGATCGCCCGTTCCTGTTTCCGGCTCTCCGCCACCAGTATTCCCAGCATAGGGCTTTGAAGTTGTATTCCAGAATGGATCAATGAAAACAAAAAGTGCATCTCCCCATTCCCAAGCAAAATAATCTTCAAGCAGACCATCGCCATCGATGTAAGAATAAGTAACTGTGTTGCCGCTGTAAAAACTGTTTGGTGCAGGGTTCAGGTAGTATTTCTTCATCATATTTGTGGACATCACTGGTGGACTGGTGTTGATATTGCTAGAATCATCCAAATGCCATCCCTCAGTTTGCTCATGGTTCCCCATCGCCAGATAAATCCCAGCGGAATGCCCCACCAGGTCAAAATAATCCCTTTGTTCCAAATAATTTGCATCAGCAACAGATAATGAAGTGACACTGTCCATAGCAAAAGTGTCGCCGAGATCGATATGGAAATCCGGCTGATCCGCTGCCACATTGGTCATAGTTTGGGTCCAGGTGCTAGCGCTCCCCAGCATAATTCCAACATGGGAATCCGATGTGATCGTAAAATCAAATGTTGCACCGTTGTTTCGTTGGGTCCAGAAGGAATGTTCTGGTCTTACCACCCAACCGGTACTATTGTAGTTGTATTGCATCCGGTAGTAATAGTGTGTGTTGGGACTCAAACCAGTCATTGTGGCCGTGGAAGGCTCTCCCCCCTCAGCAGAGATCGTTGCTGTCTGCCCTGCCGTATAAGAACCGGGAGAGGTGCCATATTCATAGTAATACTGGATATCGCTATCCGGTACAATTTTGATCGAGATCGATGTGTCCGTTGGACGTC
>JAAYYW010000367.1 GCA_012515195.1 Leptolinea sp.
CAAAAAGAATGTCAACAAAGACTTTGCTCCCATCCCGGAGGAAATCCTACAGCCATTGACTGAAAGGGATCACGCCGGACAGATCATTTTATATGGCTCAGAAGCTGTTGCAAATGTGGCGCCGGAATTACACCGGAAAGGTATAGTCTTTACCACATTCAGTGATCTTTTAAAAAAGCAACCAGGAATTTTAGAAAAATACTTTGGCAAGGTCATTAAACCAGACGAAGGGATATTCCCCTCATTGGTACAATCATTATCGCCGGAAGGAATATTCCTTTTTGTTCCCGATGACATCAAAATAGAATTACCTCTGCACAGCCTGGTTTGGGGAGCGGCAGAAAAAACAGCGTATCTTTCCCATGTCATCGTTGTCCTCGGTAAGAACGCTGAAGCTACATACATCCATGAGACGGCTTCTCCCGAGCAAAACACATCTCCAACCATGCATGCTGGTGTTGTGGAACTTTTTGTGGGAGAAAATGCCCGTCTCCAATTCGTCGAATTGCAATCATTTGGGAAGAATATCTGGAATTTCACCAATGAGCGGGCGCGTGTGGAGGAGAATGGAACCATTGAATGGACATTCGGAGCGATTGGTAGTCGGTTGACAAAGAATTTTACCGATCTTGATCTTGTAGGACGTGGTGCAGTTGGGAAGATGTCTGGGTTTTACTTTACCAATGGTACGCAACACCTAGATCACGACACACAACAGAACCACTTTGCTCCCCACACAACCAGCGACCTTCTTTTCAAGGGTGCGCTTTTGGATGAAAGTCGGTCAGTGTGGCAGGGAATGATCTATGTTGCACCAGGCGCGCAAAAAGCTGATGGTTATCAGTCGAATCGGAATCTTGTCTTAAACCGTAACGCGCATGCGGATTCAATTCCCGGCCTGGAAATACTCACGGATGATGTCCGGTGTACACATGGTGCTACAGTGGGCAAAATTGACGAGAACGAAGTGTTTTATTTGGTCAGCCGTGGAATCCCAGAAAAAGAGGCAAAGCGATTAATTGTGGAAGGTTTCTTTGACCCGATTATGCAACGGATTCCCTTTGAGGGCGTACGAAACCGTTTTCAAACGTATATCCACGATAAAATGGCTTTCTGATACACGTTATGGTATCATTAATCGATTAACTATTAGAACGTAGGAGTAGACTGTGTCATCTGTTCCATTTATGAAAGATCCGACCCCGGAAAATAATTTTGATGTTGGCGATACAGTTGAAGTATTAGCCGATCATGAAAAAGGGGGTGACCGCGTCCGTGGCTGGGTGCGTGGAATAGTTGTACAGGTAGATTCCAAGATGGTAGCAGTGCAATTCCGTGTAAATGTCTACCTGACTGATGGTTGGATGGTTCCTGACCACATTTTGTGGTTTCAGCAAGATTCTCCGCATCTTCGTTCGCCGTTAAAAAATCGATCTTCCCGGTCTTCTGTAACAACCCGTGCAGATCTTCTTTAGTTAAAATGAACGATTTCTCTTCAATTCGGAATGATTTTCCCATCCTGAAAAGGGAAGTGCATCCGGGTATAAAAATTGTTTATCTTGATTCAACCGCATCTTCGCAGAAACCTCAGTCAGTGTTGGATTCGATGGATACGTATTATCGTATGCATAATGCGAATATCCACCGGGGTGTTTACACGGTATCAGAAGAAGCAACTCAGATGTATGAAGACGCTCGGAAAAAAATTGGGCGATTTATTAATTCTCCTTCCCCCCGGAACATAATTTTCACTCGAAACACCACTGAATCAATTAATCTGGTTGCTTTCACATGGGGAAGGATGAGCTTAAATCGTGGAGACCTTATCCTTCTAACCGAAATGGAACATCATTCCAATATCGTCCCCTGGCAGATTCTGGCAGCCGAGAAGGACTTGCGGATCGAGTATATTCCTGTAACAGAAGAAGGTGTTTTGGACTTGACCGGCTACAAACGGCTTCTTGACCAGAAACCTAAACTTGTAGCGTTTTCACAAATGTCAAATGTACTGGGGACGATTACCCCTGCAAAAGAAATTACAGTGATGGCACACCATATTGGTGCCAAGGTATTGATCGATGGAGCGCAATCAGTACCCCATATACCTGTTGATGTTCAGGATATCGATGCTGATTTTCTGGCATTTTCAGCCCACAAGATGTGTGGACCAACCGGAATTGGCGTGTTGTTCGGAAAACTGGACCTTTTGAATGAAATGCCTCCATTCCAGGGCGGCGGAGATATGATCCGAAAGGTGACCTTTGAAGGCTTCACTACTGCTGATGTACCAGCCAAGTTCGAGGCAGGAACACCTGCCATTGCTGAAGCGATAGGTTTCGGGGCCGCAGTTGATTACCTTGCTTCTATCGGTATGGAAGAGGTCGCCCGACATGAACAAGAAATTGTTCATTACGCTCTTAAACGTTTAAACGAAAGCGGCGGAATTCAAGTTCTAGGCCCTGATAATAACCGGGGTGGTGTGATTTCATTTATATTGGATGGAATACACCCGCATGATATAGCTCAAATACTCGACAGTGACGGCGTTTGTGTTCGCGCCGGGCATCATTGCGCACAACCTCTTCACATACGTTTCGGACTTCCTGCCACTACCAGGGCCAGTTTCTATATTTACAATACAAAAGAAGATGTTGAATCGCTGATCACGGCACTGGATAAAGTGAAATTGACTTTCGATGGATGACGGGGAGCTTTATGGACGATCTGTATAGGGAAATTATCATTGAACGATTTAAGAATCCAGGGTTCAGGGGAGAGCTTGAACCGAATGATTTTTCTTTCGAAGATGAGAACCCTGTTTGTGGCGACCACATTCGCATAGATGTTCGTACAGATGATAAGGGGATTATCACAGAAGCTCTATTCTCCGGTGAGGGCTGCGCCATATCACAGGCATCTGCTGACCTGTTGATTGAATCCATCATTGGCAAATCAATAGACGATGTTAAGCAATTGAACAAACAAGACATTCTTGACCTACTGGGCATTGAGTTAGGTGTGGTACGTTTAAAATGTGCCTTGCTTCCGTTAAAGGTACTAAAAGCTGGGATTTATGGCGTTGGTAAAGAAACCGATCTTTCGGATTTGGAATAATCTATGTCTGATGTTAATAATCTCAATTACATAGAGATTGCTCAGGTTGCGGAAATTCCCGAGAACTCGCGCATCTTTCTTGAAGTATCAGGTATCCCTGTCGTGGTAGTAAATTTAGGTGGAACCATACATGCATTTGGTGATGTTTGTACCCATGACAATGGGCCTTTAGGAGATGGTGAACTGGACGGCTTTGAAATCAAGTGTCCACGACATGGCGCCCGGTTTGATATTCGAACGGGAAATGCGATCCGTGGCCCGGCATTCCACGATATTCCTGTCTTTCCTATAAAAATTGAAAACGGTTCGATCTTATTGGGAATTACAAAACAACCTCCCGAATAAATCGGGAGGTTGTTTTAGTTTCGAATATCTTATCCAATACTATTAAATTTTCCAATCACCCTTAATATATCAAATCCTTCAGCATAGGGGCGTTCTGCAATGGCCCCATACCGTACAAGCGTGGAACGGGTGAGGTCGGCATCAAAATAATACAGTGAGTCA
>JAAYYW010000368.1 GCA_012515195.1 Leptolinea sp.
TAGGCGGTGTCATGGGTTTTATTGCTGCCTGGTAGGGGAGTTGAAAGATCGATTGACACTTCCCAAACTTGCTCCGTGTCATTATCTGCCATTTTCTGCACAGCCTGCGCCGTTGCGGTGACGACAGACTTCTCATCCATGTACTTTTCCCAAAGGCGATCTGCACCAACTGTGAAGATTTCACATCCGGCAGATGTGCTGTTTTCGCAAATCCGTTCTAGCCATACATCCTTCCCTTCCTGGTAGTTCACCTGGAATACTTTTTCAACAGCCAAGACCGCAGTGGTGGAAGCGAGTCTCTCTTCATCGATTAATGGATTTTCGCTTTGCTCTGTATAGCGAGGCAAGTTATTTATTACCAGGATGCTCGTTGTAACAACTACCGCAAGGATTACTGAAACGATCAGATTGCGTTTTGAGATTTCAATTACTTTCAATTTTTCTCCTTTCCGATTAACGGTTTTTAATTCGATTAATAGAAAGCGACCATTAATATCCTTCATTCGGGGTAACATCATAAATTGGGTGTTACATCAAAAAGGACATGGATGGTCGCTCCAAGGATAATTTGGAACAGCTGATGATATCAGCGACCAAAATGATATTGGGTTGTGATCTTAATCATAGCAATGGGAAACCGCTTATCCTAGGGGGTCAATTGAAAAGAATTCGGAATTTGACCGAACCCTTTTCACATTTCCTGATCTATCCGCAATAAATATGGTGGGGTCAGGGAGCAATCCCGTTTAATATCCATGGACCATAAATCGAACTGGACATCGCATCCAGAATCAATTGGTCAGCCTGTTCTTTAGTCATACCGGACGGCAAAACCAGATTGGTATACCATGAACCAGGACCGGCACATTTGAAATCTAATCCCGGGTAAGATGCACGTAATGTCGTTTGTGCATAGGCGCAATTTTCAGCTTGATGCACCTCCGGTGGTAGTTCAACTTTTCCAATTGATAGCTGATAAGTTGTCCCTGAAGTGATCGAAACTGGGAAACTGAAACTGAAACATTTATTTGCAGTGGTCGCTCCAACTGGATCAATGCGGCTACCACTTGGAGAGTATTCTTGTCGATTTACTAGAAGTAACATATTCCAAGGATACCATTGACGCCCATCTGGAAGCTGCATACAAAAATCCACTGTAAATTCCGAATTTTCCGTGTAGGCGGATAAAAGTTGTGCATTCACTCCCATCGAACTTGATACGGGAATGTTTCCAACGGTTATGGTTACCCAGATCTGGCTATTAGGCACTGACATACCGGTATCATCCCGAAGCTCGTAGAATACTGTATACTGACCGTCTTGTTTGGGAGCAACCAGATCAACCTTTATTTGGATTGTCTCTCCAGGTTTTACATCTTGGGCGAGTGGAATATGCTCCGGGCTGCCAAGCGATTCGTTAACTGGATTAGAAGATGTCCTTACCAATTCGAAACTTTTATCCCAGTCCCCTGTGCCACTATTCTTAATTGTCCAAGCCTTTTGGAAGGCTTGTCCAGGTTGAA
>JAAYYW010000369.1 GCA_012515195.1 Leptolinea sp.
AGGCTGAACCGCCTCTTGAAGGGCATTCAGGTGTAGAAAAAGGGCATCAGCCTTTATCATATCAACCGCTTTTCGGCATTCGTCAACGGTATAACCGTAATTGAGCTGGACAGCCCCCAGATTTCCAAATAACAGGATATCAGGCGCGGCATCTCGTACCTGAAATGAGGCGAATAACTCGGGCTGCTCAATCCCGGCACGTTGCGAACCGATTCCCAAAGCAACCCGGCAGTGTTGCGCCGCTTCAGCGAGGTTGTGATTTATCTTTTCCGCCTCTTTTAACCCGCCAGTCATGGACGATATTAATACTGGTGAATTCATACACTTACCCAGAAGGTTAAGAGAGCAATCCACTTCGTCAAGGTCAATTTCTGGAAGTGCCTGTGGGATAAGGTGATATTCTTCTAACCCCGTTGCTATGGATGATCGAACATCTCTATCAAGGTTTATTTTGATATGATCGCTTTTTCTTGAGGATAAATGTGACGAATCAGGCATTTACTTTTCCTGTAATCAGATGAATTGAGTATACCAAAAGCCGTCTTTGGGGTTATATTAAATTGGAATGCTCGGAACGGCCAGTCAATTTTCTCTTCCGGTAAAGTGATTGCACACATCACAACCTTACAATTGGATACTTGACAATCCTCATTCCCAAATTACAATTCAATCCGAGGAAAACCACATTCTCATCCAGGAGAGTAATCATGAGCGACACACTTGAGCAAGTTAGCAGCGTGATTGTTGATGTTCTAAAGATCGACGGCAAGGGAATCAATATGGACACCCGGTTCATCGAGGACCTCAAGGCAGATTCCATGGATCAATTCTTCCTTATTGACGGGTTCAGTGAAAAGTTCAATGTATCCATTGCTGATGAAGACGCGCGAAGTATCCGTACAGTTGGCGATGTAGTACGGTATATTGACTCTCATAACAGCTAAAATCCAAAAAAATTAATAAACAACAACCCCATGAAAATTCATGGGGTTGTTGTTTTATCGGTCTTTTCATCGCATTAACAGGGAAGGGACTTCTTCCGGGAAGGTTGCAATCTTTACGGCCGCTTTTTGAAGAGCCGTGATTTTTTCCTGGGCATTTCCCAGTGAACTCTCTACAATCGCCCCGGCATGTCCCATACGCTTTCCAACCGGTGCTGTCTGCCCAACAACCATAGCCACCACTGGTTTGGTCATCCCGCGACTGATGAAATCTGCAGCTTTTTCCTCTTCGGTCCCGCCTATTTCACCTATCAACACAACTTGTTCTGTGCGCGGATCATCTTCCAGCAGCTTCAATATTTCGACGAAGTTCATCCCTTCTACAGGATCCCCTCCCACACCCACACAGGTACTCACTCCATATCCTGCATTCTTGAGCGCAAATAGAACTTCATATGTCAATGTTCCGGATCGGGAAACAACTCCTATTCCTCCTGGAACGGCAATATCTCCAGGGATTATGCCAACTTTGGCTTCTCCGGGAGTAAGAATCCCTGGTGTGTTTGGTCCAATAAGCAAGGTATCTGACCTGGATATATACTCGTGAACCCGCATCATATCTGAAATGGGAATTCCTTCTGTAATACAGACAATCAGCGATATTCCGGCATCAGAGGCTTCATACATGGCATCAGCGGCGAATCGGGCAGGCACAAATATGGCGCTAACTTCAGCACCGGTCATTTCAACAGCGGTCCTTACAGAATCAAATACCGGTATTTTTCCGTCCAGTACCCATTCCCCTCCACGACCTGGAGTTACACCTGCCACTATATGAGTTCCATAATCAAGCATCTGTTGGGTGTGAAACAAACCTTCATGCCCGGTTATCCCCTGGACAAGCACTTTTGAATTCTTATTGATCAGAATTCCCATAACTAGGCTGTCCCTTCTGCCGCGGCAATAGCCATTCGAACAGCTTCGCTGATCGAATTGGCAGCCAACAAATTTGATTCTTTCAACAAGCCGGTCCCCTCTTCCGAATTTGTACCTGCCAGCCTGGTAATGATCGGAACATTTGTTGGGACATCGCGAATTGCAGTCAGTATTCCGCGGGCTACTTCGTCACAACGGGTAATCCCACCAAATATATTGATCAAAATGGACCTTACAGATGAGTCCATAAGTATGATTTTTAATGCGGCTGAAACCCGTTCGGCACTGGCGCCGCCGCCAATATCCAAAAAATTTGCCGGCACTCCACCGAGGATGTGAATGATGTCCATAGTTGCCATAGCCAACCCTGCACCATTAACAAGGCAGCCCACATTCCCATCCATTTTTATATAGGACAGGCCGAATTTTCGAGCTTCAATATCCACAGCACTTTCACCATCAAGATTACGATAATCGGTCATTTCAGGGTGTCTGAATAAGGAGTTTTCATCGATTGACATTTTCCCATCAATCGCAACCAGCTTCTGATCACTTGTGATGACCAACGGATTTACTTCAGCAAGTGTCGCATCAAAATCGTTAAACACGTTCCATAAGCCATGGGCTATATCAATGAAACTCTTCCATAACTCACGTGGTAGATCAATAGCGGCTGCCATATCCCGCGCCTGGTAATCGCGAAGCCCCAAAAGTGGGTCTATCGGTATTTTTATTATTTTTTCTGGAGTTGTTCGAGCTACTTCTTCAATATTCACACCACCAGCAAAGGATGTGATCATAACCGGTTTACGTAATGATCGATCATGAACAACACTTAGATAAAGTTCCTTTTGGATATTGACCGTTTCATCAATTAACACCTTGCGAACCGGCAATCCTTTTATTTCCATACCAAGAATCGCCGCTGCCAGTTCTTCCGCTTCTCTCGCCGATTTGGCGAGCCGTATTCCGCCGGCTTTACCGCGACCGGTAATCAGTACCTGGGCTTTAACAACAACACGACCGCCCAACTCTTCTGCGATCTGTCTGGCTTCTCCCGATGATGATGCCACACGGCCGCTCGGGATTGGGATCATGTATTTCTGAAAGATCTGCTTCGACTGATATTCATGTAATTTCATTCAGGTTATTCCATTCCCATGGAGTTAAATTAATACAGGTCTTCCGACAGCTTGCGTCAGAAAACCAGTACGGACCCCAACAGAGGTGGATTGCATCACCCTCACATTAATCAAAGTGGATATATATAAATTATAACCAATTTTTAGATCATCGTTTTCAGAGAAAAAATAACTGCCCAAATTAACCAAGTCAAAATTTGTACACCGAATTTATATGCAATTGCAATATCTATTTCAATAGGATTATAAGTTTGAATGCAATAGAAAGCACGGGATTGTTTTGAACCCATCCCGTGCTTTTAAAGTAGCCTTTCAGATCGTTATCCCTTTAAGAATGTCTCCAACGCCTCTTTGCTAATGCGATACGCGTTGCCGATTTTCTTGGCCTTTAAATCGCCGGCTGTAATAGCCGCAACAACATCTTCCTCGGACACACGTAAAACTGCAGCAGCCTCAGCCGGGGTCATTACATCGCTCATGGCAGATCCGGCTGCGGCACCTGCGGCAGCGCCAGAAGCTGTGGCAGAACCCATTTCTCCTGCTTTTGAGGCCATACCACC
>JAAYYW010000370.1 GCA_012515195.1 Leptolinea sp.
ATACCTTCAGAATAATCAATTTTTATACAAGTTTCTGATTACAGCATCATATAGTTGCTATTGAATAGTTTTTTTTCGTAAAAAAAACTAAAATCCTAATTTCATTTTCACTCATAAACATTTGTCAGGTAAGATAGTAGCAATGGAAAGAATTTAAACCTTCAATTGGGGGTAGCGAATTCTTTGATGTTTTTGAGCACACAATATGAAAATCAGGAACCGAGTACTCCTCTACCTAACAGTGATTTTTGCTTCAATGCCACCCGCGCTGGTTGTGGCTGATCGTTGGTTGGGAATTATCCATCCTCAAGTTTTAAATTCCGTTTGGTGCAGGTCCGATTTTCTTTGCCATTCTGTTTTTCCCTCTTATTTTCTTATCATTTTTGGATGTACTCTTGTTTTGCCATTCCTGGTTTTCATTCTACCGAACAAAACCGGAATAATCATTGAAAATGATACTCCGCAGGAGACATCAACATCGACCGATACGACGCAGGCCAGGATAGGTTTGGTGTATCAGGTTGTATCAATCGGATTTATGCTGTTTTTCGCGTTAAATGGATTTTTCAATAAAGAACTGCCGGGTTGGGGCATGTTGTACGCCTGGTTGGGTCTGATCACGGGCGCGTTGCTGTCACATGTTCCGATAAAACCTGTTTCCAGATGGTGGGAACAAAGTGGCACGAAATGGATGGCCATACTTCTGGCGCATGGTGGATTGATCGGACTTCTGATAGGAATTTACGGCAAACCGGATCTAGTCTGGGCGGCCGTGGCGATGGCTCTTCTGACAGGCGCCAACCTGTGGCGGTTCCGACGTGATGTCCCGGAGATCTTCTGGGTGATGTCACTCGCGCTCGTGGTCTTCTCGATCGATATCAACAGTTGGATGACGTCGGTTGTGGGCGATGAATTCTCTTTCCATGAAACTGCCTATCGTATGTCCGACATTATGGATTACCAGGAATTGGGAAAGATCATTTTCCGGGCGGATGGAGCGCATACTTCACACACGTTTATTTCATCGCTCCTTCAAGTGATATCCATGAAATTCCTTGGATCGGAAAACTTTGGTTGGCGGTTCAGTAATCCTTATCAGTGTTCCCTGGCTGTTGGTCTATTCTATTATTTCTGTTCAACATTTTTTTCCAAAAAACAATCACTTGTGACGGCTTTCCTATTCTCGATCTCCTCCTATATCATGGCATTCTCAAAGATCGGATACAACAACCTACAGGCAATGTTTGCCCTGACCTTTGTTCTGGCAACGGCAGCTTGGATCATCCGGAGTGGTTCGAGATTGTCGTATGTTGTTCTCGCGTATGGACTGGCCTACTGTTTTTACGCGTATCCGGCGGCCTTATATGCCATTCCGTTGCCGCTCATTTTACTAATCATGTATCGTCCACCCCGGGACATGCCGACGATAAAAAACTGGATATGGATGGTTTTGATCTGTATCTTAATGATCTCGCCATTATTGATACAGCCGGAATACTGGGC
>JAAYYW010000371.1 GCA_012515195.1 Leptolinea sp.
CCATGATATGGACGACTACAACGATTGGAAACGAGAAAAGGAAAGGGCAAAAATTTCGAAGATGCAACGAACAGGAACGTATGTTCGCCCGGCCTAGGCCGGGGAGGTAAGAGGACTAAGACCCCTCTACAGGGAAAGGGAATTTACACCAACATTCTGGACTTGACTTTTGCAGAAAGTTGCAAGTTAAAAATACAGAATGTTGCATTATGGAAAATCCATAGTTTTGCAAGCTGAAATGCGAAGCAATTTCGATAAAACTCAAAGCATTGCAGGCAGTTTGTTATTGTTTTTTTAATTGATTATCCGATATTGAGCGATATAATTCATTGATGCTGGATTCCCGCATCCGGTTACTGGGTCCCGGAAACATGAGCAGGTGGCAGTGATGAAGGAGCCGATCCAGCATGGCAGCCGTCATCTGTTCATCATAGAGCACATTGACCCATCGGGAAAATTCAAGGTTGGTATTAAGAATGATAGACCGACGTTCATAACAATCGGATATGATTTCGAACAGGAGCTGTGCTCCCGTTCGGTCCAGTGGGACATAACCATATTCATCCAGAATAATCACTTCGGCTTTATTCAGTTTTTTCAGAAAAGCGGTCAGGGTACCGGCTACTTTGGCTTCCGACAGTTTATTCACCAGGGCGGCCGTTCGAAAGAATTTAACCGGGATTCCCTGTCGACAGGCGGCAACGCCGAGTGCGGTTGATAGCATAGTTTTGCCGGTTCCGGTGCCACCATAGAGAATCAGATTCTTCTTTTCGTGGATAAAGGCCAGGGATTTCAGGCCTTCTGGAGTCAGATCCGAAGGCAGGGTGATTTCATCAAAGCGATATCCTTCAAAGGTGTGAATCCCATAGAAACCGGCGCTGGTAACCAACTTTTGGGTGCGGGTGAGTTCCCGGTAACGGAGTTCATCACTAAGCAACTGATGCAGATATTCCTGGTGACTGCTGCCTTCGGTGGTTTGCGCCAACTCGGCCAGATTGCGACTCAGACGCAGTTTCCGGCAGCATTCAAAGATTTCTTTATCGAGCATATCCGTCAGCCCCCTTTCCCTGAAGCAAGATATCATAGGCCGTCAGATTGGGCTGCATCGGGATCATTTTGGGAATGCCCGGAGCAAGGGTCATTGCAGGCAGCTCAGGTACATCCGAATACAACCGCCGGTAAAGACTCTCCAGACTATCGGCATCTCGCGCCTGATGAGCAATTGCATGGTTAACGGTATTTACGGCACTGTCAAAACCGGTGCGACTGGTCAACTCGGAAAGAACCTTGAGGATCTGTCCAACTTCGCTGCCTGAACAGGTGGCCAGATAGGTTTGCATGGTTTCCGGCATCAGCTCATAGATCCCAGTATATTTCAGGGCTCGGGGTCGCAGGGATAATTGTTTCAGATAGGGCAGCCAGTCCATCTGCTCTTGTTTGGTATCTCCGTAAAGACGCCGGTGGCGAACAATTTCACGAAAGTTTTCATCTTGAATAATCACCAGCGCTGAAGTTAAAACCAGATGAACCGGGCACTGGGCGTACTTTGGAGCCACCGAATAAGCATGCTGTCGTTTGTTCAGATAAATCCTGGCCCAGTTGTCGGCTTTGAGGGTTTGATGACCGGTGAGGTCAAACGCAATTCCGGGCAGTTTGTGGCAGGCCGTCAGATCAGCCTGAAACCGCTCCTCGATGGTTTCATCGTAGCGATAATGGTTCCGCCGGGCATCTTTCTCACACTCTGTCAGCAACTGCCGGTTATAATCCGACAGCGACAGAAAGCGGGGAACCGGTACCATGAAGTTGCGACGCTGATAGCCGACCTTGTTTTCGACGTTTCCTTTTTCATGGCCGGCCCCGGGATTCATGAAGACGGCTTTAAAATGGTAATGCTCCCGGAACCGTTCGAATTTGTCAGTCAGTTTTCGCCCGCCACCACGGATAATCTCGGTAACAATGACTTTCGTGTTATCAAACCAGAGTTCCCTTGGCACACAGCCAATGTGGCGGAATATGGCATCCAGCCCTTCCAGCAGGCATTCCATATTTTCCCCGTAGAACAGCTGCAGATAGCCTTTATTGCTGTATGGAAAAGAGACCTCCAGGTATTTTCCAGTCAGTTTTTGGCCATTTTCATAAAACTCAGCCGTACCAAAATCAACCTGCGCTTCTCCGGGTTGATGTACCAGTGGCAGATAGGCCTGTTTATTCTGCTTGAATATTTCCCGGTGTTTCACTGCGTAATAGCTGGCGACCGTCCGATAGGAGCAGTCAAAATCGGGAATTTCGGCCAGCAGGCGATGAAATACCCGTTTAGCTGTATGGCGCTGTTTGCGTGGGGCTGATTTGTCCTCAATCAGCCAGGAATCGATCATCTCCTTGTAGGGATCCAGTTTGGGACAGAATTGTTTCTCCAACGCCGGCTTTGGCGGCGGGCTGTTAAAATCAGTCTGATCAATGTATTTGCGTACCGTTCGCCAATCCAGGTGCAACGCTTCCGCAATCTGGGAAATATTTTCCCCTTTCTCATAAAAACGATTTCTGATATCATGTATCTGATCCATTGTGAGCATTCTCCATTTCCTCCTTGTTCTTTGGTCAGATACAAGGATAATTGACTTGAGTTTTGCCCGCAATGGATTTTTGCAATATTGTGCATTTTCCAACTTGCAATACTATGGATTTTTGCTTTGCAACTTTCTACATTTTTATTTTACAATAAACAACGTACACAATGGATGCATAAGATTGGTAACCTTATTCCTCTTACAAAACGCCACAATTCGGAAGCCCAGAACTATGAATTTAATATTAAGAAGGACAGGTATTTTAAAGGTAAATCAGGTACAACGACATATGCGCTTGCGACTCAAGTCCTTGGGTATAAAGAGTGGACTCCGGCCGTTGTCAAACAGCGTCAGCAAGAACTAATTCAAAAATATATTGAGTGTTGGTGTTTGAAATAGAGAATCTAGCAATGAGCTATTTTTAACATGTTATTAGTTAAATATACATATAAATGGAGGTTTATGAATGATTACAACACTAAACGATTTTATTCGCGAGTACACAAAGATTAAAAACATGGGGTGGATTACAACACACCGCTCTGGTCCAACTGGAATCGGTAAAACGCTTGAAGATTTACTGGGTATTCCAGAAAACAATTACCATGAACCTGATTTTGGAGAGTACGAGCTAAAGTCTTGTAGGCTTGATTCCAATAGTATGTTGACTATGTTTACACAAACCCCACAACCAGCTC
>JAAYYW010000372.1 GCA_012515195.1 Leptolinea sp.
TGTCGAAAAGCTCAACCGCTGAACGGACAATAATTGAATCATGATTTGTTGGGGAAGTCAGCGACAATTGACGTGTATGAGTTTCAAAATTTTCCCAACGGATCTTTAACCGGATCGTTTTTGCTGTAAAGCCTTGTTTTCTTAATTGACTGGCGACCTTTGCTGAAAGCCGTTTAATCGTCATCGTCAGCGTTTCCCGATCGTTAACATCCACCGCAAAAGTCGTCTCCTGACTGATCGACTTAGCTGTCCGCTCTACTTCAATCAATCGATCATCTATTCCGCGCGCGCGATCAAGCAATTCAAGTCCAGTGCGTCCGAAATAGTGTACCAATTCCTCAGGAGTTCTTTTGGCTATATCACCGATTGTCTTGATTCCCATCTCATGGAAACGTTCGGCTGTTTTGGGTCCGACTCCCCACAGCGCACTGACCGGTAATGGCTCGAGGAATTCCTGCTCTTTACCTGCCTCAATTATTGTTATTGCGTTGGGCGGTGTTGAACCTTTATGAGTGGTTTTACCAAAATCATTGGCAATCTTAGCCATCAACATATTGGCTGCGCCACCTATCGAACAGGGGAGTATGGTCTCATTATTGATCCTGGATTGGAGCTTTCGGGCAATTTGCAATGGGGTTTCGGGCAAGTCTGAAACATCCATAAACGCTTCGTCTATGGACAATTCCTGAACAAGTGGAGTAAAGTCACCTACAATGGACATAACTTTTCTGGAGTATTCCGCATAATCAGAATGCCCTGATGAGATAAGAATCAGTTCAGGACAAAGGCGGATCGCCATTCCTGTGGGCATGGCCGAGTGAACCCCAAATCGCCTGGCCGCGTAAGAGGCGGTAGATAAAACACCGCGAGAACCGGGGTTTCCACCTACGGCGAATGGTTTTCCTTTAAGCGTCGGATCTTTAAGCTCTTCCACTGAGCAGAAAAAAGCATCAAGGTCCATATGTAGAATTTTTCGAATACTCATTAACAGTGCCTTTGATCAGGTCAAATCAGCGGTGTTTTTGGAATTTCATCCACTCCCGGTTATTTTTAGGGATCATGATGAAGGCAAATACATGATAGTGAAAAATCCTTGTCGATCATTTAGTCATTATTATTGGTTGAGTTTCAGTTATTAACAACCATTTCAGGTATTTACCGAATGATTGCAGTCTAAATAGCTATATTAAGGGATTATAGTGAAGAAATAACATCAAAAATCCGTCACCAACACTTTTTTATAGAATAATTGTACCATAAACGAAACCCAGTTATCATACACTTGCGCTATGTTGTAAAATAGAATTATCAAAGTCATTTTTGTCGTTTGGTTTTTCGTTTGGGCCAACCATACAAATCGACTTTTTTCCTTTTTTCAAAAAAAGCCAAGGGGGATCAGAGTTTTTCTGGTCCCTTTCTGTGTAGTCGGTCCCCGAACAAGTTTGTCGGCAAAAATCAAGTTTTAAACAAAAAACGTTTGTTATTCTTCTCTACACAGCTTCCCTCTGAGTATTTTCATAACCCAAAGAGCTCTTCCCCGCATCAGGCTGCAAGTAAATGGTGTGTAATAAAACACTCTCCCAATATGGATAATATCTGTGACTGCTCATTAACATTTAAATTCAATAATTCTTTCATTGAGGAACAACAAAAAAATCAGATCAGTGAGCCGATATCAATGCAGTGCGGCTAATCGGTAATAGATCGGAAGTTTAAGGAGGTCTGTTATGGAAAAAACCGAAATTTCGGTCCTACCAGAGCTCTCAATGTTCTTCAGTACTCTCCATTCACAATCAGGTGAAGGGCGTTCTGCTCTGCTTCCCTGCCTTTTCGTCGCACAAGAGCTGTATGGATACATCCCTGAATTCGTCGTAAATGAAATCTCTTCAGATTTGAAAATCCCGACAGCAGAAATTGATAAGGTAATTGAGTTTTACCCGCTATTTCATAAGGTTCCGGTCCAAAAAACCATTCTGCATGTTTGCAATGATCCCAGTTGTAAAATGGCCGGGGCAGATACTGTTTTTAAGATGATCCGGTCAGGGATCGGCGAATCTTCCCCCTATACTGAAGGTGTTGAGATAGAAAAAGCACCTTGTCTGGGTTTATGCGCCCATAATCCATCTTTACACATCCAGGGAGAGTTATTACGAATTCCAATTGCAGATAGAACTAACAATTTGCTGGTTCCATCGAGTAAACATACTCACACCAATATTATGGGTAAAAACCGTTTAATCACAACCAATTGTGGTACTGGAAAGACCTGTACATTAATGGAATATTGGAAACATGATGGGTATCAGGCGTTAAAAAACGCTTTGGCTATGGATCCAGCCGCTGTGATAGAAGAGATAAAAGTCTCAAGCCTGGTTGGCCGGGGGGGTGAAGCGTTTCTGACTGGAATAAAATGGGAAAAAGCAGTCATTGGCGATCAAAAAACTCGTTTTTTGGTTTGCAACGCTTGTGAAACAGATCCGCTGACATTCAAAGACAGAGTTTTAATGGAAGATGATCCTCACAGAATACTGGAAGGGATGATCATCGCCGCGTATGCCATACAATCCCATCGGGGGTTTATCGTAATAAATGGTGAATATGAATTGGCTTTTCAAATTCTGTCTCAGGCAATTATCGATTCTCGTGAGGCTGGCCTTCTGGGTCGAAACATTATGGGAAGTGGATTCGATTTTGACATTGAACTCCGTAAACAGGGAGGTCGATATTGTAGCGGAGAAGAAATAGCTTTACTTGAATCAATCGAGGGAAAGTGTGCGATCCCGCGTGGAAAACCCCCGTTTCCAACATCAAAAGGTCTCTTTAATAAGCCAACTGTTATAAATAACGTCGAGACCCTGTGCAACATTCCTGTCATATTTAAAATGGGCGCGATGAATTATCGGAAAATTGGGACCGATACTGCTAAGGGCACAGTCCTTGTCTGCCTTGCCGGAGACATCAAAAAACCAGGCCTGGTGGAGATTCCTTACGGCACAACCCTCCGGGAAATAATTAATGATTTTGGTAAAGGGCCTGATAATGAAAATAGATTTTTCACTGCATTGGTAGGTGGAATCGCCGGTGGATTCATTCGGGAATCGGATCTGGATATTGAGATATCACTGGACATGGCAACGAAAAATAAGTTGTCATTGGGATCAGGCTCGATAGTTTTATTTAATGAGAAACGGGACCTATTAAAAAATCTAACGCGAATTGCCAGGTTTTTCCTGACAGAAACTTGTGGAAAATGTTCAAGCTGTGTCAATGGTATAGAACAGCAGGTAATCTTAATAAATAAAGCTAGAAGCGGAACGATTACAACCAGAGACTGCTCGAAATTCAATCAAATTTGCCAGGAGATGGATCGGTCTTCTGATTGTAGAATGGGGCAATTTGCCACCAACTCGTTCCGTTCCGCGATGGAAGAATTTCCTTCTCTTTTCGTCGCAAAAAAATAGCGGGATTAGTCATTTAGCGGGACATTGAATAACAAAAGCGTGTTCAAGTATTATTTACTTTGAACACGCCTGACGATTATCTGGTAATTTGAATTGCAGTCAAATAAAGCTTTTATTATCCAGACAACATAAAAAGCAGATTACATATTGCCTTTTTCCAACTTTTTAACCAGATCGAGGAATTCATTCCATTCTTCGGTAAAAAAATGCAGCGTCACATTGTTTAGATCCAAATGATAGGTACTTTCACCATCCGGTTCTTCAGCCTTCCAGGCCATATAGTTTTCTGTCTCACCTAGTGTTTTTACCATGGGTTCATTTTCAGTCATTTCTCTCTCCTTTTACTATTATTGCAATGGTTTCCAAACATCATCCCCTTCGAGGGATAACAGGTCAAATGATTTGCTATTAAAGTTAAAAATACAATTGTAGTTTCCTCGCACAATAATACCAGAAGCATTTGGGGCGTCTACATTTCCATTAACCTGAAACCGATTTTCTCCCAGATCTTTTATCCTCTGCCCCGACAAAGTCGCTTTTGCGGCATTTCGAAGTCCGGCTTTAACAACCTCTTCACACCGTATTGCTGCCTTTTCCGCATCACCCCGATTGGCATTGACCTTGGCCGGATCTGGGATTGCGTTCTGCAGATAAATTACGCCAAGTATCCCTATTACAGTTAGAACTACTATTATCAGGAAAATCGCAACGGGCGAATCTTTTTTCATTTTTTCATCCTTCGCGTTTTAGAAGATGATGTTTCTGCTTCAGATTCCACCTTGCCTGAATTGTTTTTTATGTACGGAACAATTTGTAAAAATATTCTTTTCAACCATTCAGGTAGAATAAATTCATGTTTCCGGCTCGTGTTATCGAAACCGACCCATGGATTCTGGTCCATCATTTTGCTGATAACATAATGAAACATGAGTTGAAGAGTGGCGAGAACCGGTGCAGCCAGGATCATACCCGTAATACCCATCAAATTTGCTCCAATAAGCGCAGCAACAAGAATAGCTGCCGGATGAACTGCCAACGCGTCAGCCATAACTCTTGTCGCAACAAAATTGTCAATGATCATGTCAGTCAACCATGCAACACCAACAATTAGAACAGCATAAATCAGAGGCGAAATTCCAAAAATTGTGGTTCCCTGAAAATAGGCAACAAGACCATATGTTGTCCAGGCAATAAATGGGCCAATGTACGGTAGAAAACGAGCCAAACCGGCGATGATAGCCAGACCAAAGAAATACTTGACATTTAATGCACCCAAAATAATGGAAAATACAACAATAACCAATCCTATGATCAATATTTGGCCGCGAAGGAAAGCATTCCAAACCCGTCCAAGTTGAATCCCCATATTCCGGAAATCATTTTCGTATCCCGGAATGCTGAAATGGAATATTTTCCCAGGCTCTCCACCTGTTTCGTTCAATAAGAAAAACGCCATTAACATAACAAACATCAACCAACCGATAGTCGACGCAGCACCAGACGCGAATGATCCGATGAGACTACCGAGATTCCCAAGCAAAGGCTGAACAGCAGCGGTTATCTCGCTCCCGATAGGATCAAGGTTGAATGACAAAAGGTCAAATTCAAATGGCCCAATCGTCAACGGGGTGTTGAGAAAATTTTGAATGGTGGTAGGCAGATTGACAATAGCCTTTTGTAGAAAACCAACCAGACTTTGTCCCTGCTCTACCAATGCAAGTCCTCCCCATGTAAGCAATCCGAAAATTATCAGCAGAATAACGATAAAGACTATTGCCACTGATAATCTCCAATTAATGTGCAATCGATTCATTAACCAGCTGGCAGGGGAATACATTAGATAGGCCGTAATAAACGTGATCAATAACGGCCCAAGTAACGATTGAAACCGGTAGAAAAGAAAAGCAAATATGGAAAAAAGAGCCAACCCAACAATCAGTTTGGTTGTGTTGCTCCATTTAGGCGTTATTGGATTTGCCAAATCTGGTTCTGGTATTTTTGTATTCATGGTTCTTTCTACAAATCCAGCCGGAGTTTAGGCCTTCCCTCCGGCTGGATATTCTCTATTCATGAGTGCAAATCACATAACATGCTATGGAACCGCACATCCTGGGAAGAGCGAAGGCGCAATGGTGCAGTAAAGGTTATTCGAATCTATCATCCAGAATACAACAGCGCACAGGCAGATGAACAACCCCAGAACGATCAAAATAATAACAAGCATATTTTTCGATTTCTTTTTCGGAACCGATGAACGAGGCGATTTGTCAAATTCATCTCTAGCGAGCGGGACCTCTGAAGAAATGTATGCATCAGGTTCTGCATTCCTTCTTGGAGGAGGCGCGCTTTCCGCTGTTCGATGCCCTCCTGCACTGGAGGATGACGCAGAAACAGTCGACATAACAGTAGCGTTAGGGTCTTCACCGATCCGCTCATAGGAGACAATGCTTGTCTCTCCAAACGTGACCTGCTCACCCACGCGCAACAAATGCGGACCAGATAACCTTGCCCCGTTAATAAACGTTCCATTGGTTGAACCCAGGTCTTCCACTACGTATTGATCACCTTCTGAATATAATCGGGCGTGTCGACGTGAAACTTTTTCATCGCTAATAACCAGATCATTGGTTACGTCACGCCCAACATGCATTTCAGATTTTTCCAGTGGAAGCACCTTGCCAGCACCGGCTCCAGAGCGTATGACAAGCTGGTAGGTTGCGCTCATTTTCTCCTCCTCATCGAGAAAGTTTGATTTTAGTTTACGCAGAAATTAATACACTGTCAACTTGTTCTATGCAAGATTCAAACCAAATGATTAGTCAAATACAAACCATTCAAACAAAAAGAGCGCCGGGATGCGGTATATGTTCGCATCCCGGCAAGTCTTCTTCTCCGACTTTTTGAGTAGAGACTAAATTCCCAAATAAGCTGATTTTACCTGCGGGTTGTTCTTTACATCTGAAGCTTTACCTTCCAGAACGATCCGCCCCGTTTCAAGTACGTAGGCACGAGTTGAAATGGAAAGAGCCATTAACGCATTTTGCTCCACCAGCAATATACTGGTTCCCTGTGAGTTAATCTCTTTGATAATCGAAAAGATCTCCTCAACCAGGATCGGGCTTAGCCCCATGGAAGGTTCATCCAGCAATATGAGAGATGGTTTGCTCATCATTCCACGTGCTGTCGCGAGCATCTGTTGTTCACCACCAGATAGGGTTCCGCCCAACTGGTTAAGGCGCTCTTTCAACCGTGGAAAACTGACAAAGACGCGATCCATCGATTTCCGGATCTCATCTGGATCATTCCGTGTATATGCTCCCATTTCAAGGTTTTCCTGTACTGTCAGAGGAGCAAATATTTTCCGACCTTCCGGCACATGGCTAATGCCACGGCGGACAATATCTTCAGCCGGTGTTGTCGTGATATCTTCGTCTCTGAAGTGGATACTCCCGGTTCGTGGGCGAATGATGCCAGAAAGGGTGCGCAATGTTGTCGACTTGCCAGCGCCATTCGCGCCGATAAGTGAAACGATCTCACCCTCTTCAATATGGAATGAAA
>JAAYYW010000373.1 GCA_012515195.1 Leptolinea sp.
ATATTGCATACTTGTTAATTCAAGCAAATCTGCGATATCAAATCCATGGGGAAGGGCTTCAGGGTCTACGGGACGGGGATCCAAATCTATCCTTCGGATCGTACCAGGAGGATCGCTCCCGGAATCGCTGGCATCAATAAATGCCACGCGGCTGGAAAAAGCCAGTTCTTCAGAAAGTTCAGGGGTTATCTGCTGGCAGGTTAACAAATCCACATTGGCCGGCATACCAATATCTTCGAGTGCCTCAACAGCCAGTACACCAATAGCATCATCACCCCGCAGAGTATTTCCGTAACCGATGACCATTATTCTCAACTGATCTGTCATTTCCCGTAATCCAGCACAAAAATTTCATGCTCACACAATATAGTTACTGAATAAGCCATGGAGTACAAACAAATGTATCCAAAAGCACAAGGAAATACCCATCACATCCCTGGCCATTATATCGAAGTCAGCGGGGCTGGAAGAAGACCACATCCGGTCTTAAAACCTGGTTTGTTTAGAAAAATTTTTGAATGACCATGCGGAATAGATCACTTTCCGTGATGATCCCAGCCAGTTTCTTCTTCTCATCCTCCACCGGAAGACTGTGTATCTTTTTTTCCATCATTATTTTCGCAGCTTCTATGAGAGAAGCGTCCGGTTTGATGGTGATCACCTTCCGGGTCATGATTTGTTCTACCGAGCTAATGAGAACTCTGATAGATTCTTCTTGATTATTTCGCGATAAGAAACGGGAGTTATCATTGCTCAATAAGTCCGTTCGGGTGACGATTCCCAACAATTGCTCATCATCTACTACCGGCATTGACCTGATCCGTTCCAATCCCATTACTCGATGCGCTTCCAACAGCGAATCATCCGGATCCAAAGTCACAACCCGGGAAGTCATGTAGTCTTTTACAACCAGGTTCTCCTTGAGCTCCGGCAGTTCTGCCTGGACGAACCGGAATATGTCGGATGTTGTGATAATTCCAACCATCTTGCGATTCGCATCAACAACCGGAATGGCCGTGATCTTGTTTTCGAGCATCACCCGCGCGGCTTTTGGCAGGGGGCCTGAATCTGGAACCGTTATGGGATTTTTTGTCATAATCCCGGAGACTTCTGCACCTTTCAGGTCCAGGTCGGTACTCCAGGCGCGTTCAGAAAGAGCAGGAATGTCTGTTCTGAGCAATCCGCGACGAGTGACGATCCCAACCATTTTCCCCTCTATTAGAACAGGTAAAGCACGGATCTTCTTCGCGTCCATGATCTGACGGGCATCCAGGAGACTGGTCTCCGGGGATATGGTTGTTACAGGAGAAGACATCCAATTACGAATAATACCATTTTTCATTTCTACCTCCGAAAATTAGGTTCAGTCTGAGTATAGATAACGGGAGGAGAAATGTCGTCACACGGGATTTGTGAATTTTCTAATCGCTAATGGTGAAATATTTCACAACCTATATACATAGAAATATGTATCAGGCATCAGGTAATCCGTATTCCTTTTCCCATGGTGAATTACCAAGAATTTCGGGGGATTCTAAAAGCCCTGCTGAACGGCAGCAAAAAACAGCGCAAAACCGACGACCAGTATGGCTATCGCAATTGTCAGATAGGTTGTCATTTTCTGGCGCATGATGATTCCTTACACAAAATCAAATCGTTCTGAATGAAAATCACCGGCCGGGACTCCTAATTTAACCAGAGCATTCTCCACCGCATCCATCATGGGACTCGGGCCGCAGATAAACACTTCAAACCGGTCTTGAACACGCTCGTCAGGAATATAATGGGAAAGAATTTCAGCATTCAGATAACCCCGTTCCCCGGTCCAACCTTCGGATGGTTTTTCCAGTACAGGTACAAATTTCAGATGTAACCTTGTCTTAAGGGTTTCGATCTCTTCGTAAAACGTCATACTATCAAGATCTTTGTTCGCGTACAACAAAGTCAATGGACGACCATCGCCGCGATCAGCCAGAGTACGCAATGTTGACATGATTGGAGTGATTCCAACACCACCGGCTATAAATATATATTCCCTGGCAGATGGATGCCTATCCACCGAGAAAGAACCGTATGGACCATCCACATAGACCGTGTGCTCCGGTTTTAAATTTTTAATGGTTGATGTGAAATCTCCAAGTTCCTTAATGGAAAACGCAAGTGTTTTGTCATTTTCCGCACTGCTGGAAATTGAGAAAGGATGTTCATGATCTTTTAAAGGAGAATCCCACACCGACAACCAGGCAAATTGGCCCGGCTTAAATTTCAAACCCGGGTGTCCTTCCGGTCTTAAAACCATAGTCCAGGCATTTCCCCTTTCCTCAATCACACTCACAACTTTGTATGGTTTGCGTATTAGAAGCAGAGGTTTAATCACCCGTATCCATGCCAGTACCACTACCCATAAAACTCCGAAGAGTCCCCAAAATATTTGCTTCCACAGCGTGTTCAGGTAATATCCCCGCAATTCCACATGCACCATCGCAAATGCGATAACCGCGATCGCCAAAACACCATGCCATATCCGCCATTGATCATATTCCAACCGGAATTTTTTTCGCCATATGGAAAAAGCAACAAGAAGGATTGTCACTACGATGGCAGCTACACCCAGTCTGGCAGCCCATGGAGCAGTTATGAGGTTAAGCAATTCCAGATTTTTGGGTTCAAATATGAACAAAAGAACAGGATGGCTAATGATAAGGATCAAAATAACGTAAGATATCTGCCTGTGGAAAAAATAGACAATATCAATACCATACGGGGCTTTCATCTCTTTAAACCGGGCGGTTAAAACAAACTGCAATCCCATCATGGACAAACCACAAAAACCCAGCCCAACAGAAAGATCTCGCCAGAACTCCCTCCCAGCCGGACGTGGGCCTGCTAACAAGATAAACAAAGGCCCCAGTGTGATTAAAAGGTAAACCCCAATCCAAAAAAATCCTTTAATCTTCCGATTCACTCATCCTCCACAAGAAACTCATTAAAACTTGTACCAGGCATTAACAATCAATCCAGGTTTACCAGTCCTTTGCGAAGAGCGTATAGGGCCGCCTGGGTACGGCTTGCCACATTCAGCTTTGTTAATATCCGGCTGACATGAGTATGTACCGTTGCCGGGCTAAGTACCAATATTTTCGCGATCTCCTGATTGCTATACCCCTGAGCCATAAGCCGCAGCACTTCCACTTCGCGATCGGTAAGCTCTTCTACCAGTTTTTCCTCTTCACCGGATCCACGGAATTGCTGCAGCACCTGCCTGGTAACAGCCGGATGCAATGATCCTTCTCCCTGGGCAACTTGATGAATTGCCCTAACCAGATCTGTCGGGTTTGAATCTTTGAGCAAATAGCCAATCGCTCCCGCATTCAACGAGGGCAGCACTTTGTCGTTGGTACTGAAACTGGTTAGAACCAGAACATTGACCGCTTTCGCTTTCTGCTTGATCTGCCGGGTAGCTTCGATTCCATCCATTTCCGGCATGACAAGGTCCATCAATACGACCTGGGGCTGTAGAGAAATGGCCAGTTCCACCGCTTCCAGTCCATTGCTGGCCTCTCCAACTACTTGAATGCCTTCTTCTGTATCCAACATGGCGATCAGGCCTTTTCTCACCACAGGGTGATCATCCACGACCAAAACCCGGATATTCTCACTCATAATTTCACCTCTATTGTCAGGCTTGTTCCTCCAACGGGAGAACTCCTGATGGTAAGCTCTGCGTTCAGCGCATCTGCCCGTTCGCGCATGGTACGTAACCCGATCCCGCCTTTTTCTTTTTCATTGAGTATAAAACCAACACCATCATCTTCTATTTTCATCACCAAAGAATTGTCGTTCTGGATAACATAAACTGTTACGTTCATGGCATGGGCATGCTTAACCACATTGTTTAACGCTTCCTGTGCTATACCATACAACATTTCTTCAATTCTTGCATCAAGCCGGGTGTTCACCCGCCATTCGAACGCGGTCACAAGCCCGATCTGTTCTTCCACAGATTTCAGTCTTTGGGAAATTGCTCCCTTCAGCCCAGCCTGATTGAGAACAGAAGGGCGTAATTCGAAGATCAGACGCCGCATTTCCTTTAATGCCTCGCTCGCCGATTCCTGTAGATTCTTCAAGTGACTTCCAACAGCGTCCAGCTCACCTGTTTCGAGTTTGCGTTGAGCAGCCTGAGTGTAAAGAGCCATTCCATAAAGTAACTGATTGACGGAATCATGTAATTCCCGTGAAAGCCGTTGACGTTCTTCCAGAACGGCCATTTCCTGCACTTTTCGGGTAAGTCGCGCATTTTCCACAGCGACAGCCGCCTGGTTAGCAAGAAGTTGGATCAACCGCACATCATCTTGGGTGAAACCACGGTCCTTATTCGCCACATCAAGCACCCCAATAATCTGCCCCTGGATCTTTAAAGGAATAGCCAGCAAAGAAACCGGCGCGCCGTCAGTTATTTCGCTTTTATCACCGGGACGATTATTGATGAGCAGCGGCTCTCCGCGACGCACCGCCAGACCTAGCATAGATTGCCCAACGTGGACCCTGCCGGGTTTTTC
>JAAYYW010000374.1 GCA_012515195.1 Leptolinea sp.
CATAGGAATGGTTCGTAATTCGAGCAATTGGTCGGTCAGGACGGTTCCAGGGGCGATGGCGACTTTGGCTGTGACCACCTGAGTTGGGCGGATTACCCCGTTCAGTAATGCGATCACAAGCAGACCGATGACCACCGCCAGTACAATAGCGGCGAGAGGTGAACGTTTTTTAGTATGCATTTTAATAATTCTCCTTTGAAATTAAATAGCTTTTGAATGACATCGATGCCATGCATTAGAGGATGGCATGGATGCCAGGATGTCGGAGGCTGTTCGTTCCAGTGAAACTACTCCTAATTCCTGGGTAATCTCCAGGTCAGAGGGTTCATTACAGCGAATGATCATCGGACGCACCAATACCGGCTCCAGCCAATGCACATCATCGCTGTACCCCAGTTTGGTGATGGCATAAGTGCGTGGAATGCGTGCCAGGTAACGTTTGTATTCGGTGTTTACCAATCCTTTTTCGGATCGTCCGAGGTGAGGCAAGATTAAGTCGCGATCCTTGGGATCTTTGGTCTGAAACACGAACACGTTAGCGCATGAGGAAAGGATGCCTGAGGGTAACTCACTGACCGTTTGTGCCATCAGATGCAGAAAAATGTTGTACTTTCGGCCATCCCGCCACATGGTTTGGAAAAGATGGCTTACAGGGTTCCCCGATTCTCCAGATCCCTGGTCAGAAGCCGCTCCACCCGAAACGCCAGTCAGGACTTTATTGGCTTCTTCAAAGAAGATTTGCATAGGCGGGAAGTGTTTGCCGTCCAACATTTCGCGCCGGCGGGCAACAGCATCTGAATACAGTATGCTTGCAAGTAATGAAAGCAATGCCGCCTTGGAGTACTCGTCCATTTCCGCACCACCTTCAATGATGGTGATTCCCCATGGATTTTCAGGACAACCCATCAAGCCTAAATCTTCAACCCCAATTCCACTTGCAGAGGCCCCATATTGACGGGCCATATGACCTTCAGAAAACTGCTCCAATCGCAATAGAACACCTTCAAGGCTGGTGCGGCTAACCTGGTCACGTTCCAACTTTTCTTTGTAAGTTCGAAGACGATCCACCCATTTGGAAACATCCATTTTACGGCTGCGGAAGACTGCCAATGCCTGCAATTCAGCAGGAGAGAGACTTTCCAGCAAAGTACCCACATGAAGATGATCCAGATCTACAGCGGAATTCTGACGCTCATTTTGAATGAGCTGCACTTCCTGTTCATTTTGAAGATGCCCGAGGGGACCATTCTGTAATTTGGGATCTCCAGTGAGGACACCGGCTTCGAAATACAATTCGGTCAAGGCACGGCGCATAAAGCCCAATTGCCTGGCTCCCATTCTGCCAGCATTGGCAAAGAGCTCTGCTACCATGCTGCGGTAGCGGCCAGGTTCTATTCTTTTGGGCACCTGCAAGATATTCCAGCGCAGAGGACGTGGAGAGCCAGGATACAACTGAAGAATATCAACGTGATTAAGGCTATCTTCTGAGTTTTTTGGACTAACCCCAGGCCAATTCATCGCTTTTCGCCAACCCTGACCAAAATCCAATACAATGGTACGATAATGCCAGAAACGAGTGCTCTCATAGGCTAAACGTTCGGCAGCAATAGATTTTCCAAAACCGGTATCCCCTACGAAGGCGGTATGAAAATGACGATCGGGAGACAATTTCAAAAAAGTATCGGTAAGTAAGCCTGTTTCACTTGACCATTGTCTGGCCAGGGTAACATTTCCAGGCATATCTGGATAGAACGCGAAGGCTGGGGTTTCCTCCTGAGTAGTCAACGCAGACCCTTGCTCGAACATTCCCGGAGCGGTATAAGCGGAAACCTGTAACATAGTCAGGAGTGTCGAATCTGCATATCCACTCATCGCTTCCGGAATGGTCTCAATCCGAGTAGAAGGCGTAAATGCACGGGCGTGTAGTCCGATATAAGCCTGTTCAGGTTCGCTGAGTTCGCGTGTCTGAACACCTGCCACCACATCTTCCGTCCCGTGAAAGGCTTCTGGTATAAGTCCCATTAATGCCTGAACACCTTGTTCGCTGCGTGCTAGTGCATACAAATCTGTGTAGAAAGCGCCTTCACGACTGGCGATATCCAGCAACTTACGCTGAACTCGCATAATATCGGTTAAGAGGATATAAGGATCATCCTGCCATTGATAGCCATTAGAAAGAGAGAAGGAAGGCGCAACACCCACGCTCATGCCAGCACTAATCCCGCGCCCGATGCTCTGACCCAATCCGACGCCATCTGATTCGGATCGGGCTGTACTTTTTGTGTCAGCATGACTCTGAGTAGTCGATGTGCTGGTCGTGTCGGCTACTGAATCCGTCTCAGCACCGGAAGTTGTCCATGCCTCTGATCGGGTCGTTGAATGACTTTGAGAATCCGTGTCGGAATGGCTTTGTGTGTTACTCTGGGAAACGGTGTCAGATTGGCTTTGGGTCACCGAATGCATGCTTGTGTCGGATGATCCACTGCTATTGACGATGCCATCCGCAGTACCCCAGTTGGCATTACCGCCAACGTTGGCAGATAATCCTACACCTGCTGGGGCAATACTGCCCCCTAAACCAGCATTGACTCCATACGAAGAACTATCAATATGTGAGGATGCCACTCCGGAAGAATCTGTATGTGATGTTCCGTTTGTTACGGCTGTTCCTTCTGTATGAGACGTTCCATGACTGACTGCGGTCCCATCAGTAGATGATGATCCAACAGTATCTGTTTCAGAGATACCGACAGTGTGAGCCCAACCGCGCGTACTGGCATGACCCACCGTATGCGCCTGACCTTCTGAATTCGCGACACCTTCGGTTACAGCTTCTCCCTGTGTCAGGCCCGTTGAATGGTTGGTACCATAGGATTGAGAAGCATTTTCTGCAAGCCCACCCGTCAGAATTGCTGGCAGGCTGATCCCAAAAGACGCTGCCCGAGTTCCCAACTGGCGGGAAGCGTAAACCGATGTATCTTCCAAAATACCGGCCAACATGCGTGTTATATCTTCCAACCTAACGTGGCTGGTGAGCAACATAAGCAAGAATTCTTCTTCCAGACTACTCATCCCTCGAAAAAGAAGTTCGTTCTGCTGGATGGAGAATTGTTGAGCGCTTTGCCCCCCGGACACCAATGGATCTCGCATGGATGAATCCCCACCACGCGCATTTTCACGAGGATCGGGATGCCCGACAGCTACGATGGCGAAAGGCATTTGCTCCAGTGAACGTGCCAACCACCTTGCTACCTCTGTTGAGAGAGATTCCAAACGGATTTGCCGATAAGCACCTACGAGTCCTGCGCGTAAAGCAAACAAGTCGCGTAAGGAGCGTTGAATCGCTTCTTCTTTCTTTGGGGAAAATGTCGTAACCCCATAACACTGAACAATACCAATATTAGGGTTCTTAAAAACACCGGCAGCCAGATAGACCAGATCAACCTGGGCGCCGTACAATCCACGTAGAACCGTGCGCATTTTCTGCAGCAAGCCGGCATCCCGACGAGCTTCCAATGAGATATAACGTAATTGCAAAAGCCTAACGACCCGATACCCCTGATATTCCCGGTTTCCTTCTCGTTCGATAACCCGGAAGAGCAAATAATCCAATTCATTATGCTCGTTGAAATGCAACTCTGTCGCTTCAACTTCCAAGTCATTGGGGATGGAGAGTGTGTCTTTCGTTTTCAACCAGGGTATTTTTTCGGTCAGTTTTTCAATAATCATTTTTTCTTTTCTCCGTATCCGGCATTCTGCCTCATCAATTCGCCAGCCATATCAGTTGGTGAATTCGTGAGGCTGCTTTTGCTTATGCAAAAGAAGCCCTGGACTCTTATTGCTTCATGGTTTCCCACCAGACTGCATCAATGACCTCGTTCACACTTGGCTCAACGATCACTACTTGTCCCCTTTGGGGGTGTTCCGATGGTGAGTCCTGACGATGTGCCGTTGATGCGCTCTGATTTTCATTTGCTGAAGAACGTTGTGCATCAGTCTCCTGTGAATAACCTTCTTTCCCAAATCCTGTTTGTTTTTCGGAATTACTCCAAGGGCGAAGGCGAAACAAAAGACTCATTTGAGCAATCAACGCTGCGAAAGCGGTGATGATCAGGATGCCTGCCATTAGAATGATCATCACGATCACTCCGAATGCAGGTCCACGCAGCAAATCCATGATTTGTGACATTTTGACCTCCATACGTTGAAATAGAATCTGGCGTTCGTAAAAAATTTCCTACGTTCATAAGACTCATACCGATAAGGTAGAGTGATACATCAAATAAGCCCAC
>JAAYYW010000375.1 GCA_012515195.1 Leptolinea sp.
ATGGGTTTCCGGTCATAAGTCACGACAGTGAAGAAGTACATACCCCCCGGTTCTTTTACGCGTCGATATTCTGGCATAGTTAATCGTAATACCGGCTTTGTAGTGCGGTCAAAATCGACCGCACCCTACGGCTGAAGATGTATTGATTAATGGCATGAGTAATTGTAATGCGAGTCAACAGGTGTTTACAGCGTTACCATGGATTTTTTTCATTGGACAGGAACCGGATGGGGCTTGTGATGGTGGGTTGAACGCACTCCTGGCTATTTTTGATAATTTTATATAAATGATGATGGTCGAATGGGCGTTCAACACCACCCTACATGTTTTTTGTAGGTTGGGTTGACCGCATGCGTAATTATCTGACCCGATGGTATTGATCCGGTCAACGTGAAGGCACGGTCAACCCGACAAGATCGACCGTTAATATGCCATTTCCATGGATGTTTTGAATGGATGGGGAGTGGTTGGGCATTTCTACCACCGCACCTTATTACAGCTTCATGGTCATAAAATAACTGTTCGGGTCTTCCGTGTACCCTTCAAAGGGTGGGCATGCCACAAAACCCAGTGAACAATACAACCGGCGGGCCGGTTCATAAAACGGCTGCGTGCCAGTCTCGAGGTACAGGCGATGGTATCCGCGCCGCCGTGCCTCCGCGATGATAGTTTTTAAAACACTGCGGGCGACACCCTTCCGCAGGTAACGTGGATCTGTGCGCATGGATTTGATCTCCCCGCGGAGTCTGCCCATGGCTTTCAACGCACCGCACCCCCTTAGTTCTCCATTTTCCCATGCCGTGTAAAACGTGACGTCGGGTTTTCGCAGTGCTTCAAGCCCCAGGGCGTGCATACTCTCGGGTGGTGTAGTTTCACTCATTGATCTCAGGTGCATTTCAAGGAGCGCCAGGACTTCAGGTCCGGTGAGGTCATCAATTCTTACTTCCACACGACAGTCCAAAAATGATTACCTATCTTTCCGATCAGATTCTGTCAGCGAACGACCCTGGGAAGTACGATCTTCCAGGTAGCTGCCCGGTCGGTGGTTTTGACCAGGGACACGCCGCCCATCAGGCGCGCGATGGCAAACCCGTGCTGCGGGTCAGGGAAGGAGAATTGTCCATCCCAGTTGACCACCTTCAGGTATGACCATTTCATTCCATTGTCCGAGCTCTGGAAGGAATGTTTGCCGAGCAGGAATACATTTTCCGTGTCAAAGTAGGCCAGTTGCGCCGTATCCGGACGTGATTGTTGGGGCAGTTTGCCGAACAGCCAGGTCTTGCCGCCGTTGCGGCTGGAGTAAAAGTACCCTTCGTACCGTTGGGGTGGATCGAAATTATCAAAACAGGCCACGATCATACGGTACGACTCGTTCGTCAGCGCCACCGGCTGATAAGTTTCACAGTTGGGATAATGGTCGAACAGGTTGGGGTCGAGGGGAGGCGGGGGCAGCTCAAACAATTGCCATGTGGCGCCGCCGTCTTCGGTGATCTCATAGGCCGGGGGTGACGGCGCGTACATGCGGGCGGTTTGCAGGGTGCGAACGCCGAACAGCACATCGGCAAAGTCCATGCCGGTGTAGTCGTCGCTGAATTCAGACGGGAGGAACTCCCATGTCAGCCCGCCATCCAGGCTCCGGAAAAGGTTGTGGTTGTAGTGCGTGCCGGCTCCGACATACATGCCGCGCACCATCATCCACAGGGTGTTGGCATCCAGCGCGTTGAATTCGGCCCAGAGTTTGTCGCCGTAGGCTTGATGGTTGAGGGGAATGGACTGCGTCCAGGTGAGACCGCCATTGACCGTACTCCAAACGGAGGCAGCCGGGTCGATCTTCCCATCGATGGCGTAGATGACCCATGCGGTATTCTTGTCAAGAAATGTTGCGTAGGGAACTGCCGCGCTGCCATCAGGGATGGTTTCCGGCGGCGAGGCTTCGTGCCAGGTGAGACCGGCGTTGACAGTGGTCAACACCGTCTGCCCGCTGAGTGACCAACCTTCGGTTTGGCTGACCATGTGTATGTAGTCCAGCACAATGTCCTGGTAGGCTCTGAAGCGCGGGCCGGCGGCCGGTTGCGGTTCAAAAACCGGCGCAGTGGTGACCTCTTCTGTTGGATCAGACGCGGGTTCGGGGGTCGGGGTGTTATCCTGCGCGAACGCGGGGGCAGCCGGCTGTGCCAGAAAGGACAGACATACAACCCCACTGAGAAGGAGAGAAACGGCTTTTTTGATTGGGAAACAGGGTGACCGGGACGTCATATCCACCTTCTTTCTTAATATCCTATTATAGCCGGAAGGCGGAGTTGGTTTGAAAATAATAATAGGGATACGGCACGGCCCAGGTTTTCGTTATAGGCTCTGCCTGGGCGAGCTGGACGGTGCCCTTTGCAGGGTGCTACGCGATAACGACATTTGGTGGCGGTGGTGCTGGTTGACCCCAGGTGGTCAGAGAGCACAAGGTAGGGGCGAAGCATCCGGAGCGTAGCCCGTCAGTACTGTGTAGATAGTCTCCGGATGCTTCGTCCGAACACACGTCCGTCAGCGGGTCCGCTGCACAGGAATCGCGCGACGTAATAGATCAATCGGTAATATGCCATCTCAATGAGTATTGTCATTAGATGGGGTGTGTTTGGGACTTGTTATGGTGTGTTGAACGCACTCCTGGCTTTTCGAGAAAATTCTGTATAAATGTTGATGATTGCCTATGCGTTCAACGCCACCCTAGATTTTGTTTTTTTATAGGTAGGGTTGACCGCAGAGAAAGTGATCCTTTCCAAAGATATTGACCCGGTCAACATGAGGGCGCGGTCAACCCGACATGTTCGACCGGGAATATGCCATCTCCATGGATGTTTTGAATGGACGGGAATCGGATGGTGTATATCGCAATTCACACATTCATTCTTACTCCCCAATTCTCTCCCACAACTTGTCCAGCGGCGCCTTAACCAGCGGCGTGATCTTCATTACCTCATCGCTCAATTCCCTGGCGCGCTCCAGCTTCCCGGTGCGGGCGTAAGCTTCAATGAACACAAAACGTTCCATCGGGTCATTGGGATAATCCCCCAGGGCAAAGGCCATGTCTCCCAGATCGGCAGCGCTCTGCCAGTCGCCTTGCTGGGCCACCAGGCTGGCTTTCTCGAAGTAGTAACACCAGCCGTGCGCCGGTTCAGGGCCGAAGATATCCCAATCCATCCGTACTATGGGTGATGTGGTGTTAATTACTGTCTGATTGCTGTATTTTGCCGCCTCCCTCATCAACGGCGGCAGCAGCGGGTTGACCGGGTCATAGTCAGGGTCAAGCACGCGCAGGCAGGCCGGCGGCTGGAAGTCGATCATCAACAACTGGTCGCTGCTGCCGGTAAAATCCGCGGCCAGGTAGCCCTGGAATATCTCCTGCCCCGGCTCCAGCTTTAGGGCGCGGTCAGCGCGTACCGAGGCGTAATAGAACATGTAGTCCATGGCTTTCGTGTGGTTGTCCGGTGCATACGTCCAGTTAAGCGGGGCAACCAGCGAATTGTCGCTGAAATAGCGGAAGGGCAGGTCGGTAGTCACGACCGCCGTCCCTTTATTAAGAGACGGTGCGCGCCAGCTTAACTGCCAGAACAGGTTGCGTTGCGTATTCCAGTCTTTTCGGTATGCGAAACAGGTCTGCACCTGCAACCCTACGGCCGCTGAAACCAGCAGCGCAGTTACCACGGCACGTAATCCAAATCGGTTGGTAATCAGCTCTAGCAGCCCGGCCAGCAGCAGTGCCGCGCCCAGCAGGAACGGCAATGTGAAACGGTCATTGGGAAAACCCAATCCCACCGGCAGTCCGGTCACCCAGAAGGGGACGCCGGCGGCGAACAGCCCGGTCAGCGCGATGAGGTACAAGTTTCCGTTCCATTTTCTTCCGGAAGCACGGTTTGATAGTAGCGCCAACCCTGCGATCAATAAGAGTAAAAGTGCCAGTCCGATCCAATAGGCCAGCGATGTGCGGCTGCTGAACAGCGCGGGATCCGGCAGCCGGAGCACCTGTCCCCAGGCTGAGATCATGATCGTCCAGATATCCTTTCCCGCTGTAGCCAGTAGTTCACCGATGGTCTGCAGCGGGTCTTCCTTGAGTGCATTCACCAGAACCGGCTGGTAGTTGTGAGTCTGGTGCGGGAAAAGGAACGCCCTCCAGTATCCCACGCCGCCAAACACAAACAGGAATGGCAGCCAGTATAAAGCAGCCATTTTGATACGTGGTTTGAGATTCGTATCCGCTTTTCGCTCTGTTACAGCAGCAAAAATGAACAACGGACGCAATGATTCCAGCAGAAAGAAGTATTCCATGGACATCAGGTTGAGCGCTGCCAATGGCAGCCCGGCCGCCATCAACCCGTATTTCGCGCGCGGATGGTCCAGCGATTTAAGGTTAAGCCACAGCGAAGCCAGAAAGCAATCGAAAACGATGAAGAAATGTCCGTACATCATGGCGATGGACTGTTGGGTGAATGACGGCCAAACGGCAAAGAACAGACCGGCCGCCAGCGCGCGGAACTCCCGCCCGGGCCATACGGTGCGGACCACTCCCCACACCAACACGGCGCCCAGCCAGCGCCAGAACAGTCCGAAAAGCTGCCAGTGCCACGGAACAGCGCCCAGCAGTGCGGTAGTGTAACGGTAGATCAGTCCCCAGTAAGGGCGGTTGGTCTCAAAGTAGCGCGCCAGGCCATCCGGGCCAAGTTTTTGCGCGATCCAGGTGATGGGCCATTCGTCCCAGTACCATCCGAGGAACGAGAAGAGGATTCCGTAAGCGGCAAAACATACGACCAGCAGGCTGAGCGGCGCCATCCAGTATTTGTAGCGCAGTTTTTCCAACATGCGGTCAATCCGCCGCGTTAATTTTTTCCGGTTCATCCGCGGGTTCCCGTACCAGATACACCGGCCGGCCTTTGACCTCCTGGAAGATATATCCGATGTACACCCCGATCAACCCGATGGAGATCATGAGAAATCCGCCGACGATCAGGATGATGAACATTAGCGAGCTCCATCCGGGAGCTAGGTTGCTGATATTTCCGGTAACCCAGAAACTGATCACGTAGATCATCTCGACCAGTGCCAGGAACAACATCAACATTCCCAGGGAAATCCCAATATAGAGCGGGACCAGCGAGAAAGAAAAGATGGCGTCCATGCTCAGGCGCAGCATCTTTGCGAGCGAATACTTGGAATACCCCGCCATGCGCGGAGGAGGTGTGTATGGAAGAATGACACTCCTGAAACCCACCCAGGCTACCATTCCCCGTAAAAAACGGTGGTATTCAGGCATGGAACGCAGGGCTTCCACCACCTGCCGGGTGAGCAGGCGGAAGTCCGCCGCGCCGGGGGTGATCTGCGTGCTGCCGATATGGTTGATGAGCCGGTAGAATGTGCTGGAAGTCCAGCGTTTGAACGTCGATGTGGATTGGGTGTCCATTCGTTCAGTCAGGACAATATCATATCCGTTTCCGGCCAGTTCCAGCATCTCGCCGATCATTTCCGGCGGGTGCTGTCCATCCGCGTCCAGCGAAATGACATAGTCGGCATTAGCCCGGTCCAGGCCGGCGGTCAGCGCTGCCTGGTGTCCAAAGTTCCGGCTGAGTTCCAGCACGCGAACACGTTCATCTTCGTGTGAAATGATTTTTAGTTTTTTGGCCGTATCGTCCTTTGACCCATCATTGATGTACCAGATGGTGAAAACATATGGCAGCGTTTTTAGTTCGGCAGCCAGTTTCGCGTGAAAGAGTTCAATGACCTCTTCTTCATTAAAAACGGGGATGACAAGGTCTACGGTTTTCATAGGTTAGGTGAATCATACTACAACGTGCCAATATACACATATTCAGGTAATCGCAGGAAAAGAATGAATTAGTGACATTTTTCCAATAAATCTTGTTACGTTTTTTATTACGAATTTATTGACACGCTTTATCCAGTTGTGATACTCTTCACGTGGAAAGAACGCGAGAGTAAAATACTTGCATATTGGAACACAAGAGGAAGGAAAACTAATGGCACATAAAATTGATATCGATACCTGCATAAACTGCGGCGCTTGCGAAGCAGAATGCCCCGAAGGCGCGATCTCCGAGATCGATGGCAACATGGTTATCGACGAAGCCAAGTGCGTTGATTGTGCAGCCTGTGTGGATGTTTGCCCCACTGACTCAATTCATCCCGCATAATTCAGATAATCCAAAATAGAAGTACCAACTATAAGGCAGCCGGCTGGCTGCCTTTTTTGTTTTGCCCGAAGACGGTGGTTATAATGAGGTCTGGGGATCCCTGGAGGACACTGCGCATGAATAAATTTATCGTTGTTGCCGGCAATATCGGGGTGGGAAAATCCACTCTGGTGACCATGCTCTGCGAGAAATTGGGTTGGCAGCCATTTTATGAACCAGAAACAGACAACCCGTATCTGGCTGATTTTTATCGCGATATGAGCCGCTGGAGTTTCCAGTCGCAGGTTTTCTTCTTGTCACGGCGGCTTCACATCCATCATCAAATATTGCATCATACCGGTTCTGTCATCCAGGACCGCAGCATTTACGAAGATGCCGAAGTCTTTGCCAGAAATCTCAACCTGCAGGGGCATCTCAGCGACCGGGATTATTCCACCTATTGCTCTCTGTACCAGACTCTCGTTGAATTCCTGTCGCCCCCCGACCTTGTGATCTATCTGCGTGCTTCAGTCAATACGCTAGTCAAACGCATCGCGTTGCGCGACCGTGATTACGAAAGATCCATCAGCCCTGATTACCTGACACGGGTTAACCGGTTGTATGAAGAATGGATAGACGGGTTCACCCTTTGCCCTGTTTTGAGCATTCCAGCAGATGAGCTGGATTACGTGGTCCAACCGGATCATCTCAACTTAATCGCCAACCGGGTGCAACAGAAATTAACTGGAAAAGATGAAGTTGACTTTTCCGTCGTGGGACCTGCTATTGGATAGATTTGTTTTTATCTACCGGGGTTCGACGATCATCTTGATGGCTGTCCTGACCTTGCCATCAATATCCACATCCACAAACTCCGGGGCACATACAATGGAAACGTTTTCTTCTTCGAGATATCCTTTCGCCAGAACCAGAGCTTTTACCGCCTGATTGACGGCGCCTGCCCCGATGGCTTGAACCTCGGCGTGTTTCTTCTCGCGGATCACCCCAGCAATCGCCCCTGCTACGGCGGCTGTGCGGGAGGTAGCTTTCACTTTGATGATATCCATCGTACTCCTCCTTGTCTTTCCGGATTATTTTGCTGTTTTCTATTTATAGGGGCTTTTATTAACCTTCTTCTAATGTATCATACAGAAGAATTAGAAGATATACAAGCGCAAAAACATGCTTTTTTAGACCAATTTACTAAATTAGACAAAATTTCGTTTATTTTATGAACAAACGAAAAGACCGCTTGTTCATTTCAACAGAAACGCACCACGCGCGGCTTCACAAATATATACGGCGGGTTCGAGTCCTGTTTGCTTTTTGTATTGATCAGAAAGAATACGACAAAAATCGTTGCTGTGTTCTTTTTCCACAAGATTTACGGTACATCCAGCGAAACCTCCCCCGGTCTGGCGTGCACCATAACAACCGGGAAGAACCTGTGCCAGCCTCGCCATCAAATCTAACTCCGGTCCTGAAACTTCATATAGATCACGAAGTGAAGCATGGCACTCATTCATCAACCGTCCAAAAGAATCTACATCTCCCTTTTCCAGCAAGGGGATCGCCTGATTGGTTCGTTCAATTTCATTGACCACATGACGCGCGCGCAAACGGGTTTCCTGTGGGAGCATATCCGCGTACTTTTCAAACTCTTCCACGCTGATATCGCGCAGTGATTTCAACCCATCGAATTTCGCGCTCAACAAATGTACAGCCTCTTCACAGGATTTCCTCCGGTTGTTGTATGCGCTTCCAAGAAGCGTACGGCGTACGGATGTATCTGCGATGATAATGGAGACATCGGATGGAAGTGGGAGAGTACGGTATTCCAGACTGCGGCAATCAAGAAGTAGCAGCCTGTCCTTTTCCCCACAGGCCGACGCGAACTGGTCCATGATGCCGCAGTTCATTCCCACATACTGATTCTCAGCCCGTTGTCCGATCAGCGCCATATCCATGGGTTTGATCGTCCAACCGCCCAAAGCCTGCCAGGCTATTCCGAAGGTCATTTCCACAGAAGCGGAAGAACTTAGGCTGGCTCCACGGGGTACATCCGATGCGAAAACAGCGTTCATTCCCTGTACAGACAGTCCCTTCTCGCTGAGCGCCCAGGCCATTCCGGCCGGATATTTTACCCAGTCAGCCATCGCTTTTCCGGTGGCATCCGTTTTGGATGGTATCCCCTTTAGGTCAAAGACTGCTTCTTCATTCAGATCAAAGGCGATAAGGGTATTTGTCTCAGATCCAGAAGGTGAGAACGCGATCCATGTGGCAAGATTGATGGCTGCCGGAAGAACGAACCCATCGTTATAGTCAACATGCTCTCCTAACAGATTAACGCGTCCGGGAGCCAGCGCGATGTGTTCTGGTTTGCCACCAAATCTCTGTTCGAACCGGTCTATTACCTTCTGTGAAATATCCATGTCATGTTCCTTGCTTCATTTTCTTATTTCGTTAGGATGTCGTTTCGGCCATACTGTAATGAACAGTATCAGAAAGTCCCCTGAGTCGTTCCGCCGCAACTTCGGGTGTGATGTCACGCTGTGGCATGGAGAGTAGCTCATAACCTACCATAAATTTTTTGACCGTGGCTGAACGAAGCAACGGTGGATAAAAATGGGCGTGCAGTACCCATTCGGGGTGGTCTTTTCCGTCCGCTGGAGATTGGTGGAATCCCATGGAATAGGGGAAAGAGGTTTCGAATAGATTGTCGTAGCGGGTAGTGACCCGCTTGATGACATCTGCCAGGGATTCGACTTCCGCGGCGGTAAGATCATCCAGTTTTTGCGCGTTTGAATGGGCAATGACCAGTATCTCAAAAGGCCAAATACCCCAGAAAGGGACCAGGGCTGTAAAGTGATCATTAACGGTTATCAGTCGGTCTTTTTTCCGGTGTTCCTCTTCCAGGTAATCATGCAATAACCGTCGGTGATTCTCACCGTAGTACATCCCCTGGCTGGCCAGCTCTTTGGCCGGTTCATTGGGAATTTCCGATTGTGCCCATATCTGGCTGTGAGGATGCGGATTTGAACATCCCATCACGGCGCCTTTGTTCTCAAAAACCTGCACATACGTTATCTCTTCGCGGGCTGATAGATCAACTGATTCGCGTGTCCAGGTATCCACTACATTCTGAATATTTGGCAGATCCATTTGAGGCAGCGTCAGATCGTGCCGTGGAGAAAAACATACAACCCGGCAAATGCCCGATTCAACCGAGGCTTTCATTAATGGATGGTTTGTTTCATCGATTTTTCTTTCTTCACGGGGAAGAAGAGCCGCAAAATCATTTTCAAAAACAAATGTACCTGTGTATTTTTCATTTTTTATGCCACCGGCGCGTAAATTGCCGGGACAAAGGTAACAATTCGGATCATAGGACGGCAACGAATTGGACCCCGTCTTTTCCACCTGCCCAAGCCAGGGACGTTTCGCGCGATGCGGAGATACGAGAACCCATTCCCCCGTCAGAGGATTAAAACGACGGTGTGATGAGGAAAACATAAGACATTCACCTTAAAGATATGATTTCTGGGAAAATATTGTTTCTATGATACTTTATAAAAACCTGGGAAGCAATCAAAAAAACTATACTATTTTCCACCCGTCAGTAAGTTTTATCAGTAAGTTTTATTTGTTATTCACAGTTTTTACCCTCAGCCAAACTTTAATATCTTATTATTTAGTGTATTTGGGTTTCGTAATCATAGTAGGGACTGGGGATATGTGGATAAAAAAAATATCCTCGGAATAAGCCGAATATATGCGTTTTATTACTTTCTCTTCCCGATATATGGGGGACTTTCATTTTTTTCTAATCTGATAAGTGTGTGGATAAAAATAGAGAAAAAAAGAAACTTACGGAAAATGAAAAATAAATCTTCCCGGAGGATAGACCTTTCCAAATTAAGTGGATAAACCTATGCTATTCATCCACCGCGTTAATGCGAGATTATGCGAAGTTATCCACACTTAAAGGGAGTTATCCACAGTTTTTATCGATTTATCCACAGTTTTGGGCTTACTCAGATAGTCCGTTTTCCGAGGCGAAGGTGTCCAGGGTTTCTTCCACAGAGTCCAGCAGCATGTCCAACTGTTCCCATACAGGCTCGAAGGTTTCATCAATTTGAAGGAAGGTCTGGCAGGCCTGTTTCCAGGACAGAGTCAGAATGGGGTCAGTTGTCATGAGGGATGCCGCGCGGGTCCACTTGCGAACCATTATCCATGCGGCAGCTTCTGGTTTTTCATCTGACAGATCAGATACGGCCCGGGTGTAATACCGGATTCGCGGAGATGCCATACTGTGGGGACAATCGGGAAGTTCAGCCGCTTTTACCATTGCCTGTTCCCACTCCGTGATCCACTGTGTCCACTCCAGATCAGAGATATCTGCGGGAAGGATGGTGTTTATGAAAGAAGTAGCCAGATCAGGACGGTTGACTTTCGCTGCCCTGTCAGGTAATAAAAGAAAAAAGCGCCGTTCTGTCAGTGGAAGCCCGTTTAGCAGGGCGATCGCGTTGCCAGCATTCTGCAGACAGTCCAGGTAGCGCAGAATATTGAGAGGCGATGTATCCGGTTGTGCCAGGTGAAAATCCATCCAGGTTTCGCGGGCAGCCGCGGCAAGTGGACGGGCTCGTTCGAGCACATATTCTGGTCTGTAAAATTGGGCAGCCACACTGGCTTCTGTAAATTCAAACCAGTGGTTTGAATCAAGAAATACTTTCGGTTTGGCGCATAGGAATGGCCCCAGCCAGGCATCGGCCCGCAAATGACGCGGCTGCTGGAACCGTGATTGTTCGATATGAGCAATATCCAGTGTGACGTCATCGCTCAGATAACGGATCTCACGAGTCTTTTCCGGTTTGTCTGCATGGACATAAAACAAGTCAATGTCGGTGGTTCCGCCAATACAAGGATCGTCTGTCAGCAGGGACCCGGTAAGGTAGGCGCAGACAATACTACGATTCTTGTTGGCATCAATGGCGGCCGTATCGCGCGCCAGGCGAAGCATCGAGTCTTTTGTGATCCGCATGCGATGATCCTTCCCTCGAAAATTATAACAAACCTGACCTCACTCTCAGGAAATGGGCAGGGTTGGTTGGAAGGGACTGAGTTGAAGCGCCTGACGGACGCGATTCTCGATCTCTTTTAATTCATCCGCCGAACGGATGTAATCGGTGTTTTCAGTGTCAATAACCAATACCGGATAAGGAAGACGGGATGCGTGTGACAGGAATTCCTCATAAGCATCGGAAAGCTGCTGTAAGTAGGACCGTTCTATTTGACGTTCATATGATCGGTCTCGCAGGGCGATACGCTGCATGATGGTACCGATACTGGCCCGCAAATAGACCAGCAGGTCTGGTGTTGGGACTTTTTCCGCCAGAGCTTCGTGCACCCGATGGTACATCTCCAATTCATCACCTTTCAGATTGATGCGGGCGAACAGGGAATCCTTTTCGAATGTGTAATCGCTGATCAGACTTTCATTTTCTGCCAGCAGGCGGGGCACGTTGCTGTTCTGTTGGCGGTAGCGGCTGAGGAGGAAGAATATCTGGGTTTGGAACGCGTAACGCTCGCGGTCGCTGTAAAAATCGCTCAGGAAGGGATTTTCCTCAAAGACTTCCAGCAGCAACCCGGCTTTGAAAGATGGTTGAAGCAACCGCGCCAGGGTAGTCTTGCCGACTCCGATCACGCCTTCGATCGCTATGTACATGTTGAAACCTCGATCTTTTTAATGATGTGATGTTCATTTTACAGGCAAAACCTGTGGATATTCCAAAGAAAACAAACCGGAAGGAAAAGAATGACACTACGGGTAGGGTTATAATCGGTCTGGTAACAGTAAAACATACTCACAGAGGACATCATGAAATTTCTCATTACCGGCGGCGCCGGATACATTGGCAGCACCATTTGTTCAGCACTGGAAGATACCGGGCATACTCCGGTCATTCTGGATTCACTGATAACGGGACGCGAGGAATTCACCCGCGGACGGATCTTCTACCACGCGGATATTGCCGACAGGCAGGCACTGGAAAAAGTTTTCCGGGAACACCCGGATATTCAGGCCACAGTGCATTGCGCGGCATTGATCGTGGTGCCGGAATCGGTAAGCCAACCGTATGAATATTACACAGATAATGTGTCCAAATCGTTGGAATTGTTCAAGACGTTGTCTGATCTGGGGTATCCACGGTTGGTGTTCAGTTCTTCCGCCTCGATTTATGATGTGGTTCCCGGATTTATGGTGAACGAGGAATCGCCGCTGAAAGCCACCAGCCCGTACGCCCGCACCAAATACATGATGGAAATGATCCTCAAGGATTTTTGCACGGCTTACGGCATGAAAGGTATCGCCCTGCGTTACTTCAACCCCATAGGCGCGGACCCGAAGATGCGCTCTGGTATCCATGTGAAGGAACCCACCCATGTGCTGGGAAAACTGGTGGATACCGCTCTTGGAAAGCAGGCAACCTTCGACATCACCGGAACAGATTGGCCCACACGCGACGGCAGCGGCATCCGAGATTTTATTCACGTGTGGGATCTGGCGCGGGCACATGTCAACGCGGTGACCGATTTTGACGGTGTGTTCGAGCGGGCTGGAAATCCGGTTGATAACTACCTGGTGATCAACCTGGGGACGGGCAACGGTGTGACCGTGAAGGAGTTGGTTTCTGCCTTTGAGAAAGTCTATGGCAAGACCATCAACAAGCGCGAGACCGGCCCGAGACCGGGCGACATTGCCGGTTCATACACCAATGCCGATAAAGCACTGCGTTTATTGAAATGGAAAACGGATTTCCCGATTGAAAAGGGCATTGAAGATGCCCTGAAGTGGGGAGAGGTCCGTGAAACGATCCTTAAGTTTTAGACGCTTTCAACTCCATCAGGAACAGCTCGAGCGCCAGGTCGGCGGGAGTGATGCCGTTCTTGATCTCAAAGTCAAGCTCGGACAGGCGGAGGAACGCTGCTTTCAATTCCTCCAGGCTGAACCGGCGGCATTGCTGTACAGCCTTTTCGGCGTTGCGGCCAAATAGTCCGAAATCCTTGCGGATGGATTCCATGTTTCCCCCGTGCTGCAATGATTCCTTGATGAGTAACAACCGCCTGAAATGGCTGACCAGGCTGCCGAAAACCATCAGCGGTTCGTCGGTTTCGAGCAACTGGTGAAGCAGATGTAGCCCCTGGCTCTTCTGTCCGGCAGCCACGGCTTCATTGAACTGGAAAACGGTCGCCTGGTTCTGAGATATTGACACCAGGTACACATCCTCATCGGTCACCGCGCGTTGATAATCGACATACGAAAGCAGCTTGGCGATCTCCTGCCGGGCGATCTGGGTATCTGGACCGGTAAAGTCCGCCAGGGCGGAAGCCGCCTGTAACGTGAACTGTCCACCCTGTTTTTTTGCTTCTGTGGTGATCCAGGCTGGCATTTCCCGTTGGTCTGGAAGATGAAACCCCTCTTCCGTGACCTTCTCCGCGTGGTCTTTGGCCCATTTCATCAGGAAATGGCCGGAATTCAAGGTCTTCCAGCTTTTTTCCCAGGAACCCTTCGTGTTCTTCTTCCAGGCTGATTCATCCGCGATGACCAGTACAAGTTGAGTGGTCGGTGGAATCTCATTCAGCAGGGCGGTAAACCGATCTTTCTGCGAATCGGTGGAGAGTTTTCCCAGTCCCGGATTGTTCACAATCACCAGGCGGTGATCTGAAAGGAAGGGAATGGCCAGGGCCGCGTTGCGGATGTCGTTATCGCCGCAGGTACGTCCGTCAAGGCGGGTCAGGTTCAGGTCGGCCATTGCCGGGTCGCCCATTGCGGCACACAGAGCGTCGAGACGTTCGGTCAGCCCCGCCGGGTCATCGCCGTGCAGAAAGAAGATATGCGGCGCAGGCATGTGAAATTTCAGCTCCCCAGCTTGAATCGATGGGCTTTCACCGCGCCGCGCTTGGAAATGACGATCTCTTTGACCCGAATATTGCCGATGTCGGGATCGGTTGTAACGTTGGCCTGAAGGAATGGACCCAGCGGCTGCGAGACGATGATGCCAAGGGTGGCCAGCATGACGATCATCGGCCAGCGGTCAAGTTGCTTCTTAAA
>JAAYYW010000376.1 GCA_012515195.1 Leptolinea sp.
ATCTGGGTGCCCCCCTCACCCAGGTGTTCATTCATATTAAGGCAAGGGAACCATTTCACATTTAGGGGAAACCGTGTCAACCAGAAAACTCATGCTTGCAATTACTTGATCAAATCCTAACGAAGTTCTAAAATGCAGCGGTGTAATCATAGACCACGGAAATTCACCGGAAGCATGTTCAGCAACAAGCGGGAAATCATTGCACATTCCCCTGAGTAGCTGGCCATATTCTGCCATAGAGTATGATGATAAGCCTGACGGAGAAGAAAGTTCGGTTCCTTTAAACCAGTTCACAAAAGCAGCAACAGCCGCCTGATCAAGAACAATAAATCCATCTGAAGATACACCAATTTTATTCAATTTACTCCGGAACTCTGACGATGGGTATCCATTTGAATCTAGGGAAAATTCTTTAAGGATAGAAAAATTTGGATCATCTATCATTGATATGGTAACAACAGGTGTGAATCCTAGAACAGGATTGTCACCGGGCATTATATGAATGAACCAAATGGATAAAAGGTCTGGTTTATCAAGTCCCAGATTTGTTACTTCGTAAACAGTTAGTATGGATTGTTCTGAGGAAAGAGATTTGTTGAGAACCGGCTGAAAATCTCCTGACTTGATGACCAATCCAGTGCCAAGTGAGTATCCCAGGATTATTGCGGCGAAGAAAATTAGAACAGAAACCCATAGAATGGGTTTCTTGAATTTTATCGAATGCGCCGTGATCGATTTCGGGTTGTAACCATCAGGGATGTGATATCCTGATTCGGGTGGAGTTATACGCATGGGTATCCTTTTCAAGAAGCGGCTGAAAGAACGCTTAAAATCAGTCCTGTCAATAATCCAACAACCGCGGACCCGATTCCCCAGAGAAGATAGGATTCAATATCTGGTTGATGGATAACGTCATATCCCTTTTTTACGAGTACTTGAAAGACTTTCGAATCAGATAATGCCGGAGTGATCCGGTCCCAGAAAAGAATCTCAACTTTATTGAATAGCGCGTCCATGCTCTCTATCCTTATCTAGAAGAAGATATTTTTATGATCTTTCCGGTGGAATCGACAACTGCCCTTATGGTCCGTGGAATAGGTTTGCCTGTTGCGCCAAACGCCGTTCCAGTGAATATGAGAAGGAATTTGTCCTCTCCCTGTTCCGTGATCTTGGGTTGGGTATTTCGTACCTCTGGATGCCGACTGTAAACCTTCTGGCATACACGGGTTAAAATTGATTTTTCCATTTGGCCGTTCCTTTCACAGGTCTTTAGCGCATTCTCCTGCGGATAAAGGCCGGTACATCCAGATTATTGGAAACGCCTGTGTATTCCATTACTTCCATGCGTTCCGGGGCTTCTGTTTCAGTCAATTGAATATCTTCTGATTCAGAGAGCGGTACAAAAGGCGGTTGAACAGATGAATAGGATTCCTGCTTACGCGGAGGCTGCGAGGCGATACCCTGCAATGTTTGAAGTACAGTACCAGAAACAGGTGTAGATCCAATTCCGGTAATGATCAAAATAACTTGCACGCGGTCATGCATTTGAGGAGCGGTAATAATGCCAGGAATGATGTTGGCACGGCTATTTGTACGATTCTGAAGATTCTCCATGGCATCAGCAACTTCAAGGAAGGTGAGATCTTCACCGCCAGTGAAATTGACAATGATCCCGGTTGCCTGATCAAGGGGAACAGAGTCGAGCAGGGGATGATGCAAAGCACGCTCGACAGCCTGGCGGGCTTTCTCATCACCTTCACCCTGACCAATTGCCAGTAAAGCAACACCACCTGACTGTATCATCTGGCGAACATGGGCGAAATCAACATTAATAACACCGGGTTGCAGAACCAGTTCGCTTATGCCTTGAATACCCTGACGGAGAACGTCATCGGCAAGCCGGAATGCCATTTCAAGTGGAAGATCATGCGGCGCGATCTGAAGAAGCCGATCATTTGGGACTGTGATCAAAGTATCCGTAAACTGGCGTAGTTTTGCCAGTCCTTCTTTGGCGTTGATCTGACGGCGGCCAGCTTCAAAAGAGAAAGGCAGGCTTACAATGGCGACAGTTACTGCACCAACCGCCTGTGCAACTCTGGCAATGATACTTGCCGCGCCAGTACCTGTACCGCCGCCCATTCCGGCGGCAATAAATACCATATCCGCGCCAAGTAATGCCGCATGGATTTCTTTCGCACTTTCTTCAGCAGCCGATTCGCCCACCTGGGGCTTTCCACCGGCTCCCAGACCACGAGTAAGGTTGGGGCCTAACTGAATTGTCACTGGCGCGAGAGAATTCTTTAGAGCCTGGCCATCTGTATTTGCGGATATGAAATCAATTCCCTCTATCCCAAGTTCGATCATTCGGTTGATGGCATTATTTCCTCCACCGCCCACACCAACGACCTTTAACACAGGCTTCCGCGATTCAAAGGGGGATTGATTGTGTTGTTGATTAATGGCAGTCTCTATCATATGTCACCTCTCCTCAAGCTGTGTTGCAATACTTGTGCCGTCACCGGATATCCGTTCAACCTTGCTGCCAGAGGCGCGTAAGACTTCCAATTGATCATCAGAGAAAGATTGGCTATTTCC